>JAKVCB010000370.1 GCA_022448345.1 Pirellulales bacterium
AGCGACCAGGCATGCGCCGAGGCTCAGTGCGAGCACGGATAAAATGCGCAGGCGAACGACGTTGCCGGTGCTCGCCTTGTTTGACCCGGGTTTATCTTGAAGCATGGAATCACGTCCACTTCAATCGTTGCGATATTGTGAATTCTAGCATATCGTGGGGGGACTGGCCAAAAGGGACCGATCTTGCCCTCCTTAAAATACGAACCCCCAATGCAAGGAAGGTTTGGACACTTCAAGATTGGAGGGCTGCTGGTAGATTGTCAGTCGGACTATAGATGAAAATTCAACCGGATACCTGTCGCATGTCCAGCCTGGTGAGATTGGCCCTTCAGCAAGTCGTCAAGGTGTCTCGGTTGGTAGTTGTTGTGATGGTGGGACTGGTCATCCCGATCAACACCTCACTGGGAATCGAACCCCCGGTGGGAACTCAAATTGTACACCCGCGCGACAAGACGATCATGGTGTATGTTCCGTCCGGGCAGTTTGTGATGGGACTTGCCGCCACCGAAGCAGAGGTTCTTGCCGGCCATCTGGGGTTTGCAGAGGGGGAGGACCTATGGGCGTGGGAAGCGTATCCGCAGCGGTCTGTTTACGTCGACGGATTTTTTATTGACAAGTATGAAATTACGGTGCACACCTGGCACCACTATGTGAAAGTGACGGGGAACGAATCGGAGGCAAACTGGTCGTCCCGCCATTATGACGATCCGGCCGGTCAGCTCTTTCCGGCGGCCTCAATCCGTTGGGCCGAAGCGCGGCGATATGCTGCCTGGGCTGGCAAGGCGTTGCCGACCGAAGCCCAGTGGGAGAAAGCCGCACGTGGTACCGACGGGCGGCTCTATCCGTGGGGCAACTCGGCGCCGACGGCTGAGGTGGGCCACTTTGGCCGTCGTGGAGAAGCTCGGCCAAAAGGGTATGAGTTGGTCGGAACCTTTCCCGGGGGCGCTTCGCCTTGTGGTGCACTCGATATGCTTGGTAACCAGTATGAATGGACTTGCCAGTGGCTCGAGCCGTACCCTGGAAATCCGCAAGCCGAAAAAATGGAGGCCTATGCCGGCCAGGTTGGCTGTCTGCGTGGCGGTTCGTTTTATCACGGTTGGGTCAGTCTCTATGCGGCGAAGAGGTTTGGATTGCCTCCTCGGGAAACACACTACCATATTGGCTTGCGTACCGTGTGGGTGCCGCCAGAGGGCTACTTTGCGTCGGATCAATTTTCTCGTGATCAATCGGAGGTCGCTGGGCAGGAGCTGAAACTGCAGAAAATGAGGCAGGCCGCCGGGAGTGCTCGCAATCGTCAATAGGTGAAAGGTTTGCGAGAATAAGGCTGGCGATGGTGCACACCCCTTGGCCAGCCATGCCTTGGCCAGCCATGCCTTGGGCAGCCATGCCTGGGACTGGCTGATTGGGATTCGTGAGGGGCCTGGTAAGGACAAGGTTTTCTGACCAGTTGCCCTAGAAACCGAGTGCGATCGTGGTCGATAATGGTGACTGCCCGGTTGTTTTCACTGAAGAAGGATGGATTCTCCCCATGCGCACTAGTTCGATTGTGAAGCTTGTAATTCTGGTGCTTCTTGTTGCCCTTATTGGGACCGTGCTTTACTTCTATGGTGGTCAGTTTAATGAGGAACAGCTCGGCAAACTGCAAGACTTTGTTCAGGGGTATCATCCTTACGACGAGGTTATCTATGTGTTGTCTTGTGCCGTCGCCCCGATGATTTTCCTGCCCGATACAATCTTCAACTTGATTGGGGCAGAGATTTTTCCACCGTTTTGGTGGGGGGCGCTGCTCTGTAGCCTTGGGGTGATCCTGGGGTCGGTTCCCTCTTACTTCATTGGGGGGTTTTTGGGACACGATGTGGTTTCGCGGTGGGCAGGAGAGCGGCTCGCGGAGCTTGATAAGCGCATTAAAAGGTTTGGATTTTGGGGAATGTTGTTTTTCCGAGTGGCGCCCATTCTTCCCTTTGGTGTGGTCAGTTACGCCGCCGGGGTCCTGAAGGTTCCCTTTCGAGATTATCTGATTGCCACTGTCCTCGGGGTTGTGCCGCTGACGTTTGTCTATCAGTACGTCTTTCACCAGGTTGGAGCTGCAT
>JAKVCB010000371.1 GCA_022448345.1 Pirellulales bacterium
GACGGCTCTGGAGACAGAATCGGCGACGACTTGATGCTGAGGCATTACGTGATGCGATGCTCGAAGTAAGTGGACAGTTAAATCGATCGGTAGGTGGAAGAAGCTTCTATCCTCGGGCAAGTTCAGAAGCCCTCGAAGGTTTATCGAATAAAGGGAACGCGTGGGGCCGCTCCTCGTTGTCGGATCGTTGTCGCCGCAGTATCTACATGGTGACTCGTCGAAGCCGGTTGCTGCCGTTGATGACGACATTTGATTTCAGCGATACAACGTTGCCATGCGCAAAGCGCGATGTAACGACAGTTGCGCCTCAGGCACTTGCGCTGATGAACAATCACTTTGTGCATGCGCAAAGCACAGCCCTGGCTCAGCGTCTCGAGGCAGATAGGGGGGACGATGTAGAGGCTCAAGTGATACGAGCCTGGAGATTGGTGCTGGGCAGGCTGCCGAGTCCGAAGGAACGATCCGGTGCGATGGAACACCTGGCTCAGCAGCACAATCATTTTGCGGCAATGCTGAGTGAACAAACCGCCAGCGGTGGCGGAGATCAGGTGTTAAAACCACGCGACGGCTTGCGACTCTGGTTGCGTGCCGATCAGGGCGTGACGGTTGACGACCGGCAAGGGGTCATGTCCTGGCAAGACAGGATCCGGCCCGAGCGGACGACTATCCCGCTGATTGCTTCCCAGCCAGACCCGCGCCATCGTCCGCACCTGCGGTCGCGGGAATCGCTAGGTGGACAGCTTGCCGTCCATTTTGACGGAGATCAAAAATTTCTGCAGCTCCAAGGACCCAGGTTGCTTGAAAAACCAGCCAACTGGTTTACCGTCATTGCTGTCGTGACGGACGATTCAACCGACAGTGCGCCTCGCGAGATTCTCTCGAACTGGCAAACCGATGACCACGAGGGGCACTCTGTCTTCCTGGGAACAGCTGCGCAGGGTCATGTCCGGTTTACGGACCATTTTGCGAATGCGGGTGTGCTGGACACACCGGCCCATCCGCTGGTTCTAGCGGTGATTAATAGTAGTACTGATACCACCACTTATCAAAACCGCCGCCTGCTGGCCAGGCGGGGTCGCCTTGATCATTTTGATGTCACTTCGCCGTATGTCATCGGAACTCAGGGAAACATGGGAGGCGAATACTGGCAGGGAGATCTTGCCGAACTGCTGGTGTACGAGAGAGCAATCTACGAAGCCGAATATGAGGAAATCTGGAACTATCTTGCCGATCGCTATTCGCTGGAAGACCGGCAGGCACCTGGTGCCGGGCAACTTGCCTTGGCATCGCTATGTCATGTGTTGTTAAGTACGAATGAGTTCGTCTATGTGGACTAGAGACGATATTTGGAGGTAGCAAAATGGCCAACCCAAGCAAACCACGGCACTCCGATGGTCCGACAGGCCGGCTGTTTCCCTGCGGCAACACCCGTCGCGAGTTTGCGTGGGAAATGGGAGGCGGGTTTGCTGGACTCGCATTGGCCAGCTTGATGGGGGCTACTGGATTGACTCCGCAAACCGCCTCCGCAGCCCGGCGCCCCTCGGACAACCCTCTGTCGGCCAAAGGATCCCACCACCCAACCAAGGCACGGGCGTGCATCTTCCTGATGATGAACGGGGGCCCGAGCCAGGTTGACACGTTCGACTACAAACCCGAACTACAAAAGTACGCGGGCCAACCACTGCCGGAAGATAAAACCTACATCAACTCAGGTGGCCGAGGAGTTGGCTACCTCACTCCCAATTTTCGACCGTTTCGACCTGGCGGTGAAAGTGGACTGTTAATCTCAGACTATTTTCCCGAGCTTCGCAAACACGCCGACAAACTGGCGGTGATCAAGTCCTGCCAGGCCGATAGCCACGCCCACGGATCGGCGCTGGTTGCCATGAATACCGGCAACACGTTTATCGGACGACCATCACTGGGAAGTTGGTGTGTTTATGGGCTGGGAACTGAGAACCAGAACCTGCCCGCCTATGTCGTGATGTTGGACAAACGGGGGGGGCCCATTTCAGGTCAGCCAAACTGGTCCAGCGGTTTTATGTCGTCTGCATTTCAGGGGACCTTGGTCCGCCCCGAAGGGAACCCGA
>JAKVCB010000372.1 GCA_022448345.1 Pirellulales bacterium
GGTAGCGGCCTTCAAAATCTAACAGGCATTCCCTTAGGAACAACGTTGATCCCAGGTTTTGACGCCGTCGATGTACAGGAATTTGACTATTCCAGCGATTTCAACAGCTTTGAAGTTAATGTGCGGCTGTCGCACCGGCCGGGCAGAGACCGGATGGTCGCCATGCCAGATGGAACTTGGTCTCGACAGCTTACCAGCGGAGGCGTACCATCGTTTTTTGCTGGAATGCGTTATATCGGCATCAAAGAACGGCTGTTGTGGAAAAGCAGGGAGTTACAAAAGCCCGAATTTGGTGGCACTTATAACGTGAATACTGGGAACAAGCTGTTCGGCCTGCAGTTCGGTGGCAGCTATACCTGGGAAACTAAGACCTGGAGTGCCGGTGCAACGGGTAAAGCTGGGGCTTACATCAATTTTGCCGAGATGAGCAGGTCCATTGCAGGTAATGGAGAACCCATCGCTGACTTAGCGGGTGAGAGTCCATTTTCACCATTTCGTGAATATACTTACGCTACGAACTTGCCCAATCTTAATAACTTCAATAGCACTCCGGCGCAAGAGGCGGACCCGACCAGTTGGAGTTACAAAGGGTCACAACGAGCAAGCGTCTATGCTGCATTTCTAGAAAGCAAGCTTTTTGCCCAATACAATGTCAATCCGAATCTGAGTTTTCGAATGTCTTGGGATCAGTTCTGGATCAACGGCTTGGCCATGGCGCCTTATCAGCTTCACTTCGAACCGGCGCGGTCCAAGATTAACGTCGGTGGTAACGTCTATTTCACAGGGCTGTCCCTCGCCGGGCAGTGGGTATGGTAATGCAGAAACCGGCATTCTTCACGCGCAACGCTTTTCTGCTGTTATTGGCAGCAATTTTTTTGCTGCCGATTGTGCTCCGCGGAGCGCGAATCGCGCTGGAGAACAATAAGAATGATGTCAAAGCCTGGCTTCCCGATGGCTTTGAAGAGACGCGGGAATTGGACTGGTTCCGCGAGCAATTTCTCGGCGAACAATTTGTGGTGATCAGCTGGCCCGGTTGTACGCTGGACGATCCGAGGATTGAAAAGTTAGCCCAGGCGCTTGTGCCTCCCGATACGCCTGCAAATGCCGACCTGCCCCAGCGGAAGTTCTTCAAGAGTGTGATTACCGGGCCGCAGGTTCTCGCCCAGATGACTGACCCCAAGGGGAACCTGAAACTTAAACGCCGCGAGGCACTCGATCGGATGCAGGGGGCACTGATCGGCCCCGATGGCCAAACAACCTGTCTGGTCGCCACGTTGACCGATGGTGCAGAAGATAATCTACGTGCAGGACTGGGGAACTCATGGCCCTTGACCCGCATTTTGATGGGACGTGAAGACGGACTGCTTTTTCAAGTCGCCAAAGCCTCATGTGGTCTCGATAAATCTGAAATCCGGATCGGCGGGCCCCCGGTCGATAATGTGGCGATCGATGACGAGGGTGAAATTACGCTGATGCGACTGGTCGGGCTCTCCGCTCTGGTCGGGCTCGGGCTCTCCTACTATTGTTTCCGCAGCAAACGTGTGACGACCATGGTTTTTTTCTGCGGTGTCTACGGGGCAGCTTGCAGTTTGATGATCGTCTATGTCACGGGCGGCTTGATGGATGCGGTCTTGCTGGTGCTGCCCTCCCTGGTCTACGTGCTGGGTCTCTCCGGGGCGATTCACCTGGTGAATTATTATCAGGACGAAGTCGAAGCGGCGGGTCTGGAAGGTGCGCCGGGACGGGCGCTGCGGGCCGGATGGCTCCCCTGTACGCTGGCGGCGGTGACCACGGCACTCGGTCTCGGATCACTGATCACTAGCGAGGTGATTCCGATTCGTAAATTCGGCGTGTACTCGGCCTATGGCGTGCTGTTCACGCTGGTGGTGCTGTTTGCTCTTCTGCCGACCCTGTTGCAACTCTGGCCACCGAAGCAAAAGAAAAAGAACGATAGCAAACAGGGGCAGGTACATAATACGCCCTTCTCCAAGCTGCTGCTGGGCATGGGAGATATGATTATCCACCGTCATGCAGTGGTAACGATTCTATGCCTGCTCATGCTATTTGTTCTCGGTGCCGGTTTGGCAAA
>JAKVCB010000373.1 GCA_022448345.1 Pirellulales bacterium
TGCAACTCTAAGGACGGTCCAAGTCAAGCCTGGCGAAACCACCACCGTTCGTGAGCAACTTCGTCGATCCGTCAACACTTCCGGGTGGCTCAGTTCTGACCTGCACAGCCACGCTTCCGAATCTGGTGACAATATCACAACCCAACGCGGGCGCGTGCTGAACCTGTTGGCAGAACATTTGGAGTTCATCCCCTGCACAGAACATCAACGCACATCTTCTTACCAACCACACCTGGACTATTTTGGTACTGCCCACCGGGTGCTTACCTGCCCGGGGGTTGAGTTGAGTGGGTTGCCGGTCGCGCTCAACCACCAAAATGCGTTCCCACTGATTCACCGGCCACGTACCCAGGATGGTGGTGCACCACCGGTGCATGTGAACCCTGTTGCCCAAATCGCACGACTGGCGATGTGGGATAACCAAAGCGACAAGGTGGTTCAGGTCAACCACCCTCGCACGCCACAGATGCTGGGCGACGCCGACCGGGATGGCAAACCGGACGAGGGATTTCGCAAGATTTTCCACTACGCCGACATTATGGAAGTTCATCCACTGGAAGAAATATTCACAGGGCCGGAAACCTACCGCGAACAAGGCGAAGGCGAAGTTCCCCGCATCCAAAATTGGCTACAGATGCTCAATCTTGGTTATCGACTGCCAGGCGTCGTCAACACCGATGCCCACCGGAATTATCACGGAAGTGGCTATCTACGAAATTACATTCGATCTTCGACAGATGATCCATCGGAAGCGGATCTTATGGAAATCTGCCATGCTCTTGAGAGGGGACAGGTCGTGATGTCGAACGGGCCATTTATGGAGGTCGACGCTTTTTCCGCCGACGACCACGTAGGTCCGGGCGAAGACTTGCTTTCGACCACGGGTGCGGTCAATCTTCAGATTCGCGTCGAGTGTCCAAACTGGCTGGATGTCAATCGCGTGCAGGTGTTGGTCAATGGGCGACCCGATGAACGTTTTAATTTTACGCGCCGCTCGCACGGTAAAATGTTCGGGAATGACACGATAAAGTTCAACAACCGTATCAGGTTGTCCCTACCGACCGATGCCCACCTGATCGTGGTTGCTGCTGCAGAGGGGCGTCATTTGGGAAAAGTCTTTGGGCCTGAACATGGCGAGTTGATGCCGGTTGCGGTCAGCAACCCAATTTTTGTCGACACCGATGAAAATGGATTCCAGGCCAACGGGGATCTGCTAGGTTTTCCGCTACCGGTGGAATCAGATCACCAACCAACCCATGGGCACGATCACGCAAAAACCAGCGCGACCTTCAACGAATAAAATTAAAACTGCACAAGCGGACACAAGCCCGCTGCCGCTCTTGGCCTCCGGTCGAGTGAGAACATCGAGATGTAGGGATGAGATGCCGGGATTCGGTGTTCTTCGACAAGAAAATTCGCAATCGGAACAAAAGAAGATCTCCTCAGGGAAAATGTCACTCAAATTTGACAATTTAACGAACCGGACAGTCTAGAATGGTGGTGGTCACCTCAAGTCGATAAATCACCACCAGGCAAATAGCCTTCTAAGGCAACATCAACCGTGAACCCACCACGTTTCATTCCTTCCTGTATGGTTGCCATTCTCTTGCTGACCCATGGGGCCAGCCTGCAGCGGGTGCTTGCAGAACCAGTTCCTGTTCCGACAGATCTCACCTGGCACGTTGAGCAGGCCACTGACAACATGGTTCGCTGGACGGTACGCATGTCTGGATTCGATCCTGTCAAAGAAGTGCGCGAGGGAGGGCACACCATTCCCATGGACATGACCCACAATGTGGGCCGTGCCATCGATGGCCTTCTCAAGGCGGAATCAGTGACCGGCAAACGGACTCCCCCGGAGACGCTTAAAACACTGAGAGGCGTACTCTTTGCAACCTTGGACAATGAGGCTGGTTTCCCCGCCACGTACGATCCGAACCTTAAGAAAAAAGCATGTTCGGCCCATAACATCCGCGAGGCAGTCCAGGCTTTACTTGAACTAGCAATGCGCCGGGACGACCAGCAAGCAACAGAACGTCTGAACAAACTTCTCAACACACTCCTGGAAATTACCGACGAGGATGGTG
>JAKVCB010000374.1 GCA_022448345.1 Pirellulales bacterium
CTAAAAGATCGTGGCTTTTGAGTTTCCCAATAAGGCCGCCAGGCAATCAGGGCCCGCACAACATGGGCGGTGATGTCGCAGGAACTGCGATCAAAGGGAAGGTGCCCCCAACCACGACAAAATGTAGGCCACCCACCGTCCCGGTTTTGCAGGCCAATCAGCCACTGGGCTCCGTCTTCAGCAGCCTTTCTGACCGACGCATTCTTATACCCCGAACCATGTTGCTGCCAACGACTCAACGCGATCAAAGCACCAGCCGTATCATCCGCGTCAGGAACCCCGCCAGAAAGATCCGTCCAAGCCCATCCACCTGGCTGGGCCCCGGTAAAGGGATGTTGCTCAGCGTGCTGCGCATCAAGGAGCCATTGGAGCAAGCTGTCGGTCAGAACTTGTCCGCCGGAAGAATCGTCAGCAGAAGCTTGTTCAGGCACTAAGGCATTCACTGCGAGCGTAGTATTCCATGTGGCAAGGTTTGAATCAATCGGCCAACTTCCATCGCTGCGTACGGAGTTGAGCAGAAATTCGATGCCTCGCTGAACAACTCTGCTTTCGGTTTGCCCTGAACTGGCCATACTCATGACGACAAAGCTCGTTAGCGGAATGGCCTCCAGGTAACCGCCACTTTCTGGTTGCATTGTTTCCAGGACTGCCCGGCTTTTTTGCAAACACGCCCGCCGCAAAAACCGCATCACCGGGTTGCGCGGAGGATCATGAAAAAACTTTGCCTGCCCGATAGCAACCAGCGCTGGAACTGCGTAACTCACAACCGGAAGACGGACAAGATGGTACCAGGATTGCGGAACACAAGCCCATTCAAAGGGGAGAGCAGGAACCTGTTTCCAGGGCACCAGTCCAGCCAATGCCAAATTGGTGAGAATCGGTACCGCAAAAGACTTGTCTTTGCCATACCGGCGTTTCAAGGCTGCTACCCCACCATTTTGCTCGATGAACGCATCGGCCTTTGCTGCAAGATGACCGTATTGAGCTGGGACACCGGTCATTTGAAAGACTGCCCGCACAAGCATGGTGGTCGCAATGTTGGAACGGCTGCGATCGGTATCCCCCCACCCACCATCGTCATTTTGATGTCGCACCAACCAACGCAGGCTGGAAATCACCAAGTCGCTCAATTCTCGCTGCACGAGGTCCTCGATACCCTCAGTCTTGGAATCTTCGGCAAACTGACAATTTCCCCGATGGGACAGTACCAGGGCACTGATGGCCGTTGCCGTCGACAACGGGGAACTCGCTAACTCACCCACCCAGTGACCGGAAGGCGCACGCTCCGCCAGCAATTCTTGTCGAGCATTACGCCAAGCGGCCCTCAGCCGATCAATTTCGACAGCAAAAACGGCCATAAGTTACTTAAGATCTCTGATTTGGTTACGACAATGACTGCCACGTCACCATCTGAGTGTTTGCAACGCATCAAACACTCGGGACTGGAAGTGGCCGTTGCTGGAAAACCGCTTACCTCTTGTTCGAGGAAAATACCTGTTGCGGCAATTCGCACCTCGCTTCCAAATTATGCCTTCACTCCATAACGTTCTGCAATTGCGTATTTCTGGTTAACACCCATTAACGTGTTGAACTCATCAAACGCCATTAACTGGCCCTCAATTCCAAGGGTAGTCTGGTCCGTTAACAACTTTCGGTAGATGGCCTCGAGCGCCCCGGCAGCGGCAAACAAACCCGCCAACGGGTACAGGATAAGGTGATAGCCCAACTCAGCCAGTTGCTCTTTGGGCAAAACGGGAGTTTTCCCCTTCTCGATCATATTGGCAACACGTGGAGCAGGGGCCAAACGAC
>JAKVCB010000375.1 GCA_022448345.1 Pirellulales bacterium
ACACGCGTTCGTCTCGCGCTGAATTTGTCTCGTGTTGGCGAAACGAAGACAACTGGCTGTTTCGAGAACTTGCGAGATGCGGACACTGACCAGTGCATCAACGCAATCGATTCGTATCGCCATGCGATCTGGGGTCTGGCTGTTAATGTAAGCCATGTGGCTTGCGGAACCACAGACCCGCGTGAGGTTCTGGAACGAGGGTTACACGTCGCTACAGCATGTGACATCCCCATTCTGTTTGGCATGCGTCGTGCGGAGGACTGGGCCTTGCAGGAACAGCTCGAATCTCTGCGGCCAGGAGATGTCGTAACTTATTGCTATCGCCGGCAACCGCATTGTATTGTCAGGCAAGGGCGAGTCCTTCCAGAAATTCGAGCGGCACGGGATCGGGGAATTTTGTTTGATCTCGGACACGGCGCCGCTTCCTTTGATTTCGACGTAGCGCAAACTGCGATCGCGAACGGATTTACCCCCGATACCATTTCAACCGACCTGCAGCGACGTCATCTCGACATGTCTCCTCGCCACACACTCCCACGAACGATGGCAAAACTGAAAGCAGCCGGCATGGAGGAATCGGATATTTTCTCAGCTGTTTCTGAAACGCCAGCCAGAGTCCTGCGTGTCTTTCCCCATACAGGTTGTCTCAAACCGGGCACCAATGCCGACCTGGCAATCCTGAAGTGGTCAGACCTCCCTGAAGAATTGGAGGACGCAATCGGTAATACGCGCGTGGCCCACACCTGGTCCGCCATTGCGACAATTCGTAACGGCAAAATCGTTCGCCCGCGTTCGCGTGACGAGGCTCTGGATAGTAAGTGAGAGGATAACGCCTCAACCAACAATCGTTAGCGATTCGTTCGTGAGCCGAATACGACATAGGCCCACGCGCTCACGGCAGTTCTCTGTTCGCCCCGGAAAACCACCAGTATACTACCGCAATGCATTCCTCCCGTTCGGAGCCCGGTTCGCAGTTCTTGCGCCACGCAACCGCTGAGAAGAGCTCTCCCGACTCTTCCTCCCCAAACGAAACTTTTCTACACCAGAAACACAACTTTTTCGTTCTTGTTGTGCACCAGGTCCTGATGCGGACTGGCTGGATCTTCAAGACCGAAAGCATCATCATGCCAGCCGTTCTCGACTGGCTTGGGGGTACGGGGCTACTGCGCGGGTGCCTGCCGATGCTCAATCGGTTCGGACAGAGTGTCCCACCCCTGCTGTTGTCGCGGCGGATAAAACTTCTAAGCCTCAAGAAATCGGCGTTGACGGCTTGCGGCCTTGTAATGGCTTTCTGTTTCTTGAGTCTCTCCGCTGTCTGGTATTACGCCGAAGGGCAACCTGCACCTTGGATGTCCGTGGCATTTCTGATTGTCTACGCGGCTTTCTTTATGGGCACGGGCGTCAATCAGCTGGTATTCAGCACGCTGCAAGGAAAATTGATCCCCGCCCAGCGCCGCGGACGTCTCATGTTATCCGCAAATGTACTAGGTGCCGTAGTCGCCATTGCCTGCGCTGCCACCTTACTGAAACAGTGGTTGCGTCCAGGCAACACTGAGTTCACTTGGATATTCGGATTTACCGGAATCTGTTTCACTCTTTCAGCGTGCACTGGCATGTTCCTTGCCGAAGAACGAGACGAATACTCTCAAGAAACACAAGGGATCGCTGGAATCTTCGGATCGGCATTCAACATTCTTGCCACGGACATCAATTTTCGTCGTTGTGCAATCGTGGCAGCGTTATACGGGTTCTCGATTATGTTGATGCCCCATTATCAGCTGCTCGGAAGACAGGCGGCCCCAGGATATGAGAGCCAGTCAAACGACCTTAGCGAGTTGACATTTTGGGTCATTGTCCAAAACGCTGGAACGGCCTTGTTCAGTCTGTTGGCCGGACCGCTTGCCGATCGCTTTGGCAATCGCCTGGTCTTGCGGGTGCTCCTTCTTTGCCTCATGTTCGCCCCGATTACAGCACTATTGTTGTCTCAGGGCAACTCAACACTACACTACTTCTACCCCCTGGTCTTCCTGCTGGTCGGACCTATGCCTATCGTAATTCGCACCTTGAACA
>JAKVCB010000376.1 GCA_022448345.1 Pirellulales bacterium
CGGTGGTATCAACACCAGCCACCTCTTGGGGATGTCTGACGGCACGATCGCCAGATCTTGAGACAACAGGGCACTTTGTGGCACGCCAAACCTGTGTTCTCGCATGGAGGGGTGATTCAAGTCTCGGATGCCGAGGCTATTCCCCGGATTGAAGGAGCTTCGCCATGTTTTCTAGCAGAGGTGTCATGTTGTTGATTGCCATTGCGGTACTGACCGTGTCGTGGGGTGGGCGGTCATTTGCAGAGACTATTCACGTTTGTCCCTCTGGGTGTGAATTCGACTCAATCGCCGAAGCAGTCTCCTACGCTCAGGACGGAGATGTGATCGACATCGCTCCTGGGAGATATGACCTCTCAAGCACGATTGTGATCGAGAAGGCGATCGCTCTTCAGGGTGGAGGGTTCTGGCAGACTGGGTTTACCTGGTCAGGTGCTCCAGATGAGCCGCTCTTTCACCTGACGGGTCCTGGTGCGTCAGGGTGCAGTTTTCGTTCATTGAACTTCGTGGGCATAGCTGGCCGCGCGATCAAGAACGAAGGGGCGTCTTTCGAGGTTGATCTTTGCTGGTTCATCGACTGTGCTGTCGACCTCGGGTACTTTCCAACCAGCTCCGAAGGTGGGGCTGCAATCAGCTCCCTTGGTGGTGTGCCTGTGATCACCAGTTGTGTCTTCCTCCAATGTGAAGCGATCAGCGGATATGGAGGTGCAGTGTTCTGCAATGGAGTCAGAAGTGGTTCACGAATCGAGGACAGTTACTTCCTCTCCAATACATCGAAGGGTCTGGCGGGTGGCCTGTACATCTCTTACGGCGAAGCACTGGTCCGAAACTGCGTCTTCGATGGCAACCAGTCGTTCAACGATCTGACTGGTTTTTACAGAGGCAATGGCGGTGCGATGGCATTGATGTACAGCGCAGACGTCACCGTTCAAGACTGCGAGATCTCAAACAATTCTTCCGAAAGTAGTGGTGGTGGCGTCTATCTCGGAAGCTATGAATACCTCGGTCCTGATTCCTCCGTCTACCTCGTTCTCAACCGATTTGAATCGAATCATGCCACGACCGCAGGTGGCGCGGTTGCGAGTAGCGTCGAGCCGATGAACAAGAACACACTCCTGGCCGGGAATGTTTTTCAGTCGAATCGGTCTGGTTCTGGCGGCGGGGTGTCGATCTGGGGTTCGCCGCTTCTCTGGGGCAACAGCTTTCAGAGCAACTACGCTCGGCTGCAGGGTGGGGGGCTGCAAATCGCTAACAGGGAGGAAGGCATCTATGACTCGCCGCCACCAGACGCCGTGGTCATTCAATGCGATTTCACTGGAAATGTCGCTTTGAAAGGCGGTGCCATCAACACCGGGCACAACTACTACCCGGGTTCATCCCAGCCGGTTGGCAGACACGTTCGTTTCGACTCCTGCGCGTTTGAGAGTAATGTGGCCCTGTCCACTGGTGGCGTGAGCATGTCGCACCCGAATACCACGGTGTTGTTCGGCTCCTGCTCCTTCGATGGGAACATCGCGTTGGAACAGAGTGATGTGTTTGCCAACCAGACCGAGAGTATTCGCATTGCCGCCGTGGGCTGTCGGTTTGGCGTGAACGGATACGGTGATCTTGACGGATTGTGGCTCAATGGGCCCAGCAACACCTTCGTCGACCGGACCTTTGGAACGAGAATCGGGTGGAACTGGAATCGATACAACGGGTTGGGGTATTGGCGGGAGAACTACTCAGCCACGCTTGCCAGCATCCCGTACGAGATCGATGCCCTGGCATTCCTGCCCAATGGAGATTTCATCCTGAGTCTCAAGGACCCAGGTGAAGTCGCCGGTTTGACAGGTGGACCTGACGGTGAATGGGTCGATGACTCGGATCTCATTCTCTACCGTCCGCTGGGTCTGGGTGTCTCATCACACGGTTCGATGCACTTCTACTTCGATGGCAGTGATGTGGGGCTTTCCGGAAACAATGAAGATATCGATGCGCTTGCAATTGATGATTCCGGTCGGCTCATCATGTCTACCCAGGGGCTGGCCAATGTTCCCGGAGTAGGGTCCTTCAACAATCGCTCG
>JAKVCB010000377.1 GCA_022448345.1 Pirellulales bacterium
CCTTGGTGGATGCGCAGAATCGCAACAGCTTGAATCCGAGGATTCCTCGGCAGTTGTCGACCCGTTAAGCGAGTTGCCACCTGCGGTCGTCTACCCGCAGATGTTCTTTGACTCGTTTTTACTTGCCGACAACGGTGAGTATCGTTGGAGATTGTCTCCGGAAAGATTCGTGCTCGAAAGTTTGGGTGGGCCATTACCGGCCGAGGTCACTCAGTTAATGTTCGCCGATCGTTCAGAAGATTATCGGATTGAGGGCGATTGGTCCTTAACGGACGAAGGGCAACAGGTCACATTCTCCAACTTGCGAGCCGATACGGGTACGCCTCGGGATGTTGTGGTCGCCGACCTCGAATTCTTGACCTCCGAACGACTCAAGCTGGGTGGCCAGGAATATCAGTTTGCACAGGCTTTACCGCTTCGTGAGGTGTTGCCGGACTATTATTACCGCGGCCATGTGGTCGAGGTGATCGACGGAAACCGCTTGCGAATTCGTGATCAGGAAGGCACGCTTCACGATCTGAAGTTGTCTGGCATCGTCTGTCCGAGTAAGGATCAGCCACATGGCGAGGCAGCGGCCGACTTTGCCAAGGAGTTGACCGGAGACCGTCTGGTCTTTGTGAAAGTATTTGGCATGGATGGCGAAGCCGAAATTGCTCAGGTATGGGTGTTGGACCTGCGCTATTTGAATATGGAGCTGCTTGCCGCCGGACTTGCCTGGCACGACAAGCGAGTTGATGACGAATGGATGTTCGCGACGACCGAAGATGATGCGCGAACCGAACGTCGCGGACTTTGGGCCGACGATGAGCCAGTGCCACCCTGGAGGTGGGCGTCTGCAGAAGAGGTTGCTCAGCCCTAGACGAATGAATCGACCGTCGCGATCACCACCATAATCGCTCCGATGGCGAGCTTGCCCACGGTTCCAAAGATGCGACCGAAAAATGCGGCACGGCCGACTTCCATTCGTTTCTCCCAGGATCGTCCCTTCCACTGTTCACCCAGGATCGCTCCTGCAAAGGCACCGATCGCTCCACCAAAGATAGCTGCGACGGCCGAACCAATAATTGGGACGGGCACACCGATAATGGCGCCCCCGAGGCTACCCAAGACCGCGCCGATCACTGCCAGGATCATGCTGCGGCGGCTGCCGCCTTGTTTGGCGGCTCCAGCAGCCCCCGTGACAGCTTCGAAGATCTCTCCCAGGACTGCGAGGCCCGCGAGAATCGCAACCGTCACCCAACTGATTCCCGGACCAACCTCGATCGGAAAGAACCAGGCAAACACCGCGGTGAAAACAACGATCATCCAGTTGCCCGGCAGTGTCAATAATGTCAAACACCAGCTGGAAGCATTGGCGAGCAGCAGTAAGACCGCGAAGAGATAGTAAATCCAGGCTGAATCCATGGCCTTATTCCGATGGCGATCTGAAGATCGCCTGACCGTAACTTATGTTGTCTCGTTCTAGCATCGGTATTCGCGGGGCAAGGAGCGATCTTGGTAATTCAACGTTTTATTATTCAGGCCCTGGGATGAAATTCCCGGTGCACTCGCTTCAACCGAGATGCATCGACGTGGGTGTAGATTTGAGTGGTGGTAATATTGGCGTGCCCCAGTAATTCCTGGACCTGCCGTAGGTCGGCACCACCCGCCAGCAGGTGCGTCGCAAAACTATGACGCATCGTGTGCGGGCTCACGCTCGAGGGAGCTCCAACTCGCATTGCATATTTTTTGATCAGCTCCCAGATCGCCTCGCGCCGTAGTCTTCGCCCGCGCCTGGAGACAATCACCCAGGGTGCGGCTGGGGATTTTTCCGTGAGCATCGGGCGGTCTGTCTTGAGGTATTCCTGGACAACTTCTACCGCAATCTGACTGAGTGGAACTAATCTCTGCTTATCACCTTTTCCACGACATTGAATGAATCGATCGTCAAGGTGAAGGTCTTCGAGCTTAAGCATCGATAGTTCTGATGCGCGACATCCAGTGGCATACAGCAATTCCAGCACTGCCCGGTCGCGCTGCCACCAGAGGTCAAATTTCTTAGGCGCTGCAAGAA
>JAKVCB010000378.1 GCA_022448345.1 Pirellulales bacterium
AAGGCGGGGAGATTGTAGCAGTGGGCAAGTGTTTGTGGAAATTGTTTTAAGGGCGAGTTTCCCGATTCACCGGTTCATTGTGCGCGCCCAGCGGCATGCGGTCAGGGCGCAAAGGGCCAGCAGTATGCTGGCCGGTTCAGGTATGCGGTTTGCCTGCGAACCGTTGGCGACAATTTCACCAAAGTGGGTGTCCCACAGTTGGTAGTCGACCTGGAGGACCGTGGATGCACCCGAACCGTGGCCGTTGAGTACGGACGAGTTTAGCCCCAAGTGATCTTGCCAAAGCGTGTAATCGGCCGCGTCCACAATGCCACTGTTGTCGAAATCACCGTTGGGATCGAAGCCGTCGAGCGTGTCAAAAATATCCTGGGCAACGAGGGCATGCCCCGTTGTGGTTGGATGAATTTCATCCCAGAACAAGTAATCTTCGGGGTTCGAAACGACGTTGCCCGAACTGTAAAAGAGGTCCCCCGCATCCAGTCCTGGTGCGGCTGGGCTGGTCACATTCGTGAGTCCGTACTGACCAGGGGTAGAAAGTACCTCCTGAAATAGCGAGGCAAGATCGTATTGAACAAGTACCAGGTCGGCGAGGTTTTCGGAAAGGCCATCAAGGGTCACTGCCAACTGGTGGTTAAAATTGTCAGTCCTGGCATTCATCGTGTTGGACAGGGAGACACTCCCATTGAACCGTGGCGTGTCGCCCAGTCGCGGCAGGTTAAGGACCAGCATCTGCCGTGCCCCGGCTGCATGCAATCGGGTAAGATCTTCGGCAATATTAGCAACGGTTGCCGAGACATTCGTTTGACTACTGTTGAGGAAATCGTTGGAACCGGCCAGCACCACAAACAGGGTTTCGGCACTGGCGGTCTGGTTTTCCAGAAAGTCGTCGACCTGTTCATCAAGGTCGTCAATCAACCACCCGTTTACTCCCCCTGTTCCGGTCGTCTGTGCTCCCCCGTAGGCGTAGTTGTTTCCTCCGGCAGTACTTGAGGCGAGTGTTCCCTGGCCCAGTTTGACCGAGAGGCGTTCTGAAAAAACCGGTCCATTTGAAAAGCGACCATTCCAGTAGGCCGATCCCGGCACAAAACCGAGCGACCAACTGGAAGTATTGCCAATGTCCGAAAGGCTGTCACCAAAAAAGACGACTTCGCTGATGGTGATTGCCTGCAGCGAACTTCGAGCTATCAGCAGTATCGACAACATCAGCAGGCAATTGTGCAGTTGTTTTACGGTGCGATTCTTCTGGCAAGCCTGGTTCACAACCTGAAGTTCCAGGGGGAGGAAGGGAAAGCGTACAATCTGGTGCGACGTTGATTGAAAACTACCCGCCAGTATGCCTGCATTAACAGCCAGGAGCAAGTTTTACCTGCTTGACAACAATCCCAGGCGATTGTGCCGGTGTTGGATTCGGGAAAACTTTGGTTGCCTGTTCGTGGACGGAAGGTTTATCAAGGTTGCCGACAGGTTCTCTGTGATCAGCAGCGCAGCGGGCATCAGCGGTTTCTCGTTTGGCTTCGGTAGCGTCCGCACCGAGAAGAACAGGTTTGGCACCCGGTGCTATTGACCGGCATGTTAGAATATACGGAAGTATATCCGGTATATGTGATGCCTGTATCGCGCTTCCGGAGATAGCACGCGAGGTCAACCACACAATGCCCCACAGATTAAATCTGATTGTTCAAGTAGCGATCGTGGCACTTTGGGCGCTACCTCTCCGAGAGCTCCCGGCAGGCTCGCCGGCTGCAACCTTGGGGGCCTACTATTTTGAAGGGTGGTACCACGACACCCCGCAAGCGGTTGCCGCGTTTGCCAACGCCGAGTTGCGAAACAATTTTCCAGAACGGGAGCCGATCTGGGGAGGCGGCCTGTGGCGCGGCGACACGGTGGAGGTGATGGAGCAACAGATTGACCTGGCAGCCGACCATGGCATCGCATTTTTCAGTTTCGACTGGTATTGGTATGGAAGTCCGGCGGCCACGGTCAACGATGGCATCAACTCGGGCCTGAAAAATTTCATGCTGGCGGCAAATCGCGACCGGATGCAGTTCAATA
>JAKVCB010000379.1 GCA_022448345.1 Pirellulales bacterium
TCATGCTGGCGGGTCAATGTTATGTCATGAAAGGCTGCAGGCTTCCCTTAGCCTAGTGATGGATTTCATCTAGAAACGTGCCAGCTCAGGATTAGGTTGGACTGAGGTGGTGAACCTTGCATTGGCAGTGTTGTGGCGTGTGGCTATCCGTTCTGCCAAGAAAGGCGTTTTCCTCGAATGACGGAGAAACGGTGACCGCCTATGGGTTTTAGGATTCGTCCACGATGTCTGTTGGCTGTACCTTCCACTCTTACTTGAATCGAAACCCGTAAAGGTCAGCATCTTGCACCTTAAAGAAAAGTCGTACCGTTTGGCCTTGCAGAGATTCCAAACCATCCTTTTCGAATGTTACCGATTGCTCGATGCTGTTGTTATGGATGGGCTCGCAGTTTTCAAAGTGGAAGCCTTTCTCGAAATGCGCTTTGCCGTCTCGAGCCATCGGCATGAAGTTGGGTAGCGTCGCCACAAACGGCCAGCTGCCCTGGCGAAAAATTTTGTCGACGCCGATTCCGACCCGTACTTCTCCGTGGCTGGCATCAACGTTTAGCTGCAGTGTTCGGCCTGTCACCTTGATCGGCTTGGTGATCAGAATCTGTGGGGCATTTCCCGCTGTCAGGCTGACATAACGGTTGTGTTTTTGCGTGTATAAGACGCCTTGGATCTGCGGCATGCGGTCGCCGTAATAGGGACTGGAGGATGCGTGATCACCGTCTACGGCCGCTCCATAGAACCAGTCTTCGTCTCCCCCACGTATCGGTGGCGCATCCAGCCTGACCTGTCGGTCATAACTGTCCTCTTCGCTACCGTGCGGGATCCAGGCTTCGCGGCTGACTGTCCGATCCCAACTAAGACCACCGTCGCGGCTCACAACGATTCGTACGTCCAACGGACCTTTCATGACCAACTGACCTGCGGGGCCTTTGTTTATGCGCGTTTTCGCATGCGTCTGGTCACCAATAAACCAGTAGGCATAACCCAGCACGAGACCTTCGGTATGGATAGCGCGAATCCCGTAAATCTCGTCGAAAAAACGAGGGTCACTCGAATCCTCGGCATCGGGATAAAGGACCGGCTGCATTTTCCAGTCCCTCAAATTGTGGGAGGCGTACCTCGCAACGGCCCTTGCGGGCGGATGATTGGGGCTCTGCCGCATACCGACCCACTCCTGGTTCAGGTCATCCCAGTAATCGAGTGTGTTGTAAGGGCCCGGTTTCCAACCTCCCGAACTGGTGAACTTTTCTCGCCAGTTGGGATCAAGTAGCGGATCCGGTGGCTCGCTTCCAAAGTAAAGGTGGTAACTTCCCCACGGATCAGGACCTTCGAAGTTGATGGCGAAACGTTTGGCCGGGTCCGAGACATTGCCGTATCTTCCCAAGTCCATCAGTTGACTGCAGAGGATCAGGTTGTTGTTTTTGCCACTGTCGACCGACGTGCGATAAGGAAACGTGGATGTTCGATGGACCCCTGTGGGACCCTCGACCTGGTTCAAAACAGGTTTTTCCCAAACAAGTCCGTCGTGACTGATGGCGTAGGCCATGCCGCTGCCTTGGGCCAAGCCTCGTTTCCACCAGTGGACACGATAATAGCACTCCATTCGTCCGTCCTTACGCCAGCCGACGTACATCGGAGAAACTCCGTGTGTCTCCCAAGGTTTGTCGGCCGGTAGGACGATCCCGCGCGGTTGTGGATGATGAAGCATGCGCCGGAATCCCATGCTCCGTTCCAAGACGTGGTTGTCGAGGAATAATTGCCAGTGGGGCTCTTGCGGTGTTGTCTGGTCGGCCTTTGGTGCGACGGCATCCGCACGAGCGTCTACTGTGAAACGACAGATGGCAGCCATAGCGACGAACGCCAAAACGCCCGTGATGAAATGCTTCATGTTTAATCTCCAAGTAACTGTAGTTGGTGTTTTGAGCTGCTGTGTCGAGTGTTTGATACTCAGGTCGTTGGAAATTCGAGCAAACACATAGTAGTCAGAAATAGCGACCACCCAAAAGCCGGCTTGTGGGCTCTGGCGACAGACTGGTGGTCACGGATGAGTCCGGAAATA
>JAKVCB010000038.1 GCA_022448345.1 Pirellulales bacterium
CGATGGGGCGCATTGTCGGGGATATTTTACGTTCCGCAAACTCGTCCTGAAATTCAATCCGCCACGGAAAATCACTCGAATAGACTACATAATCGATTTGCAACCCGAGTTTTCTTTCGTCAATTGCTTGCAGTATGGGCTGAAGCAAACGCTGGCGAAACTTCTCTCCCTTGCATGCCTCGATTCCACCCTTCCAATCGATGTAGAGAATGTGTGAGGCAGGAACATCCCGAAGTTGGATGTAGTGATTCGCGATGGTCTTCGAACTCTCACTCTGAGCATTGACAACTATCAGGATATTTTCCGGACCCCCACCAGCGAAGACAGTGGCACTAACCAACAAAAACCCTGCGATCCACGCCACGGTTCCCCGGAGATGCACCCACACCCAAGTTACCATTCCTTGCTTCCTGCCCCGCGGAAACCGTGGTTGGCCCTCAATGGTCGCTCCAGATATTTGGCCAAACCTTTGCTGCAACATATCGCCCCCACTCTCCATCGACCACTGGCGGTCAGCAAGGCACATTTGCCTGAAAACGCGTTCGTTATTGAGACGGCGTCACTCATATTCCAATCAATGACCGAATCTCAAAATCGGTTGTGATCACCGCCCACGAACTTGCTATTTCTTTCGCCAAAAACACAACCTATGGTCTACCACAGGGGCAATGGGGCAGTCCATCCTGTACGATTTACATTTTGAAGAGTTCGCCAGAAAATGCGCGGGTTATGTCGGCCGCCAAATTAGCCGGAGGTGGCAACGGGTGCTACTGGACACCGTCGACCGACTGCAGACCTTGTTGGAACTGATCCCAGGGCGATGGCGGTACAAGCGGCCAACAGCAATCCAGACGGTTCGGGAACCATATTGTTATCGACAGAACTATTTGTGGTCCTAATAAAATTGCTTTTCCAAATGAGGTAGTCCGCTTGGTCCACGGTACCATTTCCATTGCCATCGGCAGCAAGGTCTATGGTCGATCCTAGCGTGTCGTACCACATGGTGTAGTCGCTGGCATCGACTGTGCCATCCTGGTTGTAATCGCCTGCCAGATTTGCGACGACGGTCAGGATAGCACCGCCAGTGGTATAGGCTATGTTGCCCGAAAACCCGTCGGGTAGTAGCAGTGTGTCGAAGGTACCGTTTCTGGTCCCGGTGGCCGTGAGAAACTCAAAGGAATCGCTGGAAGTAGGTGCGAATGGAGTTCCGGCTGGCAAACCGATAAACGCGACTTCCAGCGTGCCAGCCAGCGACACATCACCATCGATGATCAACTGATCAAACTCGGTACCGGGTGTCGTACCACCAATCTCAATGGCCAAAATGCCGCTGACCGTATTCGCATAGCGACCCTCAATGTTAAGCGTCCCAATCCCATCGCCCGGTTCCACCCGACCGTCGCGATTCTCAACCTGGCCTGCGATGGGACCGCTGCCAGTGAGTATGGTGCCTGACCCACCAAGTATTCCGCCGCGCATGTCGATGAACTGTGCATCAATCGTGCCGCCGGCCAACTTGATTTCCCCACCGGTTTTAAGGTTCACCCCTGAAAACGTCGTCAAGGTATCACCTTGGTCAATGCGCAAAGTCATCATGCCACTACTCCCGGTGCCCGCCAAATTCAATTCCCAAACTGTCTCATCGGTCGACAGGACCACCTCTTGAGTGGTTCCGGTGACCTGGTTAAGGTTGGCAACGCCAAGTTGATCAGGCGGCCCCACAGTATCCCAATGCGCCCCATCACTCCAATCAGCACTACTTGAGGTCGTCCCCCAATTGAATGGGCTGGTGACGGGATCGCCGATATACAACTGAGGACCATTCCCTCCGCCACCTAGAGACGGTTGCGGGTCAATCACAAGATTACGACCGGCGAAAAGGTTCATCCCGACTATGCCATCGACGATATTGATTGGGTTTGACGCATCCGTGACATTGAGTGCCAGAACAGGTACGTTTGCAACCGTAAAGGTACCACCGACGGTCTCAATGGTGAATTCATCCACAAAGAACCCGGGAACATCGAATGCAGTACCGCCCGACCCCAAAATGGCAATTGTAAAATCAGGGTCATCGAGTAAAGGATCGAAGCCAAGTCGCACGGCGTTAAGTTCCGATACCACGGTCACCGATGCACCGGTGTCGAAAAAGAAACTGGACTCCTCTAACGCTTGGCCGTTGTTGGCAACATCGACGCTGACAAACATGCCCCCAACCGATAGCAATCCATCGCTGTGAAGAGAGTGCGCGGTTGGATTGTCGTGGGCAGGACGTCCTTCCAAAAGACCCATGAAGTCAGGAATATAAGCGGGTGGATTCACAAAAGAACCGCCCGGAAGCAGCATCAAAGGTGCCCGCCGTAATATTCCCTGACCGCCACTGCCCAACGGCAGGAAATCAATTTGTGGAGTCCGCACTGTTTTTCCTGCAAGTTCAAAAATCTGGGGTTGGTCATTTCTGATTGAGACCGAGTATTGACTCGCGAAAGGCAACCCCAAGATGTTCGGAAGCGCCGTATCTGGTGGCAAACTCAATAAGGACACACTAGTCTGGCCAATCATGGTAGACGGATTCAGAGTCAGAGGTGTTGTCCCCGCGCGATTTTCCAATCCGGTTGCGTAGATGCCAAGTGGGTCATTGACAAGCGCGTCGAGCGAACCTGTTGCACCTCCGAGGGCAACTGTCACCGCACCCGCAAAACCTTCTCCCGCGATATCAAAGTCGGTATACGCCGCATCGGTAAGAAGGGACCCATTTGCTCCCGTGTCGAGCAAGGCGACGTCGTAATGAGCGGTACCACCGATTCCCAAAAATTGACCGCCCGTTGGATTCGGGCTGGGATCAGCCACGCTAAACAGGAGATCTTCGTCGAGCGTTTGAAACTCGTCGGTGAGCCCAATCCCCACTAACGGCAGAAACCCCTCCAAGGCAATCTCATTCGCCCAACCTGTACTCGCGATGCAAACTGCTAAAACCACGATTGGGCCAACGACGAATGACTGGGCTTTTCGGCGCCGAATCTGGCTGATCATTTGCCGCCTCCACTTCACCTCTACTGCAGTCGCGTCGACTGCAGCGGCTGTTCGTGTTCCGTATTCCCTCCCTCTCTAAGCGTAAATGACGCCAAGAACCACGTCAAGAAAACAGGGGCTTTTAGCACATCGCAGAGGTTTTTCGGCACTTCAGTCGTTGCCAACCGTCGGTCGACCAATGCTATGGTAGATGAAGCCCCGGTCCCGCATCTGCTCGAGTTCATAAAGATTGCGCCCGTCAAAGATCACCGGCTTGCGCATCTGGGCTCGCATCTTTTCAAAATCTGGCCGTTGATAATCACCCCATTCGGTCATAATGACCAGGGCATCGGCATTATCAAGAACGTCGGTTTGCCTCTTGCAATAGGTCAATCGATCACCGAATTCGCCGCGCACATTGGCCATCGCTTCAGGATCGTGCACACGGACGGTCGCGGCCTTTTGCAAAAGCCATTCAATCAATACGAGTGCCGGTGCTTCGCGGATATCGTCGGTCCTCGGCTTGAATGCCAGCCCCCAAATTCCGATCACCTTACCGCCGAGATCTCCCTCAAAGAAGGCTTCCATTTTTTGGGGTATAATTCGCTTCTGGTCATCATTCACCGCGTCGACCGCTCGTAACATTGATGACTTAAACCCATGGTCCTCTCCCATGGATGCCAGGGCCCGCACATCCTTGGGAAAACAACTACCACCGTAACCGACGCCAGGAAAAAGAAACGCAAATCCAATCCGGCTGTCATGACCAATCCCGCGCCGCACGTCGTTGATATCTCCGCCCATGCGTTCACAAAAATTTGCCATCTCGTTGATAAAGCTGATCTTCGTGGCCAATAAGGCATTGGCCACATATTTGGTCATCTCTGCGCTTTCAGGGGACATCACCAAGAATGGCTTTTCTGTTCTCAAAAATGGTTTGTACAGCTGGTGTAGCGTTCTGGCATCTTCTTCTGATCGAACTCCGACCACAACACGGTCCGGTTTCATAAAGTCGTCGATTGCCACACCTTCTTTTAGGAATTCCGGGTTGCTCGCCACGCGACATTCGCGACCGGTGAGTTCTTTGAGTCGATCAAAAATTTTTCTGTTGGTGCCCACAGGGACTGTGCTCTTTGTCACGATGATTGCACTTTGACCGAGGTAAGGAGCTACCGTATCGATAACCGCCCAAAGAGCCGTAAGATTGGCCGAACCATCTGCCGATTGTGGGGTCCCAACAGCAAGGTAAACAATTTTAGCTGGCTCGATGGCGGACGGGGTATCGGTCGTAAAGTGAAGCCGGTTGGCCTCAACATTGCGGCGCACCATTTCTGTAAGGCCTGGTTCGTAAATCGGGACCTGCCTGTTGTTCAGTGCGGCAATTTTTTTCTCGTCAATATCGATACAAGTAACATCGTTACCGCTATCTGCAAAGCAAGTGCCGGTAACAAGCCCCACATACCCCGTACCAATGACTGCTATTTTCATGGCAAATTATCCCCTGATCCTGAACATGAGGGAAAGTTTCCTAATGAAGATATGACAGGCGGGGCAGCCTTGATGTTTGGTGAAAGCGGCCTGGCGACCCGGTCTTCTGCTTTCGAAGAACTCTCCCGCGCTGTTTCTTCTGGTCACGAGTTGTCGTTTTCTTCGCGTGGCACCCGGACAACGGCCCTGAGCGTATCGCCACGTTCAATACTCATGATCCGCACACCCTGAGTATTGCGGCCAATGGCGCCAATATCGCTCGCCTTGATGCGCTGAATTTTTCCGCGCGAAGTCATCATGATTAGCTCGTCTTCATCATGTACGCCGGCAATACCAATGACCGGACCATTCCGGTTGGTTGTCTTGATATCGCGTACCCCTTTACCGCCTCGATTTTGTGTCCGGTAGCGAAAT
Source organism: Pirellulales bacterium (assembly GCA_022448345.1). Classification (GTDB taxonomy): domain Bacteria; phylum Planctomycetota; class Planctomycetia; order Pirellulales; family Lacipirellulaceae; genus JAKVCB01. The sequence continues at coordinate 4,915 of JAKVCB010000038.1, forward strand.
CCAGATGGTCCTTCATCACCACTTTCCTGGTCATCGCCATTAGCCCCGCCGTTATTGACACCGAACGGTGTTCTTTTACCGTAACCATTGGCACATGCGGTCAACAAGGTGGCTTCAGGATCAGCAATCACCATCCCAACCAGCTGATCATCACCCGCCAGCGTAATTCCTTTAACGCCACTCGTGTTACGCCCCATTGGTCGGGCATCCGATTCTTTAAACCGGATTGCCAGACCTCCTGCCGTAGCAAGCACGACTTCCTGGCCCGCAGCGGCAACGACCACGTCGACCAACTCATCTCCATCCTTGAGCTTGATGGCAATCATGCCGCTTTTCAAAGGACGGCGATATGCTTTCAGCTCAGTCTTTTTCACGAGACCTTTGCGGGTTGCCATCAAAAGATAGTGGCCAGGTTCATCAAAATCACGAATAGCCCGGCAGTCAGCAATCTTCTCGCCTTCGGCCAGATTTAACAGATTCACAATTGCGCGGCCTTTGGCGTCGCGGGAAAGCTGGGGCAAATTGTAAACCTTTTGCCAGTAGACTTTGCCGTGATTGGTGAAAAAGAGGAGATAGTCATGTGTACTTGTGACAAACAGGTGTTCGACCGGATCATCCTGGTCAGTCTTAGCGCCTTTCACACCTTTGCCGCCACGCCGCTGTGCACGGTATGTACTGGCTGCGGTTCGCTTGATATAGCCATTGTGGGAGATTGACACGACCATCGTCTCTTCTTCGATGAGGTCTTCGATATCAACATTGCCAACCTCTTCGTCGCTCAATTCCGTGCGACGTTTACTGCCCAGTTTACGGACCAACTCTTCACAATCATCGCGGATGATGTCATAGACGCGGCTCTCATCGTCCAGAATTTCGCCAAAGGTTGTTATCTTCCCAAGCAACTCGGCATGTTCTTCGGTAAGTTTTTCCTGCTCCAAGTTGACCAGTTGGCCTAGGGTCATTTTGAGAATCGCGTCGGCCTGCACGGGGGTCAAAAAATACTCCTCTGCCACACCCCGCTCTTCCTGAAACTGGACAAATCCTGTGTCTCCCAACGCCCGCTGCAGCATTGATGCGGGACACCGAATTTCATCCATCAACCGCTGCTTGGCTTCCAGTTGGGACTTCGACGCACGGATCACACGGATCACTTCATCGATGTTCGTGTGGGCCAGTAGTAAACCTTCGACCGTATGCTTGCGTTTACGGGCCTTGATCAGCAGGAATTGAGTGCGGCGGCGAATGACTATCACCCGATGCCGTATAAATTCCTCGAGCATTTCCTTCAGTGACAAGGTGCGGGGTTTGTTATCGACCAGTGCCAACAAGATGACCGAGAAAGAATCCTGCAGTGGGGAGTACTTCCACAATTGGTTGAGCACCACATCAGGATCGACATCCTTTTTCAGATCAATCACAATCCGGACCGGCTCTTCTAAATTGCTGTGATCCGCAACATCTGAAATACCAGCCACGCGGCCGTCACCGCCTAGAATCGAAAGTTTTTCGATCACTGAATCCCGCGTTTGTTGATACGGGATATTAGAAACTACAATCCGTGAGCGACCATTTGGTTTTGTCTCCACCGTGGTCTTAGCCCGTACCACAATCGTACCCCGGCCGGTTTCGTAACTTCTCCACAGGGCAGTCTTTCCGCAAATAATGCCTCCCGTTGGAAAATCCGGTCCCGGGATATATTCCATCAACTCGCGCACTGTTATCTGAGGGTTGTCAATCAACGCCAAGACACCACGGCAAACCTCGCCCAGATTGTGCGGCGGAATCGACGTTGCCATACCCACCGCGATCCCAGAAGAACCATTAATCAGCAGATTGGGAAACTTGGCCGGAAGCACCGTTGGCTCGGTACGACGCTCGTCGTAAGTTGGCACAAAGTCAACTGTATCGAGTTTCAAATCCTCAAGCATCGTTGCCGCTGCTTGAGACATGCGGGCCTCGGTGTACCGCATAGCCGCCGGAGGCAAGCCAGCAATCGAACCAAAGTTGCCCTGCTTGTCGACCAACACAGACCGCATATTCCACTCTTGTGCCATTCGAACCAACGTCGGATAAATAACACTTTCACCATGCGGATGGTAGTTGCCGCTCGTGTCGCCAGAGATCTTGGCACACTTCACCCGAGATGAACCAGGTGTCAGATTCAGGTCGTTCATCGCCACCAAAATTCGCCGCTGGGAGGGCTTCAGGCCGTCTCGCACATCAGGCAGGGCCCGGCTGACGATTACACTCATTGCATACGTCAGGTAACTATCACGCAGTTCGTCCTCAATCGGCAAGTCAATCAACCGTGCGGCGATAGCTTGTTCATTTTCGGGATTGGTGGGGTCGGTCGACACGGTGATTTCCTGAGGGGTTATGCCGGCCAGCAAACCCGTTCACGAGTACCATGAAAATGGCATCCTCGCGAATCGTGTCTAAAACCAGCTTGACGGCGCCTGTCCTATGGGTGCCTGTCCTCGTGCAAAGCCATGGCCCCTGCGGGAACAATACCGCCGGGCAGGCCTAAAACAACCGTCTGTTGGGCACCCACCACAACATGACCAAATAGGAATTTAACCCGTTTCGAGCCGGTTCACAATGTCGTCGGCAGGATCGCCAGAGGTTCCCCCAAAAAAAATCCAGGGCGAACCTTGTGGTTTGCCCTGGTTCGACTGCCGACAATCTACCAGAATGGTCGTTCCGCGATATTTCCCCTGCTTGAACCTCCAAATTCTTCACCATGCCCCAATCCCACGGCAAGCATGCTTCCCGAAACAAGGCTGCTTCCGAACCGTCCGACGCCATTGAAGTCGAACTGAAAGACCCCTGGCTGGCTGCTTTATTGGCTTGGCTCGTCCCCGGTCTTGGACACCTCTACCAGGGACGAACTGGCAAAGGCATCCTGTTTTTGATCTGCATTCTCGGCACGTTCCTCTACGGTTTTTATTTGGGAAATGGGCGGGTTGTCTACGCTTCAACACCCAGCCTGCTAACCCGCTGGCAGTACTTCTGCCAGCTTGGGGTTGGTCTTTCAGCATTACCAGCCATCCTTCAGCGCGGCCATGTTAAAAAAGACCTCATGGCTGAAGACACTCTCCAGGATTTAATGCGGCCGCCAACGCCACCGCGATTACAAGCCCAACCTTTTGTTTCAGTCGATCAAAGTGGTAACGAGGTGGTACACCCTAACGAGCTCGCTAAGTGGCATCATGATCTGGCTGATCGATTTGAACTGGGTACCGTATTCACTGTCATCGCCGGGTTGCTCAACGTACTTGCAATTTATGATGCTTACGGTGGCCCTTTGGTTATAATCCCAGAAGAAAAAAGTGGGCGTGTTACACCGACCGATTCCAACTGACCCTTTCCGAACCTTTGAGACCAGTACCCACATGCTGGTATCGTGGCGAGTATCTTTGTGACTGCGGCAATCATCCTATCGATACTGACCTCCGGTCATGTCTGGGCCAATATTGGCACTGCCCGCTTGTGGTATGCTGCGCCGCTGATTGTGAGCATTAGCCTGGTCTATGCGGCAACACGACACGAAGAAATTGGTCCGATTCTGGTCCACGCGGCCCGTTTTGCGGTCTGGATTATTGGCTTCATGCTCATCGTTTTGGTAGTCCTGCAAGCAATGGTGTGGTTGATGTAAATCGATCGTGTTTTAGGCGGTTCCCCCCATGCGCTTGATCGAGGCTGACGAAAAGCGTATTTTCGAATGTACTCACAGTGAAAACCTCAATCGACCGACCACCCGAGGCCCGTATACATCCACCAACATCATGCGTCCGTAGCTCAATTGGATAGAGCACTGGTCTTCGGAACCAGGGGTTGCAGGTTCGAGTCCTGCCGGGCGTGCTACCTATTGAAACTGAACCATCGTTTCCCACAACAGCCCGTGCGGGAATGCAAACCCCTCCCGAACACGGTACCGCTTGTGCCCTGACAGGGGTTGTCGCCGGCTTCATCCTCTCACCGCAGTCCTGGGATCTCCAGGTAGCGGGCATTGTCCTGGCAGGCAATTTGCCCGCCATCGACGATAATGGCCTGACCCGTCAGGAAAGATGAGGCCTCGGAAAGCAAGAAAGAAATCACCCTGGCAATCTCTTCCGGCTCTCCGTAACGATCCATCGGGATTTGTTTCGTGTATGCGGCCTTGAACAACGATTCTTCCGCTGAGCTGTTTCCAGGCGTACTAATGACTCCCGGACACACCGTATTGACCCGGATATTGTTCCTCGCAAATTCCCCTGCAGCAGTTCGGGTGAGCGCCACCACGGCAGCCTTGGAGGCATCGTAGCCTGCATTGTTCGTACTGGAACGAAAAGCATTTCGGCTGGCAACCGTAACGACGCCGCCTCCGCCCGCTTCGGCCATCACTGGAGCCAGGCACCGCATTAGCGCAAATGGCGCATCAACGTTAATGGCGAAATTCAACCGCCAGGTTTTGTCGTCCATATCCACAATCGGGCTACCGGGCCAGACACCCGCGTTGTTGACCAGTGCCGTAACTGGGCCGTGCTCCTGCACCAGTTCTGAGACCACGCCGGAAATGGAGGTCATTTCACACAGATCCAATTCGGACGGAATGACCTTGTCTCCGAACTTTGCAACCAGGCCATCAAGCAGGTCTACCCGTTTTTCCATCGCGATCACGCGCATTCCTTCGCTAACCAGTTGGCCAGTGACTGCCGCCCCAATACCTTGTCCCGCGCCAGTCACTAAAGCCAGTCTTGCATTGCTGTCTGCCATGAGATGTTGCTACCTGTGTGAAAGCTGATCCTACAACCAGTTAGGTACTTGTGCAGCTTGGATAGATGGAACAACGCGCTCCGCTCCCAAAGTGAGTACGTTGGTCAAAACAATACCCCGATAGGAAAACTATTGTGAGGCACCGAAATACTGATTCTTCAAGAAGACACTTGAAAACTTCTTGCCAACGATTCTAGCTGTCCCTTTCGTTTCCTGCCAGGATGGATTGCCATCTCTTTGGGCGGTGGCCCCTGTTGAATAACCGTGACCCAAAGGATTTGTCGAACGGGCAACCTGGGCTTCTTGACTGCCACCGGTTCCATGCAAATGCGCGCTCACAGCTTTGGGACTTTTTCGTCTCGCCGGATCTCAGCAGCACAGGCCACCGCTGCTTTCATCTTAAGCAGGCCAGTCCGGGCTACGACAGCCGCATCTTGTTGCCAGTAATGGGGATTGAACAATTCCAGCGAGAGCGATCCCTGGAAACCAATCTGCGTCAGTGTCTGCAGGATTTGGTTCAGTGGAGCAACACCGTCACCCGGATAAACCCGGTCGGCATCAGAGAGACTGGCTTGCGAGGGGATGGGTGGATAGTCATTGATATGGAATACGTGCATCGCGGACCCATTTAGCAGACGGAGTCCCGAGAAAGCAGATCCGCCCCGATAAATGTGGTAAACATCGGGCAGAATGCAAGCTGCTGGGTGGCCACTCTCGATCGCTACATAGACCACCTCGCCCAAGCGGTGCAAATTCTTGGAGAAACCCCAAACCTCAAGTTGCGGACACACACCGATCTGCTCCCCAATTTCCAACAGTTGGCGATACCGTGCGGCCACCTGGTCAAGATCCAACACTGGGGCTTTGGTGGCGCCAGCCGGTGGGGCGGCAATCCGTGTGCCACCAATCTGGAGAACCAAGTCCATTTCACGTCGAGCTTGCTCCAAGGCTTGTGATCTTAGATCCGCGTCATCAACAATCCACTGGGAAAAACCGATCGCACTTTCAACCTTGAGGCCATGGTCTTCAATTCGTTTTCTCAAATCCGCCACTTGCCCACCCTGGCTGACGTAGGTCTCGACTTCCCGAATCCAGGGTTCGATGCCGTCGTACCCTGCATCGGCAGCGATCTCGATTTTTTCAACAAGTTCGATCTTCTGCCCGCGAATCGTGCTGGTATTCAGGCAATATCCAAAAGAGTTCTGTTTGTCGTCTTCGGCCCTTGCTGCAGCTGGCCCAACGACTGCTGCGGCCGCTCCTGCTGCCAACCCCTGGAGAGCACGTCGTCGATGGATACCAATCTGGTTCATGGTAGATCTTTTCTATTTGTCGCTGGTCCTACTTGCGGGAAATTCTACTCTTACGGTCGCCTATCTCTTGGCTTTTCTCCTTATATTGTACAGAGACCGGACACTCCTGGGAGTCAACTCAGTGGCGATCTTGCCTCCAACCAGTTTGTAAACCGTGCGCAGTCTGTGCCATGCTGACTGTCTCGCCTGCAAGCGCGTATCCAGCTCTCCCGGGTCCAACTTGACAGCGACAATGGTATACTCAGCTGAATGTCCTACGCAAAAACGCTGACCGGCCAGCGACCCGTGGTAATCGCCCATCGAGGTGCCTCTGGCTATCGACCCGAGCATACCCTCGCAGCGTACGAATTGGCCATCGCACAAGGTGCCGATTTCATCGAACCTGATCTCGTGATGACCGCTGACGGGGTACTTATCGCCCGGCACGATAACGTCCTGGACTTCAGCACCAATGTGGGAGACTTGCCTCAATTCACTGAAAAAAAAACAACCAAGGTAATCGACGGTGCAAACCATACCGGTTGGTTTTCCGAAGATTTCACCCATGCTGAAATCAGACAGCTTCGCGCCCGCGAACGCCAAACCGGCAGTGTGCCAACCCCATTCCGACCGGCCAACTGCCAGTTCGATGACCGCTGGCCCGTCCCAACGCTGGCCGACGTGATCCAACTCGCCCAAGCAGGCGGTGTGGGCATTTATCCGGAAACAAAGCATCCGACCCACATCCTCAAAGAAACCGGCATCGACATTAATGAAGTGCTGCTCGACACCTTGCAGTTGCATGGCGTCAGAAATTTCGACGATCTCCCGGTCTATATCCAATCGTTTGAGGTTCAGAATCTGCAACGACTCCGCCAGGAAATGCAAAAACGCAATATGGATTTACGGCTGGTTCAATTGCTGGGTGATCGTGGGCAACCCTTCGATATAGCGCAAGCCGGCGGCAGCACCACCTACGCTGACATGGCCACGCGGGATGGACTGGCCCGCATTGCCCGTTATGCCAATGGAGTTGGTCCCGAAAAATATCACTTTATTTTACCAAAGGACGAGGCCGGTCGACTGAATCCCGGCGAGGCTACCTCTTTTGTGCGCAATGCCCACGCCGTGCGATTGTTGGTGCATCCGTATACATTTCGGGGCGAGAATCGATCTCTACCCAAGAACTTTCAAGGGAAACAGCCGCACAACGAGTTGCAGCTGGGCAATTTGGTCGGTGAAATCGAGCAGTTCCTTCGAACAGGTATCGACGGCTTTTTTACCGATCACCCCGACCTCAGCCGGCAGGCTCAATAACTTCTCTCGTGGCTACGCGAACCCTTGAACCCAGGCCACCTGTGCAGGTATGTTCAGGCTAGGTTGGGTTGATCCCTATCCCGAAATCACCCGGTTTTCTGGATTTTTTGCAGTTGGAGATAACAACGATGGCGTTCAATGGAAGTCTTGGTCGTAAACTTCGCATGGGTCTGGTTGGTGGTGGCCGAGGTGCTTTTATCGGACGTGTTCATGTCACTGGTGCGGTGCTCGACAACCGCTGCGAACTTGTGGCTGGGGCCCTTTCGTCCGATCCGCAGATCTGCAAGGAATCGGCACCCGAATATGGCATCGCACCTGAGCGGGCTTACGCGTCGTATCAGGAGATGATCGAAAGCGAGGCGAGCCTGCCCGAGGGTGAACGGATTGACTTTGTCACGATTGCAACGCCCAACCACACACATTACGACATTGCCCGGCAAGCCATTGAGGCGGGGCTGAACGTCATGTGCGACAAGCCGATGACCTTCGATCTGGCTCAGGCCGAATCACTCGTCACGCTGGTCCAAGAGAAAGGGGTTGTTTTTGGCCTGACCCACACCTACACCGGCTATCCGCTGGTTCGCCAGGCCCGGGAGATGGTACTGGGTGGTGAACTGGGTGAAATCGAGGCGATTCGCTCGACCTACCTGCAGGGCTGGTTACGAACCAGGATTGAAAAAGAAGGACAAAAGCAGGCCTCCTGGAGAACCGACCCAACCAAATCGGGCCCGGCCGGGTGCTTTGGCGATATCGGGACCCACGCTTACAACCTGGGGCGATACATCACCGGTTTGATGCCTGAACAAATCTCCGCCAATTTGAAGATTTTTACCACGGGCCGCCAGCTTGACGAATACGGCCATGCGGTCGTGCGGTTCGAAAACGGTGCGGTCGGTACCGTTACTGCTTCGCAATTGTCCCACGGGCGTGAAAACGACGCTTTTATCGAGATCGATGGGACAAAGGCATCACTCGAGTGGCACCAGGAAAATCCAAACGTGATGCAATTCCGACAACACGGGCAACCCACCAAACTTTACACCCGCAACCCGGGTGCCGGGTACATGACCGAAACAGGCAACGCTGCCTGCCGACTCCCAAGTGGCCATCCCGAGGGATTTTTTGAAGCTTTTGCGAATATCTACCGGTCTGCATACGACGACATGGCACTGCGGGCCTCAGGCAGCCCAGTCGAGCAAAAAGATACGATCTACACAAACGTGTTCGATGGCGCAGAAGGAATGTTTTTTCTGCAGCAATGCGTTGCCAGCAGCCAACAGGATGGCGCTTGGCTCGAAATCCGCCATCCAGCGGCGCGCCGTTAATTACATAAACAGCAAGTTTTGACCAAGCACAAGCAAAAATTTACATCTGGCTTAAGCGTACGCTCTGCCATCATCACCATTGTGATTTCCCATCGCTTTTTATACTGAGGTTCCCTGATGCGACCCAATCGATTACGCCAACTTCTTGACGACGGCCAACCCACTCTTGGTACCAGGCTCATGAGTTCCTGGCCAACCATGCTCGAACTCGTGGGGCATTCGAGAATGTTCGACTATGTTGAGTTCGTAGCCGAGTACTCCCCATACGACCTGTATACGCTCGAAAACCTTGGACGGGCAGTTGACTTGTTCGATCACATGTCGGCGATGATCAAGATTCAACAAGAATCCCGCCTCCATTTAGCAACCCGGGCGATTGGAGCGGGAATTCAAAATGTCCTTTTCACCGACCCGCGTAATGCTGAAGATGCCCAGGAGTGTGTACGAGTTACCCGGTTTGAACGTCCCAAGTCAGGAGGAATTCAGGGTGTTGCCCTCAATCGGTCCGTCGGCGTTCTTCTGGATGTGGCCAGCCCAGAGTCGGCCGATGCTCTCGACGAAACCGTAGTAGCCATCATGATCGAGAAAGAATCGGCTGTCGAAAATTTGGAATCGATCCTGGAAGTGCCAGGGATTGACATGGTACAGTTCGGCCCAGCTGATTATGCGATGAACCTGGGATTGGAAGGCCGCCTCGATGCACCTCAGGTCAAAGAGGCTGAACTCCACACGATTCGGACTGCTTTAAAGATGGGAATCGCCCCCCGCGTGGAACTTAACCAACCGTCCGGTTTCGAACCTTACCTTGACATGGGCGTGCGGCATTTCAACGTCGGAATCGATGCCAGGATCTTGTTTCAATGGTACTCTGAATCGGGTGCCATCATGCGCAAAGAATTGGGGCTCGACCCGGCAGCAGAGCCCGCCACGCCGCAGGGCAGTAACTACGGAAAGTAACAGCACCCAGAGGATACTTCGCCTCGCCGAATGTCGGTGAAGATCTGGCTTGCTCCATCCATCAGGTGTTCGCTTCGACTACGATTCAATCGTGCTGGTGATTGAATTGCATAGAACTTCCGGGACTATTGGCCCTGGCCTGAGGAGCTGAAGGTACAGAGAGAAGCTACGCAGCAACTTTCAAGTACTGCGGCAACACGATTCCAGCGTGTTGGATCTCGACGAACTTGCTTCGCCTTCTGCTGCGCCGCCCTCCGGGCCGGGTCGTTTCCTTCCAGATAGAGATAGACCGGCGTGATCGTCTCCCCAAACACACGGGATTGCTGGACGATGCCAAACAGTTTTTTGCGACCAAAGGCGCGGCAAGTAACCTGGAGTGATCCTGACTGCCAGTCGGCCGGGACTTCAAAAACGATCGTCAACTCATGGACTCCTTCCAGCGCCGTTTGTGTCGACCGTTTGATCTTGAAAAACACCCCCCGCCGATGATCTTTGGTTCCACTGACGATGACCGGTCGCCTGGGTGCCAGGCGACTGGTTTGTTCGGTACTGGTTTCCCGTTTTGCCAGCGTACCACTGAGCGACGGCGTTAAATGGGCAACGAGATCGCCTCCCACAAGTGGCAACTCGCCCCCGAACGTCCCGTTGACCCGGTGCGATTTCTCGGTCGTGATGGTCCGCTCGATGGGATCAGTCAAATCACTCGTCAGTTCCGTAACAGGACAAAAGCTGCTCACGAAAAGGCCATTGGAGGCTGCACCAAAATCAACGTCAACTTCTTCTATGTAGCGGGTTTCTCCGTCGCGAAAGCGAACCGAAACAGGTATCACGATTTCAATTGTCCGGTGCTCCAACCCCACCTCTTCGGCCAACGTTACGTCGCGACACTCCAGCACCCTGGGGAAATCAAACTCCGCGGCAAACAAGAAACCGCCTGAAAAACCCATTGCGACCCACACCAAACCAAATGCGATTGGCCATTGGTTGCGGCTCCAGAAGTTGCCATCCTGTGGTGCGGCATTTGCCAAAACTTCGACTCCATTCATTTGATTTGTTGTCTCGCACGGGTCGGAAACTGAAACCCATGGCCCTTGTGCCAGCTATCCGGGCGACCGGCTTATAGACTCGGCTTCAGGCACGGTGGTCCTTCTACGCATGGGGTTTCGGTTCGGTTTGCTAGCATCAGCAAAGAAAACAGTTGGTAACCGAACCAAAACGGCGCGCCAGCGTTTCCACGCGAACCTGGTCCCTTGCATCGCGCTGGATTTCTCCGAGACAACTGGCCGAGATTTTCTCTGCCTTCGGCAATCCGACCTGTGGCGGCCTTGCCGTCAAAAATCATACTGCTCGATGTTGTCTCGGTCGAAAATCAGGGGCTCTCCTAAAATCACCTCCTGCTCGGTAATGCGAATAGATTCGAGCTTACCCATCGTCCGGCCCTCCTGTGGTTGCAAAGGGTTCCGGTGCAGGGCAGCAGCCACCTGCACGGTCAGATAACCCAGCTTTTCCACATCGAACAGCACAAATTCTTTGACCGTACCATCCTCGACATAATCGCGCATCAAGCTGGGCAGACTCAGGCCGGTCACAAAAACCTGGTCCTGCCGGCCCGCATCACGCACTGCCTTGGCGGCCGCAGGTAAGGCCACCGACGTGATTGCCCAGATACCCTTCAGATCCGGATAAGCGGCCAATAAATTTGCCGTCTCCTCGCGTGCTTTCAGCTGATCTTCGGTCGGGTATCGAGTTTCCAAAAGCTCACAGTCGGGGTACTCCTCCTGCAGGCGAGGGATCATGACCTCCATCCACGCATTTTGGTTCGCGGCAGTTTTGGTACCACTGATGATCACAAATTGCCCCTTTAACTTGTTTTCCTCTCCGGCGCCTCGCACCATCACATCGACCAGGGCATTTGCGATCCCTTCCACGGGCGCCTGGTTCACAAAGATGGATCGCTGCGAGGATTCAGCATCAGCATCAGTATCCCAGGTAATAACCTTCACTCCCTGGGACCGCGCGCTGGATAAAGTCGGCGCGATCGCGTCGGGATCATTGGGAGCAACCGCTATCACATCAAGGCCTTGTGCCACCCAGGCGTCGATCATCTCGGCTTGCTGTTCGGCATTATCCTCTGTTGGCCCGTCGTAGGTCAGGTCGATTCCCAATTCCTCGGCTGCCTCATGTGCCCCCCGACCCGCTGCGTCGAAAAAGGAAATTCCCATCAGCTTGGGCATCATCCCAACCCGAACAGGCGACTCATCGCTCCGTTCCTGCTGGCACCCCAACAGGCAAGAAGAAAGCAAACCCACAAGTAGAAAATATTTTGATCGTTGAATCATCATGTTCGTTCCGTAGCCTTGTTTAGTGTTTCTAGCCTGGCAGCAGCCCGCGCCATCCATTCGTTCCAAACTGCAACGACAATCAGCAAGACACCCACGACCATAAGCCTGGCATCCGCTCCGATGAATTTGAATCCCCCGCTCAGGAAAACCAAACCTATGTCGATGTTGGCGACCACGAGAATTCCCAGTAGGGTTTGAAGAATACCGCCTCGGCCACCTGTAATCAGGGTGCCTCCCACAACAACACAGGCTATCGCTTCTAACTCAATGCCCTGATGTGCGTTTGGAATTGCACCTTTTCGCACAGTATAAGTCACCGCTAACAACCCTGCCACCAGTCCCGAAGCCATGTAAAGCCACCATTGCGTGCGTTGCACAGGAACCGCTGAGAACCTCGCTGCAATAGGATTATCGCCAATTGCATAACACCAACGACCAAACCGCGTGCCATGCACTATGAGCAGCGATATCGCAAACACAAATCCCAGAATCCAGTACTCACTGGGCCAACCGGCAAACTGGCTCATGTCCACGGCTGGACTCGGTAGCTTTGTAATTTTTTCGCCCCCGCAAAGCATCATCGCTAATCCCGAATAGAACGCCATCGTCGCCAGGGTGGCCACCAATGGCGACAAACCCAACACCACTAAACCGCCATTGGCTCCTCCTGCCGCAACTCCTACCAGAATGGCCGCACCACCAGCGGCTCCTGCAGACCATCCAGCTTGCCACAAAAGGCCCATGACCATTGAGCTGAGTGCCATCATGGATCCGACCGAAAGGTCGATTCCCCCAGTCAGAATGATCGCCGTCATAACGATTGCCAGGGCACCAACCCGCGCCCACGGAACACCCAGACTCACCAGGGCTGTGGGACGCTCGACCTGAAAACAGACAAGCCCCAAGGACAGCAATAGCAGCAGCCAAGGCAGCAGAACAGAAACTGTATTCCAGGTGAATCGTTTTCGCTTCATGTTCTACGCTTTCGCAAAAACAGGTCCAGCAACACAGCCGCAAGAATCAAGCCTCCCACAAACACATCCACCTGTTCCCCGCGGATTTCCCAACGCACTAGTGCCAGATTAACGAGCCGCAATAGAACAGCACCTAAAACGACTCCCACGACGGTGCCACGCCCTCCGGTGATACTCACGCCACCAATCACGGCAACCGCAATCGCTTGTAACTCCCAGCCTTTCCCAAGCTGAGATTGCATCTGCATGCTCGCTGACAACACGATGACGGCCGCGATGCCCGTCAACAATCCACCCAGGCCAAATGCGAAAAGCCATGTTTTTACGCGGGAGACTCCAACTAGCTGCGCAGCGGTCGAGCTGGATCCTAAAGCATAAAGGTGACGGCCCGCCGGTCGATGAACATGAATGACATAAAGCACTGCTGAAACGACAGCCCCCAGGACGATCACTGCGCGAAACCCCGATCCAGGGTAAATCCAGATCCATCCGAAAGCCTCCGGCACACTGCTGATTTGTCGCCCGCTGACCAGCGCGATTACAAGTCCCCGGTAAACGATCATCATTCCCAACGTCACCACAATCGGGTGAACTTTGCCAACGAGTGATATCAATCCATTGAGTAACCCTCCTGCGAGACCAACCAACAGCGCGCCGACGATTGCCAAGGGAATCGATATCTCGGCCGCAAGGGGCAATTTGAGCAATAGACCTGCACAAGCAGCCGACAGCGCCAAAAGCGAACCGATTGAAATATCGATTCCCCCTGCGATGATTACCGATGCGGCTGCCAAACCAAGAATTGACCACAATGCTGTTTCAGCCAGCAAGTTGCCAAAATTCGCCCAACTGAAAAAGTTTGCACTTGTCAGACTCAGCCAAAGACTCAACATCACAATGACCGCCGCAAGCCCCCATTCGCCAGCGATCCGCCGGTTGTGGCTTACTGCTCTTTTCTCGGTGGATACCGACTGTTCACGCACACTTTCATCAGGAAGCGCTGCTTCAGCGACTTCGGTCGCAGTGACATCACCGGCCTGCCATTCCGCTGACATCTTCCCCGACCGAAGAACCATAATGCGATCGGAATGTTGCAGGATCTCAGGCATGTCACTGCTGATCATTAGAATCGCACAACCGCGGTCCGCAATACTCCGCAAAAGGCGATGGATTTCTGACTTCGCACCGACATCAACACCCCGGGTTGGTTCATCGAGGATCATGACTTTCGGTGCGGCCAGCAGCCAACGCCCCAAAACAACCTTTTGTTGATTTCCTCCAGAAAGCTGGCTGATGGGTTGCTCTATATTCCGCTGCCGTACTTCTAGTTGCTGAACGACTTGTCGGGTCACTTGCTTTTCGACCCGTCGACTCGCCAGCAATCCTAACGACCAGCGTTTGACGGGTGTCTCCCGGTGAGGCAAGCGGGTTGCACCGGGAAGTTCTGTTTCTGATGAAGACCGAAAGAGCTGTGTCCAGCGGTCGAGTGTGGGCAGAACAGTGTTGGCCCGAATGCTCAGCCCGCGACAGAGGCCTTCCCGCAACCGGTCTTCGGGCAGATAGGCGATACCAGCACGTACAGCATCTTGAGGCCTGTGAATGACAACCGGTTTGCCATCTACCAGCACACTGCCGCCAGCGAGTGCCTCCAAGCCAAAAATGCCACGCGCCATTTCAGTACGTCCGGCGCCAATGAGTCCGTAGACGCCAACAATTTCACCCGCTCCCACTTGGAAATTCATAGCTTGGAAACGGGCTTTAGAATCGTGCAAATTGCGGACTTCCAGGCGGGGAACTGGGGCTAGCGGTCCTCCTTCGGGAGCTGAACCATTGGGCCGACGCTGACGGTCGCCGGCACTGTCCTTTAAATTCCGGCCGACCATCGCCTCAATCAGCGACTTGCTGTCGACTTCCTTGCGGTTTCGGGTCCAGATTTTCCGGCCGTCTCGCAATACGGTAATCCGGTCCGCCAGTGCAAAAACTTCTTCCTGCCGGTGCGAGATATAAATCAAGCCCACGCCGCCTGCCTTAAGTCGGGCGACCTGCTGAAACAGCCAAGCCGACTCGAGAGACGTCAAGGCACTCGTGGGCTCGTCGAGAATAACTAATTTGGCCCGCTGCAAAACGGCCGCGGCAACTTGGAGCATGTGACGATGGGCCACACTCAAACGGTCGGCAGACACCCCTGCCCCTATTGATTCCCCCACTGATCCGATCACCTTTTGCGCCGCTTCCTGCATCGCAGGCCAGTCCACAAAACCGAATGTTCTTGTTGGCAGACCATGCTGGAGGGCAATATTTTCTACCACTGAAAGCGTGGGGAAAAAATCGGCTTCCTGGTGGACCGTCACAATCCCCATCTTCCTAGCCGCGACTGGGTCACGCCACTCGCAGACCCGCCCCTCCAGGCGACACAAACCCGAATCGGGCTGTAAAACTCCCGATACGATGTTGATTAACGTGCTTTTGCCCGCTCCATTTTCACCAACTAGTGCATGAACTTCTCCTGGGCGCACATCGAAATCAACACCAGAAAGCGCGTGGACTCCCGGAAAAGATTTGGTGACTTCTTCCAGTTTAAGTAACATTTGGGGCTTGTCGCTCAACCCGTTTCCTTCCTGGTGAGCCGATCTTTTGATTGTCGGCGTTGCGGTCAAGTTGTTGCAGAGCGTTGTGTCCTGCATTTGGCCAACAGGTAAACCCCGTTCACCCCAACCAAACCCGGCCATGTCGGAGTACCTACGCTACGAGCAACCCCCAGTTGACCGGTACCATCACTCGCAATATATCTTTTCCCACAATACAATTGCAAATAGCACGTTTGTGTTGCCCGGGCAAAAATGGTTCAAACGGCACCGCTCTGACACGTAATTTTGACGTGTCCCTGTCATCAGGAGACTCATTTGGTGATCCATTCTCCTACCGCTATGCAACCTTCTTTCAATCGTCGTCGGTTTCTGCGCGAAATCCCGGCCGCCTGCGGCATGGGCCTCGCACTACTGCCAGGCAACCCAAACCTGGCAAACAGTGTACCCGCAAAAAACCACACGTTCATAGCCTACGGGGAGCCCCTCGAGCGGCTTGACTATCGACAAACGGCTGATCTGGTCGCTAACCTCGGATTCGATGGCCTGGAAGCGACCGTAAGACCCGGCGGACACGTGGAACCCGAGCGTGTCGAAGACGATCTTCCCAAGCTGGTCGACGCACTCCGCGATCATGGCCTGGAACTGACCATGATGGCGTCGAACATTCATCGCGTTGATCAACCTCATGCAGAAAAGGTTCTCCGCACCGCGGCATCCTTGAACATTCCCCACTATCGCATGAGGGGGTACACATACGACCTAAAGAAGCCAATCCCCCCGCAACTCACGGCACTCCTTCCGGTCGTTGCCGACCTGACCGCTTTGAACGCCGAACTCGGGATCACCGGCCTGATTCACAACCATGCGGGAGTTCATCACGTTGGTGCGACGGTCTGGGATATTCATACCTTGCTCAAAGATCAAAATCCGCGTGGGGTTGGCGCAGTCTTCGACATCTCCCATGCCACGATCGAAGCGGGCATATCATGGCCAATTTACTTCAAACTGATGCGACCCCTGATGCAAGTTGCCCTGGTAAAAGATTTCGTGTGGCAAGATAAGGGCAAAAGGAAATGGGTCCCCCTTGGTACAGGCCGGGTCGAACCTCGTTATTTTAAAATGCTGACTCGCTCGGCTTATGATGGCCCGATCGGCTTGCACATTGAATACGATGTCTCTGGCGGCAACTATCCAGAGCAAGCCCGAGCTGCCTATCGCCGCGATTTCGCAATCTTAAAATCTTGGCTTGATGGCTGAATTTCACAGGCGAACGGTGGGACAGGCCAATGGTCCTTCAGCGGGGCACCCATACCCCACGCACCCTGCCAGGGTCGCTTCATGTTGCGTAGCGTATCACCAGGCCGACAACCACGCAGGCGACAATGATCAACGACGTCGTCACCAGAAAAAAAGCGGTCAGCTGACTCATCCGGGCCTTTCGGTCCGTATGAAATGCCATCCAGCAAATTGCAAACAACAGAAGGGGTGTCGAAAAAACGGCCGAAAAAAATTGGCTGAACACAATCAAGCGGACCGGTGCCGACCCGCACCACAAGAAAACCCCCAGCACCATTAGCAGTAACCAGAACTGCGTCAATCGGTGGACCCGGCTGCGCATCTTTAGGTCCCGATAATTGATCACACCCAGGCTTCCCAGAAAATCGCCGAACATTCTCCCAGCGGCTGCAGTGGCTACTAAAACGGTCGAAAACAGCGTGGCGAACGCGCCGACCAAAAAAACGTAGCGCGACCAGGGACCAAAGGATTCGGTGTAGACCTGCGAAATAGTCTCCACCACATTAATGCCTGCGGGCACCCGAGATTGTCGATGGAGAATTGCGCAACCAAGCAGGAAAAAGGCTCCGGTCATCAACGTCGCCAGGCCTGTCGCCACCCCCGAATCGATGCGAATGGCGTGAACCCACAGCCGAACCCGTTGCGACCATGCTGCATCACCCCGATCCCCCAGATGCCGATTGTATCCCTTTTCGAGAATCCAGTAGGGATACATAAAAAGCTCATTCGCTGTGGCACCGAGAGCTCCCATCAAGCTGATGACAGCATAGGCGGCCAGTTTTGGTGTGTCGCCAAAAGAAAACGTGAGGCCTGAAAAAACTTCGTTCATTGTGATCCGGTACTCGCTTGCTTGAATCATAACCAGCGCGATGGCGACCGAGATGCTGAACACACCGACTAAAATAGCAATCAATACTTCCAGATGGCGATACACCCCTTTCCACAATAGGACCATTGACAAGAGAACCAGAATTCCGCCCCACCAGGCAATCGATTGGTTCTCCAGGTGGTGGACCGGTTCGCCGCCGATACGACTTATCCAGTGGTCCAAAGGCATCTCGCTATGCATCATGCCGGCCAGTGCACCGATCATACCTGGAATTGTCAGGCAAGAGACCAGATAACCGCCCATATAGATAATCCCGATCCACGAAGTACCACGGTACTTCGGACCAGGACAAATATTAAGCGCCTGATGTGTGGTGCGTCCGTGCACCATTGCATGTCGACCTATCTCGACCTGCAGAAAGTATTTGATGACACATGACAACAGAACAACCCAGAGCAGTACAAAACCAAATTTCGCGGCTTGCACCGGGGTATTGATTAACTCGCCACTACCCATCACCGAACCAGCAACAACGATGCCTGGCCCAATCACGGTAAGCAGCCAGGCAATCCCACTTTGCCGACAATCGGTTGTGTTCTTCATGTTGCTTGACACCGTTTTGGTGCCCATGTTGGTCGTCGGGCCTGCTCAAAAAATGCGCGAACCGAACAAGATTCAACCCGCTGGCAGGGCAATGGACAATTCGCTAAAAGTGGTAATTCGTGGATGCTCTGCAGCGACGTCGATTTCCGCGTTACCAGGACGCATCGAGAGGCCTGTTTGCATCCCCGCTTCGCGGGCTGCGTCAAGTTCAGCAGGGATATCGCTGAGAAATAGAATCTCTTCAGCTCCCAGGCCCCAGTCTTTGACAATGGCCGCGTAGCTTCCCGCCTCGCGTTTGGGACCGGTCTTGGTGTCGTAGTGTCCCTCAAGAAACGGTAACAAATTCCCAGAGACCGTGTGCCCAAAGAACAACTTCTGCGCTCCGACACTACCAGATGAATAGATGCGGATCCTGAGGCCCTGTTCGTGCCACTGTCGCAACGCTGGTGAAACATCGTCGAATAGATGCGCTTTGAGTTCACCACTCTCAAAACCTCGTCGCCAGATGAGCCCCTGGAGTTGCTTGAGTCCTGTCGTTTTGGCATCGCCATCCATCAGTCGCGTGACTTCGGCAAAGATATCGTCCAATCGATCGGACATCACACCGGCAGCCTCCCCCAAATCGGCAACTCGGTCGCGACGAATCTGGTCGCACGCTTCCCGAACTTCGGTGACATCCCAATTTGTGGCGAGAAAGGTTTCCAGTCCCTCCCGGACAAACGGGAACATTTTTCCATAAATAAAATCGATCGACGAGGTAGTCCCCTCGATATCCAACAGAAGACCGCGAGCTTTGATGTGAGTCACAATTTGACAACTGGGTCAACGGATGACTTGGCCGGGAAGTAGTCTGGGCCCATACACAGCGGTGCGTAATTTTCATGGACGCCATCCTCGATGTAGTGTGGTGTCCAGCCCGACTTGTCCTCGAAAAGACGGATACAGCGAATTGCTCGGTCCTCGCAAAAATCGAACCAATGCTGGGTCCCCCTGGGGACATTGATCAAGTCGCCACTCGTGACCTCAATTGCGAAAACAGGGCCTTCAGCGGGATTGATGTGAAACAAACCCCGCCCGCGAACCACAAATCGAACCTCATCCTCGCTGTGGGTGTGTTCCTTGTTAAACTTTTCGATAAGCATTTCGAGATTGGGCGTATCTGGCGTAACATTGATCAGATCGGCCGTTTCGAATCCTCCTTCTTGTTTGAGCCGATCAATCTCTGGTTCGTAGGCCGCAAGAATTTCTGCATCGGTTGCATTTTCACCAACACGACCTTCCACATCCCATTTTTCATACCAGATCCCATGGGGCTCAAGAAATGTGCGGATTTCATCGACATCCGTTATGGTCTGGCCTTCAACCGGTAGGCGTACGCTTGCCATCTGGAAATCTCCTCAGTTTATGTTTGGGGTATGTTTAGACTTACAAAGCAGCGAGAGTACCAAGGAGCCTGCTGGAAACAGAGCCCAAGACTGCCATCAAAGTTGTTCCGGCGACTAAAAACAGCCTTTCTCCTTCCGAAGAGTCTTGCCATCTGAACCGCCACCCTACCTGTTTGGTGACTACTCCACAACGTCCGGACCGGTTGGTTCAGCAAGATGATCGCCAACTGGAGCCATCGCTTCAAGTGCCATCCCCCGACCGAGGCACTCGAGCAAGAATTCAATTGCTTCAACATGCCGGCGTGCCGCCCCCAGATCTTCGCCCCAGGTATACAAACCGTGGCGATGGATGAGAAATCCGTGCTGGATCGGGCCTACCGGGTCGGCTAGCAGATTGGCAACTTTCTCACTGAGCGATCCTATGTCTTGCGTATTGGCAAAAATTGGCAACCATTCGTTGTGCTCATGGGTGGAGACCCTGTCCAATCCCTTGAGCATTTCAAAGCCGGCCAACTCGATACCACCCCTTTTGAAAAAACGGTTCGACAGAATTGTCCCCCAAACGGAGTGCGTGTGTAAAACAGCACCAACCTGGAGTTGCGACGCAATCGCGACGTGCAACAGCGTTTCAGCCGATGATTTCCCAGAGGTTTTCTCAACTGGCCTTCCGGCGCCATCAACACGAACAAAATCTTCTTTGGTCAGTCGATCCTTGTGCTTTCCACTGGCAGTGACCAACAACTCGAGGGGCTCACGATTAAGCACCACGCTGTAGTTGCTGCTTGTTGCCAATGACCAGCCCCGCTGGTGAAATTCGCGGCCAATATCGCACAACGAACCCGCATGTTCTGCGATAGTCTGCCCCATTTTAGTCGTCGCTGTTGCCATTTCCAACATCCTCGTTCACAGGAAGTGCTCATTATGAACTTGTTCTGCGGCAAAGGCAACGAGACACCCCCGGTGGGTGCATAAATATTGCGTTATCCTAAAAATGGCCAGGTGGGCTAATTGTGTTTGTGTATCTCAGGCTTCTTGCCGGTGTAGGCAGTGTAAAACTTGTAGATCGATTTCTCGAGCGCCTCGGCAGCGTCTGGGGAAACTTTTTGTTTGCACTTCATTGCCGCGACCATAACGGCGTGGGCAGTGGTTAGCTTGTTGACATATTCCGGCTTGTCCGCCTTGATCCGCTGCGTCATGAAATACTGGGAAATAGTCTGCTGGATATTGGTCGCGTGCTGCTCTTTGGTGGTTACCCAGCGCACTAGCTGATTCATGTTCTGCGGGCTCGACTCGGTAGCCAATAGATGAATTTGATCGCTTGCCTTGGCGATGGTCTTGGTGTCTTCAAGCATCTGCTGAAATCGCGCCTGGTCGTCGTAAATACCACACGGCACTTCACAGTGTGCGGCCACATGACGGGCCGTCAGCATGGACAAAAACAAGAACCAACAAAGGGGCAAGGCGGTACGGTGCATGGCGAGGTCTCCTCAAGAAGTAAAGTGGCGGCAAGCAACGTCTCACCGCGCCGACTGCTGGCAAACGCTTTCCGACTGGGCCATGGGCCGCATCGGCTTTGGCCCAATCTAATTGGCAGCCAACCGATGGTCAATTAGCCGGTACTGACAAACCGGGGATAAAACCGCTCGGAACATTTTTTCTGACTGCATCCCAGTTCGGCATTTTCAACGCCAGGTTCAATGGACCAAAGCAAAAACCCGCAAAGAGCCGCAAGCAATCTTGCGGGTTTCCTGTCAGGTCGATTCGCGCAGCCACCGGAGAAATCGGATCGCAGCCTCGAATTAAGCCCTTTCTTTTTCGTCTGAAAGCGGGGGTTTATCCGCGATTTGACAAAAAAGAGCTTTTTTCTGTCCTGGCAGCCCGTATTGAAACCCACTACTCAGGAAAAGCGAGTCGCTGGCGGTAATCGCCATCACTTCGCGAACACCAAGCTGGCCCGCCCGGGCAAGACAAGCGCCTACCAGTGCTCGGCCAACACCCTGACGTTGCCGCGCCTGGTCAACAGCCAGACACTGTATTTCTGCCAACTTCTGCGAGTAGATTTCAACCGCAGCGCAACCGATGATCTTTTCGTCCACAACCGCGACGAATCCATTCTGCATAAGGGCGCTAATTTCTGCCCTTGATCGCGGCAAAATGGCGCGCTCGCTGACAAATGGTTGTAAAAACTGCGCTATCTCCTCGCTGTCTGACTCACGCGCGGGACGAACGTCAAAAGGCGCTTCGGCGTTCATAATTTTTAATTCTGGGAAAGACCTGGTATCGCTTAAGCGCGTTACACATCCAGGTTGCGCACATCAA
>JAKVCB010000380.1 GCA_022448345.1 Pirellulales bacterium
ACAGTTGTAGCGCCCGCGGTTGCCATGGTTTGGGAGGAGACAATCAATTTCTTCTGCACCGCAGTATGCGCGGTCGGCAGCCTTCACAACGAGTCACGCTTCGTAATTTGCAATCCGTATTGCGTTGGATTGATCAGGAGAATGTACACAAAAGTCCATTGCTTCACTTCGCGGAAACACCGCACTTCACCGCACCGCAGCGGGATGCCAAAAGGGGAACGTGGGCGCCCGATTCGTTGACCGCACGGCGCCGCCGTCGCCGCTCGCCCTCTCCACCACGGCCGAGCCAGAACGCAATGCGGATACCGTTGAGTCTGAAACGTTGTTTAACTGGGCAAAGGGCAGCAAGAGACCTGTTCTCGACACGAGCCATCCCTATGCTGAATCTCACGCGGCTACCACATTTCGTCCCCGAGACCCTTTCGATCCGGCCATTTTTAACCGCCGCCATCATCCCCACCGATCCCTACCGCCTCACGAAAAATGAGGGCGACGGAGTCTCTCGGTAATGCACCTGGTGGCCTCCTGAGCGGTGGCTCCGTACAATATCTCGGTCTTTCCCGGCAATGGACCGGGAAACTGAGATATGTCATCATGGCGGATCCATTTTACTTGTAAATATATCCCGGTCTGCGTGGCCAACACCCTTGGATGGATCGATTCAAGGGCGGAGCAACGCAATTAAACTATTGAATCAACTGAATCAACAATCAAGGTGCGATGAACAGTAGAATTTTTATTGCGATGCTTAGCCTTTGCGCAGTAGTCCTCTCCGGGTGTGGTAGCGAAACACCGGATGCTTCCCAGCAGTCAGAGGCACCGACCGATGAGGTGGCTTCTGAGGCACCGAAGACCGAAACGGAGTCGCTCGAAGAGTTGATCAACCCGGAGCCGATCCTGGCCCTAAGCCAAGTAGGAAACATCAACAATACGCCGCAATTTGTCCGCTCACAGAAAGTTGAACAGTCATTTAAAAATGGTCGCCCACATCGCGAACTGACAATCCATTTTTATCGCAACGGTCCGAATCGTTTCCATGGTCCCTTTAAAGAGTGGTACCCGAATGGCAAGCTATGGAAAGAGGGTCTATACGAAGAAAACAACCGGGTCGGCGATTGGAAATGGTACGCTGAGAATGGCCAACTGGTGAAGCAGGCGTTTTATGACTCCGACGGCCTGGCAGACGGTGAGTGGATCTACTTCCACGATGATGGAACGAAACGAAGGATCGAAAATTTCCGAGCGGGGAAAAGACATGGCAAGACGGAGCACTTCAGCGACGATGGATCACAACTCTTGGAATTATTCTCCTTTCAAGATGATCGCCTCGATGGTGAAGTAACACGGTGGTTCCCTCTGACAGAAGGCCAGACGGAGCCACAAAAACAGAATCACTCGACGTTTGTAGCCGGTAAACGGAACGGTGTGGCAACCGAATGGTACGAGGATGGTCAAATCCAGAGTGAAGTGGAGTTCAAGAATGGAAATCGGCACGGCCGAACCCGTCGCTGGGACAAGGATGGCAATCTCGAGCTAGACCTTCTTTTTGAAGAGGGCGAACCGGTAGACCCGAGTGCGATAAATAGTGCACAGGATGAACTGAACCAATCGACAATCAACGATAGCGATAGCACACAGACATCGCCCGCCAGCGGAAGCGAAAAATCTGACTCGACAAAGTCAAACCCTTAACTGGCAGCTTAAGTAGTCTTTGGCACAGCGCCACCACCCGAAAGAATTCATGGAAAATCCTCCTCCTCAGCGGCAACCCACCCCGCCTCCGTCGCGGCCAATGCCCACCGCAACAACGGTTGTGTTTTTATGCGTTGCTGCGCTTGCGGTCATCACGTTCTTCACAATGCAGGGGCCGAAACGCAAGGAAATTCCGTACAACGACTTCTGGACACAACTTCAGGCGGGCAATATAGCGGAGGTCGAAATCGAAAATCAGCGGGTCATCGGAAAATTCAAGAAAGCGGAAAAGGGTGACAAGACTGATTTTTTTGCAACTGTGCTGACCCCATTTGCAAGCGAAGATCTGGACAAAGA
>JAKVCB010000381.1 GCA_022448345.1 Pirellulales bacterium
GTCCAGGCAGCCGCGGTTTACGCGGGGCTCAATAGCGATCGCTATCTGGGGAAAGTCAAAGTAGAGACTGCGATCGAAGACCGCAAAGTGTTCCTCGAAGGTCCAGCAGTCGACCGAGCGGGGATCGTGTATTTCACCAACGTACCGATGAGCAAGATTCTCCGCTGGGATCCGCAAAACAGAAAACTGGCGGTTTTCCGGGACGACAGCCATGAAACAAACGGACTGTATTTTGACCGTACTGGACGTTTGCTTTGCTGCGAAGGTGGCATGGGGCGCGTGACTCGAACAACGATGACCACCGGTGAGGTGGAAGTGTTGGTTGAATCGTATCAAGGGCGCAAATTTGCCAAACCGAATGATCTGTGCGTTGATGCCCAGGGACGTGTCTATTTCACGTCTCGTAGCGCAGTCGAAGACCTGCCGGGGGAAAACCCCAAGGGGGTGTACCGGATTGATACGGATGGCCAGGTACAGCCTGTCTTGCAGTGGCCGCAGGTGCATATGCCGAATGGAATTGTACTCGCGCCGGATGGAAAGACGCTTTATCTGATTGAAGCCCATCCTGATGCGGAGCATCATCGAGATGTACGTGCCTATGACGTGAAGCCGGACGGCGCGTTGGTCAACGAACGAATCCACATCAATTTCTATCCTGGACGCAGTGGCGATGGCATGTGCATTGATGCGGAGGGTAACTTGTATATCGCGGCGGGGCTGCACAAATTGCGGGGAACTAGTGAAACACTCGATACCCGCCCGGGTATCCACGTGGTGTCACCAGGCGGAGAGTTGGTGGCGTTTCGCGAAACGCCTGAGGACACGATTACCAATTGTGCCTTCGGTGGCCCGGACTTGCGCACGTTGTACATTACCTGTGGCAGCAAACTGGTCAGTCTTCGCACAGACGTACCGGGCAAACCGTCGTACCGGCCTGGCGGTTAGCGGCAGTCGACTGGAGGCACGGCAGCGTAACGGTGACGCTGGCATGTGTGCCAGACGATGTGGGCAATATGCCACGAGGTGGTGCTGATTAAACTTCCGCCTCGCAACCATGGCAGCAGGTTGACAAAAAAAGGGCCAACGGCGCTGCCGCTGGCCCTTCTTGAGACTGCAGAATACCCCGGTCTATTGAACCTGGGTCGCCGGATAGTCTTCTTTCTTCAGGGTTGCAATTGCATTGTCGACATCGAATTTTTCTTTGTCCACTTTGCAGGTTGCCAATTTCTTGGCGAAGTCAACGTCTACTTCCGCTACGCCCGGTAGCGGGGTCAAAGCTGCCGTAACAGCTTTGACGCAGCCGACGCCTCACGTCATGTTGTCAACTTTGAGGGTTACCTCCGTCAGATTAGCGTTTGCACTGGTCGATGCTTGACCAGTGGTCGCTTCCGGCGGGGCATTCGTGGAACTGCAGCCGGCGGCTAGCAGCACCATCAGGATGCCGAGTTTTCGGTACATCGATGCTCTCCAATACCAGAAAGAAAAAAGACAAAACAGCCTGCCACGGATGTCGGCGGGCTTCGTTCTAGAACACCACTATTGTAACCGATTTGGCAGACTTTGCGGAAGATACGTGTGAATCACGCTTTCCGCGGGTTCCCAGCGCCAGACGGTATGGATCGCTAACCTATTTCTAATTAACACTTTGTGATTGCCAGACAGAGGGAATCTGGCCCTTCAGCTGCTACGATTCAGGTTTCGGGACCAGTGGCCAGATGATTTATACGTAGGGGCCCGCGGGACGGAAAAAATCGGGCCCAAAGACCATATCCGAATAGGATCCATTGGCCAGGTTGAACGGATCGCTCAGACGGTGGGACTCGATCGCTGCCTGGTTCAGTGAGACTCCTAGTCCGGGGGCTTCGCTGAGTGCAAGTTGACCGTCGCTGATCTCGAGCGGCTCGTTGAGCAGCTGCTCGACCAGCGGATTGCCGGTCTGGTCGACTTCGACTGTGATGCCATTGGGGGCGTTCGAAATGACATGTGCGTTGGCAACGATGGCCAGGGCGTCGCTCCAACTGTGCGTTGCGACCCGCAGGCCTGCGGCTT
>JAKVCB010000382.1 GCA_022448345.1 Pirellulales bacterium
TCTTGCACAATTCAAGATGTGCGAGGCCTTCATCGGTGATCGGGCAACCGGCCAGATTGAGTTCGGTCAGGTAGGGTGGAAAGGTGATCTTGGCCAGATCCTCGTCCGTTAATTTTGTGTAGGACAAGTCCAAGGCCAGTTGCATCCGCGACTCAGCATCTTCAATCTGGGAAAGCAGGTCTTCTGCGGACACATATTTTTTCTGCAGGGCTTCGTTAACGCTCTCTAGTGGTGGTCGCTCGGCGGCTGCACTTGGATGCTCACTACCCCCACCACAACCGGCCAGCAAACAGGGAGTAACGCAACCGGCAACAAGCAACGACTTCAACGTGATCTGCGGTTGGGATCGGTGAATCGACAGTAAGCGTTTCATTGAAAATTTAGTGAGCATCGTGATCCGGAACGCGACTCAGTGAGAATTGAAAATGAAGCGGGCTGTTTTCTACCATTCTGTCGATGAGCGATCAATCAAAGATCTGCAGTCCTGCGTAGCCGGCGCCGAGTGAGAGAATGGCCCAACTGGTGTAGAATACAGGTCCGCCCGCGCTATAATCATGAACCCCATTTCCCTCAAGACAGTCGTCAAAGGCCCAAGAACCGTCCGGATTTTGCGTTTCGGTCAGCATTGAAACGAGGGCTGTGTTCCATTGGCTCCAAACATCTCCACCCCGCAGGTAGGCCAAAAATGTTGCCGCCTTTAAGTAGTAAATATCGCAATTGGCAGATGCATTGACTGCGTTCTCAAAAAATACCTTGATCGCCTTGTGCTCTACGGGAACCGCACCATAAAAGTCGTGGTTAGCGCCGCTTAGTTTACTCACCCCGACGCGGGCCAACAGGCCTTGGGCACTTGCTGAATCCTGGGGTGACCCGGGCGCAAAACGATAATCGCCATAGTAGTAATTGGCGTGGATGGTAGTTCCCAGGCTGGGATCTGTTACTGGGTTGTGCCCATTATACTCGAGGTGTGCTTTAACCGCCTGATTCAACTTTAAGTCCATCATCGGGTGGTACGATGTGAAGCCAGCCTTCTCAGAGGCCAGTAAAGTCATGATCACTAGGAATAACTCAGAGGTGTCACCCTTGCCGCCCCCATCAGAGCACCATATGCCTCCGTAGCACCAACCGGAGTGATTCCCTTGCGCGTTGACCGTCCGCTGTAATCCCTGATTACCGGCATCGGTCAGTTGGGCAATCGTCAGGTCGCAACCTTCATTGCAGCCATTTTCTTGTGCCACATTACTGAGCAAGACAGCTTCGGCAAGGGCCCATTGGGCAAACACATGGGCATAAAAATTTCCATTATCACTACCAATTCCCTGTTCTAACGCCCCGTCCGGACCTTGATAGCTGATAAGAAATTTCAGCCCATCACAGACCTCCTGTTTATAAGTTCCCGAAAAGGGAGTGTGGCCAGAACCGAGCAGAGCGAGTAGTGCTGCGCCGGTTCCACCGCCTGGATAGCCGTTCGCGAACTGCCAACTGCCGTCGTCTTGTTGCTGCGCAACGAGCCACTCGAGTGCCTTTTCGGTCGCACCGGTTGGGTCCACAGGCTCGTCCTCGCACGGCTCGTAGGGATCGGGTGGCGGCCCGGATTCATAGGGTTCTTCTTCACCTCCGCCTCCACCTCCGCCTCCGCCACCGCCTGTATCCTCTTCCTCTTCCTCAGCCGGCTCACACGCATCGCCCATATCGTTGCCATCGGCGTCGGCCTGACCGGGGTTAAACGTGTCGGGACAGTTATCGTCGGAGTTTAAAATGCCATCGCCGTCCCTGTCCGGATTGGCCTCAGCATTCGAGCCTTCCCAGCGCTCGTCGCCGGATCGCCAGGGGACCCAGTCGCCGGAACCGGATCCGGGATGATTTTCCAATAGATCGTCACTCGACTCGGCAGAAACAGAGCCATCGCTCCGCAGTACGTTGATATTGCCTGCGTGTCGATCGGACGCATCGTTGATGCCGGCGTCCCAGACTGCTTGACCGTTGGGGTTGGTCGACCACTGATTGTCCGCGCCTTGTTCGGGGGTTACGAAGAACTGCGATTCG
>JAKVCB010000383.1 GCA_022448345.1 Pirellulales bacterium
GTTGGCGGAAAAAGCGGGAACGTCGAGCGCGTGATTTCATCGTGCAATTGCCCGTAGTAAACCCGTAGTCAACCCGTAGTAGAAACGAAGGTGGCCTAGCGCAACGGGCGCGCGTTAGGCCAACAATCGTAGGGCACCTTCTCTCTCTATGATAATTATAAAGACCCTATCGAACAAGCAAATTGCAGAAATCGCGTAATCTTAATCGGGTAATTGCAGATCGATGCTCTCTGGTTCAAAAAGTCCCTCGAAGACTTCATCACGAAGCAAACGGGAGTATTGGTCGGCAACATCCGACCCAATTGCGGCTGCTTGTTCGTCTTCGTCGGGCACGGCAAGCAACAAATCCTGAAAAATGGCCGGCTCGATGATTTCGCTCTCGCTGGCAAGATATTCCTGCCTCACTTCTGTATCAATACGAAATGGAAGACTCGTAAGCTGAACTTGATTCGCAAACGGAGTCGTATCTGCTGCTGCCGAAGAACTAGCAGCCAACAACAGTCCAGGTACATAGCTATTGTTGGTTCCCATATCGACTAGCGGTCTATTGACACCGAAATAAGCAACAACATTATCGTTGGAGGCTGTCTCTAGACGAGCGGCCGATCCAGCCAACCCAGCGCCTCGAGAGCCAAACGTAATCGTGTTGTTGTCCCCCCAGACCTGCAGGCCTGTCGTGGAGGGACCACCGTCGGTGTCGATGTGAACATCCAGGGTGTTGGTGTGGATATTACTGGAATTGTTAGAGGTCGTTCCGAGTCTCACAGCGAATGTCTTGTAATCATGGGTATGGACTGTGCTCAGCACATTGTTGCGGAAAAAAGTACTCGCCGACGGATTGTCCACTTGCAGGCCCGTTTCGCCGCCTAGAATTTCTGTGAAATAAAATTCAGAGTTCTCAATGGTTTGGAGCGAAGGGTCGATTCTGACAGCAATCGACCCCGGGTCGTCATTGATGATCGGCATGTGTTCCACGCGAATAACGCTATTCGTAAGTGCCGTCGTTTGGGGCTGAATAAGTACGCCAGTGGCTGCATTCACCGCTCCAATCTGACCGGTAAGTTCAAAATCAGCATTCTCAACATCGCCAAAAGTCATCGCAGTACTCGACCCCGTGTAGTTGAAGGTGACGTTGAATATGCGGTAGGTTTCTCCGTCTAAAGCACCGACGTCGAGTGTGGTGCTGAGATTATAAAGCCCCTGATTCGTGTTGCCGCAGGCGGGCAAACCCCCGTTTATCTCACTATTGCGAATGCCTTGGCCAAAAACCAGGACGTCGAGATCGTTTGCGGCTGCATAGTCGAAGGCTTCCTGTAAACCTGAGGTGGTCGTACCTGCGGTGTTCACTAAAGAACCATAAGGGTTATACACGGTCGCAACGGTACCAATGGGACCGTTGGGAACGTTGACCGTCACCCGGCCGGCCGTGCTAAACAGATCCCAAGGAATCGCGGAGTCGGACCTGGCAGACAGAAAGGTATTGGAGTCCGCAAACCCAGAGCCGATGATATTCAGGTCGTTCTCGCCAAGACCCTGAAAGTGGAAATAGTTGTCGTTGATTGTGCGAGTGGAAGTGTCCATGGTGACTTCGTTGGTTGCAGCCGTAATGGATGCCTCAAAGATGTAACGATTATCTGCAATTGCTGGTGGGGTCAGGCCCAAGCACCCATCGAGCGGGTGGAAGTTGCGGGCATCGAATCGTACCCCATCAAGTGCATTGGGGGCATTGAGCGCTCCGCCGTCCCAGTACCAGTCTAAAATGATCGCACTATCGAACCGGAGGCCAAAGTCGGTGACCCCGGCACCAAAATTCATGGTCACATCTTGTAGACGGAAGGACGCGCCTTGCCGCTCCACCACATCAAGTCCCGCGTCAAGAGTATACGTACCGGGGAGAACAAATACTCCCCAGCCTTCGTCGGCAGCAAAATCAAATGCCTCTTGCAACCCTTGAGTTTGTGTGCCAGAAATGTCAAGTTGAGACCCATCGGGTAAAGTAACCCCCGAGGTTTCTACGACAATCGCGGATGGTGTGAAGGGGGC
>JAKVCB010000384.1 GCA_022448345.1 Pirellulales bacterium
TGAGGCTCAATACGTTGTTCATTCAAGGCGCTGCTCAAATTGCGTATTTCCGCTTCCAGCGCCTGCGGAACATCCACACGGAGTGAGCTTACACCGCTGTATAGCACATCAAAAAAGAACGTCGCGCGATAGTCGACATGACCGGTCTCGATCCGTGTCGCCAGTAGTTGCCGCACGGTGATTTGAGGACGCCGCCGCTCGGTCGACAGCACCAGGTTTGGAGACTGTTCTGAATGCGCATAGGCCAGAATGGGCCGGGTGGTTGAAAACCTCGCTTGCCGTTGTGAGGCAACTTCCGCATACGCATCTTTGAACGAAATCGTCTGTAAGCCCTCACTCACAGTAGGTGTTGCACGCAAACTCTCTGGTGCGTAGATCACGACGGTCCCGCTAACGCGTTCGACACGATCCGCGGCGACTCGTGGCAGCCCAATGGACAGATCAGTGGCGTTGCCGGTCGGAGTCACCAGGTTGGGATCCTCCAGCCGTTTCTGCAATTCTACGAACAGGCCCACTTTCCCTTGAGCCTTGCCACCCAGATTCACAATCAACCTTGTTTTGGCTGCTGGGGTTACATGGTGCGAATCGACAACCACTGCTGTGACATCCTGGCCAATCGCCTGGCCACGAACCTGTCGAATCTCAAAACCTGCAGGGATCTCTAGTTCAACCTGAAACACACCTGCCCGCTGGATGTCCAGCACTGCCATCAAGTTAACCGTTAACTGCTCCGGTTCGAGGTGAACCTCAATCAGCTGGCGTACGTGAATCCTGGGACGAATCTTTTCCAGTCGAAAAGCCAATTGATACGGTAGCGTCGCGTAACGGTAGGCAAAGTCCCAGGGGATTTTCTGAAAGCTTCCCGGCAATTCTTGCTTGTCCAGCTGCAGCAACCCCGCACGCTGGGAAACCTCAGCACGCAAGGCTGGCGAAAGACGAACGACCAGCAAACCTTGCTGGCGCCCTGCACCGCGCGCCTGCACCAGCGGGACAGACACCTCCCGGTCACCCCATTCCTCGCTGAACTGCTCGAGCTCAATCGTCAACGTCTGTGAACCGCGTGCAGGCTGAAACAGTTGGACGTGAACCTGTTGAACCTCACCCGCTTCGACCACTTTCCATTGTCGAACATTCGGGTCAAAGACATTGATCACCTTTTGATCCAGCGGCACCTCTATCACCAACTGCTCAACTTCAGCCCGACTGATGTTGTAGGCAAGTCGGGCTTGGGTGCGCATTACACCCTCATCGACGGTAACTTGCTGTTGCACCTGTACACTGGCGAGAGCCGCCAGACCAGTCGCACCTTCGGAACGGGGAGTCCAACTAATCTGGACTTCGGGTGCCGCACCTACGAACGCTAACACCACGGTTTCATCGACGGCGGGCCCCGGGGGTACCTCTTCTCCCGAGGCTCGAGATAACGTCGTTTCACTGGCTGCGATCAAAGGTTGAATATTGACCTTCACACCCGACTGAGGGACTCGGATCACCCATCGATTCACGGGAGCCTGGGGAGCCTGGAACCTGACCATATTTTGACCAGGTGACCTACGAATGGCCTTGGCATAAACCAATTCAACAAGAAACTGGGCAGGGCCTTCCTCGCGTTTTTCCAGCAACAGGCGATAACCGTCCTCGGCCATCACAATGCGCGCCGGCACATCACCTAAACGAGCCGAAAGTAACGCCGCCCCCTTGAGACGAAGAGGTATGCTGTGCCAGCCTGCGTGTAGCACTTCAATCTTGATCTTCGCGTGCACACGTACAACATCTTCAGCAACGTCCGCTTGATTGGACACTTCGGTCAGCAACGCTTTAACAGGTGACTCAGGCCGGACAGGTTCGACCTCACCAGCCCGCGCTTTTTTCCACAATTGCTGAAACTGTTCATAAGGAATGAATACTCCCCTGCCCTCTTTCTCGAAAATCCCACGTAGTTTTGTATAGGGGATGTAGATTGTCTGTTCCCGCAATTCGGATTCAGATTCCACCGGTCCTTCGGGTTTCGCCCGTTGTGCTGATTCGCT
>JAKVCB010000385.1 GCA_022448345.1 Pirellulales bacterium
ACGTCATAGCCATCGAGTACCTCTTGAACAAAGGTCAACATTGCATCGCGCACGCCAGAAATTGCGTAGTCATTTCCCGATCCGAGCAATGCCCATTCTGGGTGCTCTTTTGCCAGGCCTTTGCGAGGCCCGCCATGTCGATCATTCATGCGGATATCGGCGATGAATTTCATGCCATGATGATGGCAACGATCGATCAGGACTTTCAGACAATCCACACCTGCTTCATCCATTCCCGGCGGACGCCAGGGAAACAGCTCGGTCACCTGGGAGGCCGGGACATCGCTCCAGAATGCGGTAAAGAGACAATAGCTGATGGTGTCGATCTCGGCTGCTGCCTCTTCATCGACCATTTCTTCCAGCATCCGCTGGCTGAACTGGGCATCAGGTGGGGGAATTTCGCGATTGGGGGACGGGTAGTAATTCGTGTTGAAGATCGTCGCCCACATCGTAACTCCATCCCACGCATGGAGAATTCGTCGCGGCTTCCGCGGCTGGGGGGCGACCTGTTGGCGCGAGCGATCCTCTAGGGAATGCGAACGTGTGGAAATCTGGGCCAAGGCGGCGACCGCGGATGTCCGTTCGAGTGGAGTAGTCACTGACTGTCCGGCAACGGCCTCGGTGTACTGGGCTGTTTGTGATTTGTCGCCTTCCTGATCGCAAGCAGTGCCAGCCAGCAAAGCACTTAGTACAAACCAGCACCACCCAATCTTGCGATGAGGTAAACTGGATCCTGGCGACGTCGGGTGATTCTGCTCTGGCATAGACAATCCATTCGTTTGGCTGGCGTATGTCGTTGTTTTTTCGTGCGGGGTGAATTCTACAGCGCGCCCTGCTGCGCCGCACACCTGCCACAGGGCCGTGAGCCGTCCCCAGGCACCTTCTCTGGAGGTGTTGCGCGCTACCCACCGCCCTTCCCTGTCACGGCCGTGGTGGCACTCCACTTCGCGCCCCTATTGCTCGAAGTCCTTCTTCTTCATGGTCTTCAACAAGAGAGCTTCCAGAAAATGCAGCTATTCCGGGATCGGCAATGGGGCAATTGGGTCAATCATATCCCGTCTTCAATCGCTAGTGTCAGCGCTGGCTCATCTCGTCCAGCTTTTCCAGAACGTATAGCTGTGGTGCTTAAATAGCAGGAGATCATAAGACAAGTTCCAGGAAGCAAAGTCCGCAAAAAGCACTTTTGGTGACACAACATCTCCCTGGTAGCTCTGATCTACGAGTTCCCTCAACATTTTTCTGTCAAACGTCGTTGGGCGAAACACGTGAAGATCTTTCTTTCTTGTTCAGGCATTTGTCTCCAAGTTTGCCCAATCTCGTTGGTCCAAACCCTAATAATTCATGCGATTCGGTTGCCTGATCTTGGCATCTCCCGACTCCGGCAGATTTTTCAACCCCAGCGTTGATCGAGGTTCCCGTGTTGTGTTTGGTGGTTGCGCCCTGCGACAGATCAAAACCGAAGGCGAAGGCAGAGATTGTCAGCCGCTTGGTCGTCGGCGGCGGCTCAAAAAAATAAGGGCTTCCGGCCCGTAGACCGAAAACCCTTGTTTTTGCGCAGTGCGAGAGAGAGGACTCGAACCTCCACGCCCATTGGGCACTAGAGCCTAAATTCGTAGTCTGTCTGGTCGCGCTATCGGCCAGCGGTGAGTGTCTTTGTTCGTGCCGGAATCAAAGGGAGGCAAAACGTTCCTACTATCCGGCAAGACATCAAGCATTGATGTGGATCCTTGGGCCGGAACGATTGTGTTCACCGGAGGTAAAAGGCCACATGGAGCACGCGTGACGATTACAACGGCAACGAAGTTGCTGGCGACGCTAACCGGCTGGATGCTCTGTCAAAAAATATTGACACTTCTGGCTCGCGAGCTAGTATCAAAAGCAATCCAGTGTGTGAAAAAAAAACGCTAGGAAAGGTGATGGTGCTGCCTAGTACCTTGGCGTCGAGGCTCAATCCTGGGTGGGGGCAATCGCCTCGTGGAAATTTCCGTAATCTGCTCGCGTACTTGAAACTGGTTACAAACAGGCCTG
>JAKVCB010000386.1 GCA_022448345.1 Pirellulales bacterium
TCAGGTGGGCCTTCAGCGGTCGTTCAGAGAGCGCCCCCTCGGTTTCAAGAACGGTGATTGAGGCCAG
Source organism: Pirellulales bacterium (assembly GCA_022448345.1). Classification (GTDB taxonomy): domain Bacteria; phylum Planctomycetota; class Planctomycetia; order Pirellulales; family Lacipirellulaceae; genus JAKVCB01. Next base: position 68 of record JAKVCB010000386.1, read on the forward strand.
CTTTCCAGTAGCAGTGAACGTACGTCTAAGCCCGAAAAGCGTGTTCGCGCCCTGCGCTATGTGAATAAAACCCTCGGGCTTCTCTGCAGCGCCCTGCAGTTGGCTCTGGTCAAAGTTCGGGCTCGCCAGGACGCTTCCGCTAGCCGTTTCGATGACGATGGCATGCCCCAGAAGCATTTCAAACTGATTGATCATGTTGCTGAGGTCGTCGGTTGTGGGGGATTCAGCCTCAATGATTGCCTGAAAGTTTCCCAGCTCTTTGTTCAGGTGTTGCTTCCTGGACTCGTCCGATAGTTGCTTTATCACGTAGGTGTGTGAAAAGAATATCAGAGTAAAATATACGAGGCTGAAAACAGCACCATACTGAATGGCTGTTCTGCGGATACTTTTCGGAGCAGACATATTTTAACCTGGTTGGTTCACTCGGGCGTTCAGCGGTTAGGATCTTTTTCGAAGTAGTAGCCCTGGCCACGCAATGTTTTTATTTTATTGACCCCTATTATTTTTCTAAGCCGGGTTATGTAAACCTGAACGACATTTCTGGTGGGGCATCTTTCTATGTTGTAGAGGGTTTCAACCAGTTCGTCCTGGGAAAACACTCGGTCCGGTGAACGGAGGAAACACTGTAAAAGGCGGAATTCCGTAGCTGTCAGTCTGAACTCTTTCTGGTCGGGCGTGGTAAGCGTTCGGTAGGTGGCGTTGAGACTGAATCCGTCGACACTGATCTGGTCTGTCGTTCTGCCGTCCTTTCTTCGGATAATCGCACTGAGCCGGGCTTTCAGTTCATCAAACTCAAACGGTTTGGGAAGGTAATCGTCGGCACCCGCGTTCAACCCTTCTACTCTCTCAGTCCAGTTGGAGCGTGCGGTCAGAATAAGGATGGCCTCTTTTTTCCCGTTTTTTCTCCATCTTTGCATTAAAGAAAGTCCATTTTCATCGGGCAGTCCGATATCGAGAATAACGGCCTGGTAGGAGCTTGTTTCAATCAACGAGTCCGCTTCTTTGCCGGTTTTGGCGATATCGACTGTGTAGTGCGCCTGCGCAAGCCAGTCCGATATTTTTTTGGCAAGTACCGCATTGTCCTCAACAATCAGAATTTTCATTTGTAAGCGCCGTTTTTCGTGGTGGGAAAGTTTCGCCAGTCTGCCATGGATTGTACCAGTAACGGCAACTCCCCAGAAAAACAGCAACCCGTTAAAAATGGGGGGTTACCGGTCGACTTTTCAGTTTGATTTCAGTTGCACCGGGTAGCATCAATAATCGAGTCACGAACGCAAGAAGCTGTATATACATGGTTTTAGGAGCAACCTATGAGCGATAGACATTTCTATGCAGGTATGTCCAGGCGGCGCCTTATCCAAGGAGCTGCCACGATGGGACTTCTTGCCGGTTTCGACAGCTTGTTGCCGGCCTATGCTAGAGGACAACTGGACAACACGAACGCATTTCACACCGTGCGTAATGGCGCTGACATCTACGACCTGACCGTCGCGAGAACACCTCTCAAGATAGGGGGCACAGTCTCGGAACAGCCCATCACCATCAACGGCACTCTGCCAGCGCCTCTGGTGCGCCTCAAACAGGGGCGCGAGGCAATCTTGCGTGTCACCAATACGCTACCGGAGGCAACATCCATTCACTGGCACGGTCTGATTCTGCCGTACCAGATGGATGGCGTTCCTGGCGTCAGCTTTCCCGGCATCATGCCCGGCGAAACGTTTGAGTACCGTTTCCCGGTCGAACAGCATGGCACCTACTGGTACCACAGCCACTCTGGCCTTCAGGAACAGCTGGGCCATTATGGGCCGATTATCATTGATCCTGCCGAGCCGGAATCGGTGGCCTACGATCGCGAATACGTTGTGGTCCTCTCCGACTGGACCTTTGATTCTCCCGACTACGTATTCCGGAATCTGAAAGTGGCGGAGGGCTACTACAACTAC
>JAKVCB010000387.1 GCA_022448345.1 Pirellulales bacterium
TTCGAGAGACGCCGCGGTGAGCGCGATGAATGAGATCACCGGCCCGGTGATTGCGACAACCTTGGTATTGCTTGCGGTATTCGTGCCCACGGCTTTTATGGCCGGAATCACAGGCCAAATGTATCGACAATTTGCCTTGACCATTTCGGCAGCCGTGATCATCAGTACGATCAACGCATTAACGTTGAGTCCAGCGTTGTGCGGTCTGTTGATGCGAAAAACTCCCGAGACTCGCAATTTCTTTTTTCGGGGCTTCAACTCCCTCTTCGACCGTGGCACCAAAGCCTATTCCTATGTGATTGGCGGAATGGTCCGCCGCATTGCCCTGGTCGTCCTGGTGTATATCGGTTTGTTTGTCGCGACGGGAATGGGTTTCGGCTCACTCCCGACCGGCTTTTTGCCAACCGAAGATCAGGGCTACGCTTTCGTCAACGTTCAATTGCCTGACGCATCTTCGCTTTCGCGCACGACGAAAGTCATGAACAAGATTGACGGCATTCTTCGGGAAACCGATGGCGTTGCCGATTGGGTTTCCATTGCTGGATTCTCATTGTTGAGTGGCACAAGCGGCTCAAACCAAGGAATGGTCGTCGTTGTTTACAAGCCATGGGAAGAGCGCACAACGCTCAAGGAAAGCCAACTGGGGATCCTCAAGCAATTGCGAATGCAATTCACGAAGATCCAGGAGGCGATCGTCTTTGCATTCATTCCACCGGCCATTGATGGCCTGGGGAACGCGGGCGGTTTTCAGATGCAGGTCCAGGATCGTGGAAGTGGTTCATTACAGAACCTGCAGAATGTCGCCCAAAACATGGTGGCCGCCGGCAACACCCAAAGCGGACTTCAAGCACTTAACACAACCTTCCGCGCCAACGTTCCCCAACTGTTTGTAGATATTGATCGTGTCAAAGTGAAAACACTTGATGTGCCCTTGGACTCAGTGTTCAACACCATGCAGACATACCTTGGCTCGGCCTACGTCAACGACTTCAACGCCTTTGGCCGTACCTGGCAAGTGCGAGTTCAAGCCGACCAGAGCTATCGCGTGGCTCCCTCCGACATTATTTATCTGAACGTTCGCAACAATTCCGGAAAGATGATCCCCATTGGCACCTTCATCTCGGTCGAAGAAGTTGTTGGGCCCCAGGTCGTTCAACGCTACAACCTTTATCCGAGCGCTCAAATCAATGGTGAACCAGCACCGGGGTATAGTTCAGGCCAGGCGCTTGAGTTGATGGAACAGATCGCGCAGAAGGAACTCCCTGGAACCATGGGCTACGAATGGACGGGTATGTCCTTTCAGGAAAAACAGGTGGGCGGAGAACAGTACTTTATCTTTGGTCTCGCCGTCGTATTTGTATTTCTCGTCTTGGCCGCCCAATACGAAAGTTGGACCAGCCCTGCCGCAGTGATCTCGGTCGTGCCCTTGGCAGCCCTTGGAGTCGTGATCGCTCTCTTGATGCGGGGCGCCGACAACAATACCTACACTCAAATCGGTATCGTGCTGCTCGTCGCGTTGGCGAGTAAGAATGCAATTCTGATCGTTGAATTTGCTCGCGAACAACGAAAGAATGGCATGAGTATTCGTGAAGCAGCCACCACCGCTGCTAAGCTCAGATTCCGAGCAATCTTGATGACCGCCTTCTCCTCGATCCTCGGGTTCCTTCCTCTCCTGGTCTCCTCTGGAGCGGGA
>JAKVCB010000388.1 GCA_022448345.1 Pirellulales bacterium
AGCATTGTGTTTGTGGTTCTTGTTCAGGACAAGGAGCTCTCAGGCGCGGATGTGTTGGTTCCCACGGTGGGTGCAACGATCCTCTTGAGTGTCCTGTTGCATGGCATCACAGCCAACTCGATGTCTCGAACGTACGGCGAGCGAGTCTCCCGCAGCGGTGGTGAAATCTGACGGGAGAGGGTTTTTCTGCATGGCCCATCGCGGTTCTGTCGGGGAATTTTCCTGAACCAGAACAGGCTCGTTTGACTCGTGGGGCCGGGGCGGCTCCATATTCGATACGCCCATGATCGCGGGTCCGGTATTGTGCAATGCGTGCAGGATCGCCACCATCACGAGCGCTTTCCAACGGCCGTGTTTTTCCCACGCCAAAAACACAAGGGCCTGAACGAAAAAGCTCCAGCAAAACACCAGACACAGGAGCAGATAGCCCACGGACTGATTGTTGATCAGATGCGCCAGGCCGATCGTCACACCTGCCAACCCTGCCGATGCCAACACCCGTCCACCGGTGATTTTTCGAAACACGGAAATGAGAAACCAGAGGATGAGTGTTTCCAGAACGGGCGCGATGAGGAGCACGCCAGTGATGATCGCGGCCGGAGATGTGTACTCGTGGGGAACTTCTTCGAGGTTGATGATGTCGACAAAGACCATGTCCAGGGTCCCGACCGTAAAGATCACAAGAAATATAGGGGCTTCGTTGATCAGGAACGCCTTTGCGAGGTAAGCGAGCCTGCCCTGTTGTGTATCTGCCAGTATTTCAAGAAAGTTTCGCCCGGACATCTCCGCTTTCGCAAGCGATCGCGCGTCCAGATAGTACCCGGTGACGCCACATTGGCGGCGCAGGGTAAGGTACCCCGCGATTCCGATCATCAGAGAGAGGAAACGGGCGACAAGTCCGGGGAGTGCATCGGTTGCGGGCCAATAGATCATGGACTCAAGTGTGATCGTTTCGGGGTGGGTCTCCGTGAGGAAAAAACTGGAGACCACCGCCAGCACAATTCCCGCCCCAAGCATCCAGCAGAGGGTGCGCCGGGGGAGTCCGCGGGGCCAGAGTATTGCCCAGATCAGGGTCGCTTCCAGGCCTTGGAAAACAAAGCCCATTGCGCCTGAAAAGGGACTCAGTGTGCGACTTCCATTGGCCAGAACCAATGCGGTGTCGGCGATGGCAAGTGCGGCGTTGAGTACCCAAACCAGCAAGAGGCTGTTTACCAACATGGCCTTGGCGCGTGCAGTTTTGGACGGGTGACGGTTGTCAGGCGACATCAAGAGGTAGTCTTTCCCTTTATTGGCCCGAGTTGCCACTCATTTCTGTGCGCCACCAGGCTTAGGTGTTCACCTTGTATCTTCCCGGGTCGGTCACGAAGTCGGCATGGCCATAGGTGTCCAGAAGCCGGGCAATTTTGGCATTGAGCCGGCGGTCGATCCACGAGGAAATCCCGGGCACCTTCAGTCCCAAGCGGTAGAAGGCCGCGTTGGTACTGATCACGCCGGCGGCAATTGCGGCTGCCAACTTCTCGGTTCGGCTGAACGTAATCCCCATTGCCTTGGCCTGCGTCGCGTCGCCACTGAGGAAGCTGTTGATGAGCACGAAGCGGGAAAAGCCGTTTTCGAGCCAGCTGTGCAGCTTTCCGCGAAGCGAAGAGCGGTCAAAAAGATTCGCCTCCATTGTTCCGCGCACCAGTGTGCCGCAGGTTTCGTCGTCATAGGCTTCGCGCAGTGTGACATGGCGAGCCATCAGAAGATCGATGATTTCCCGGGGGGTCTCGCCGAGCAGGTCTTGCGGAAGACCGAGCAGGAAGCAGCGATACCGGGACAATTCCACAGTCGCTCTCTGGGCTTCGGTAAACTCCGTGACGCCCTTGCGCAGCAGTCGGGCGGACATCAGGAATGTGCCGATGGTGCCCGCAGGCATCTGGTCGACCTGCGGGATCGGGATGCCGTAGGTGCCCACGTCCCATTTGCCCGAGCTGAGAAGATGGAAGCGCACCA
>JAKVCB010000389.1 GCA_022448345.1 Pirellulales bacterium
GGCGGATATTCGGTATCGCTGCGCTTTGGGCAGGCGAACAAGTTCATCAAATTGCGTGGGTAGTCGACCGCCACTGCATCACCAAAATTTCTTGAAATGTCCCGAAGGAAAGCACCGTTCGAGTATAGTTAAAACCACAGAAGGGGGTATCCCAAAGGAGCGGTTGGTGCAGAGCAGCGAATTTTCACCGTCGTTTTACCGATGGAACAAATTATTTTTCGGGTGAATTTTCAGGTCTCGTACCTTGGAGGTCTCCTCCCCACTTGATAAACCGACCGGAAAGTCGGCCCTCGGCGTCGACTGCGAGATAATTCCAATCGTTTCCTTTTTCGCCCCAGTCAAAAAGATAACCGGTCGCCTTCTTCCACTTTCCGTGTTCCTCGTGATTGGCACCTTGCCAGTGACAAGTACCGTCGCTCTTGACCTGCATTGTGCCGCTATACCAAGACCAACTGCCAAGGATGGCTGGCGGTTCGTCGGGTTGCCCCGGTTCTCCATGAGTCCACCCCACCAGGGCGATCAGACAAAAGGCGGCGATCAGCAGAGAAACTCCACCGACCCATTGTTGTTGGTGCGTCATTACTTTCTGTCTCCCATGTTTTGCCACAGCGGGTGCCAACGTGCCACACGCGGCAATGGTGCGCGATCAGGCCGCCCGTTTGGTCAAGCGAGTGTGGTGAATCAGTACCCTGTCAGAAGTGAAAATCAGTGTAGCGAATCAGTGTAGTGAAAACAGGGCGTGCAAGAAAGCAGGGGGAACTAGGTGGCTTGAGGCGACGTCTTGTTGTCTTGCTGCAACTGCTCTCTCAGCCAACCAGGCCGATTGGTAGTCAGTCCATCCACACCGCACCGCATCAGTGCGGCGGCTTGCCGGGAGTCATCCACGGTCCAAAAATAGCAACTCAAATTCGCAGCATGGAGCTGCGCAACGGCCGACCGGTCGATCGGTGCTCCCGCATCGAGATCGACCCCGTCGAGTTGTAATCGATGCGCGGACTCAATCAGTTGATCGATGACCGCTGTGGACCACTTTTTTTGAGGAGCCTTTGGCGCCCGCACGCAAAGCAGCGCCGAGACTGCGGGGTTCTTTTTCTTCACCTCGGACACCAAAGAAGCATCAAAGCCGATGATCACCAGTCGATCCTGGCGGTCTTCGCAGCGGGTAAGTTCTCGGCAGAGGGGATCGAGTATTTCCTCGCCACACTTCAGTTCGATCAGTAACTTTTTGGCTTTGGGGAGCGCGGCTAGAATTTCACGCAGTTGCGGTACCCGCTCGCCTCGATAGGCTGCTTCTTTCCAGCTACCTACATCGATGCGAGCGAGCGCGTGATAGTCGGTTTCTGCGACCACCAGTGCACGATCCGACGTGCGGTTCGTGTCCGCATCGTGGATTGCCACAATCTGCCGATCCCGGGTGAGGCGGACATCGATTTCAACGGCGTCTGCCGCCTGTTGCCAAGCCAACTCGATACTGCTCTGTGTATTTTCGGGTGCCTGTGAGGAGGCACCGCGATGGGCGACGATCTGGGGAACGCGCTGCACGTTTTTGTGGGACATTACAAAATCCTCAGTCCATTCGATGGTGATCGACCGTGGTGACATCGATGAAGCGGTGACATCGATGAAGCATTGATTGACAGAGACGCCCGCGCTCCGTTAGCCTTGGGGCGATCGGTACCGGATGGAGAAACGAAAAAGCTGCGGAATCGAGCCCATGGCATCTCAGATCATAACTTCAACCGGTCAGAAGCAAAGACCCATGTTGGGACTCCACGCAGCGACCTCCCCGCGTTGGCTTGAGCAGGTCAAACAAAATCTTGAAGAAGTTTTGATCGACCACGCACATTGCGAGAAAAAGGCGGCGCGGGCGGCGATGAATTTGCTCTGCTCCTACGACACGCACAGGGAGTTGTGCCACGAAATGACGCAGATTGTGGCCGAAGAGCTCGAACACTTCGCATTGGTATGCGATCTGCT
>JAKVCB010000039.1 GCA_022448345.1 Pirellulales bacterium
TAGGTCAAATACTCGATATTCTCGGTAATGAAATGTACTGACCCATCGGCCATTGCGAAATGAGCCCCACCCGGATGGAGTGATCGGAACCCGACAGAGGCTTGCCAACTTCTGTGGTGATTGCATGTGCAGCCAGATGAGGGGTCGTTGTTGTTTCCCGTCCAGCAGGGATTCTCAGGACAGTTATCATAGTTGATCGGTACGTGGACACCTGACCGCATACCACTCTCACGCCACCACTTGAATGCCGTAGGAAGGTTTTCCAAGCACCAGGAAGTGCGTCTCGCGACCGGGATAAACGGTTGCGGCCCAATTTTTGAGCGTTGAAAAATGGACTTCCGACAACCGATCAATGCCAGGCATATCGGGTGGAACGTGCGCCCGACTGATCAGGTGACAATGGGCGTCGAAAATGCGCGACGGAACAAAATCTTCAAGCTCCTGTTCCCATATCATTCAATCCTGTTCGCGATAATCCACCACTGAATCTGTCATGCCTTCCTACCTCCCATTTTACTTGTTTTGTTGTACAAGGTTCTGACACTGAGTATGGTGCCCTGCCCGCACTTCGTCAACATAGCGCAGTTTTTCTGCCGTTGAAACATCGCTGCGGCGCATAAACGTGTGCACGCGCGTCTCAAAGTCTCGAGAAAGAATACAGGCTTCAACAATCATTGGGTGGTACGCCGGCGGAACCAGGTGCACACCGTTGGAGTCCGCGTGTACCAGGTCTCCATCAGAGACCTGAATCCCGCCAACCTCGATCGAACCTTCCGGTTTCCTTAAGACAAAAGTGGCATGATTCGCAACCGGCCCCCGGGCAAACACGCCAAATCCAACGTTCGTGATCCCCGCGAGGTCGCGCACCCCGCCGTCGGTGATCGCCCCACAGCAACCGACTGCCTGGGCCATCTTGGCAACGCCATCTCCCAACACGCATTCATGCTGAGGTCGGCTGCCGACGGCCTTAAGCACCAAGATGGCAGGAATTTTGGTTAAAGCGATTTCATCCAAAGCGTCGTACAAGACCCTGGTGTCGGCCTCAAGTTGCGGTGTGCTTGTGTCAACCTCCAGGGTGACTGCCACACCAACAACCGGTTGTGGTGTTTCGGTCAGCATGCGAATTTCCCCACCCATGTAATAACGGTGTAGTTCGCTGCATCCCAGGGCACCGAGTCCTTCGGCGACAAGCGGGGTTTCAAACTCGCGCAATTGTTCGATAAGTGCCAGGTCCATTTCCATCCTCAAACCGATTCGTTGGGCCAAATTGTGGGAACCGCCGGTGTGTGATCCAGCCAGCGGTCCAGCCAGTTGAAACTGTGTCGCTTGGCAACCGGCGGATAGTTGTGTCCTCCAGGAAAAGAGAACAAATCGAGGCGGTCACCAGCCCCTAATGCACGATAAATCTCTTCCGCCTGGGCAACTTTGTCAACCAGGTGGTAGTCGGCAACTTCCGGTTCGTTGGCCATGATCAACAGCGGCCTGGGCGCGGCCATCATCATCAGTGACTCGAAGTCAACTGGCACCTGACGGGTGCTGCCAGGCTCATAGAATCGGGAGAAGTTTTTGATGTAAACATAGGCGAGTGCGGGCGGCCCATCTTTGAGAATGGCCGACTCTGGTCGGGCCCAGTGATAGGGGTCCTGCAAGTCGGTAAACCAGGCCAGGACCCCACAGTTGCAGCACGACGCAGCCAGCCGCGGTTCAAACGCCGCTGAAAATAATGACGTATGACCTCCTAAGGAATGTCCCACGCAGCCAATCCGCTTGTTGTCGACCAGGTCGAGCGTTTCGAGGAAATCGACGCTCCGCGTCACATCCCAGGTATTTTTTCCAATGATCGACCAGTCGGGATGGCGGCGGTAGAACGCACGCGAGTCATACAAACCCTCGGCAACCCGCTCGCCGTCACCCAAAAGATCAATGCTCAGCGTTACGTATCCCCAGCGAGCCAACTCCAGGCCGTAGGCCCGACTGGCGGGTGGCTTGTCGGGTGGATCGGCGGGCCATTTCCCGGCCAGTCCTGCGGCGCGATCTTTGCCAGTTCCGCGGGTCGTGGCGTGTACGCAAATGATCGCCGGGTTTGATTTTGGCCGGGCCGCCTCAGGAACCAGCAGCCACGCCGTCACTCGATCGTTCGTCTCTGACGAGAAACTTACGTGGTAACGGGTAATGCCGTCCTTGACATCCACCTTTTTCATTTCTGGGGCAAGCGGGCATTTGGCGCCGGGGAAATTGCCCAATAGTTCGAGCCACTTTCGGCTCAACTCGGCCCGCTCAGTCTGCCAGTCGGCATGGGAAGCATGTTCGGCACGCAGCGAATTACGGCCCGTACCCAATGAGAGTAGCGTGGTACCCGCCACTCCGCCCGCCAGAAACCGACGTCGATCCATTACTTCGTCTCCTGCTCTACAAAGGGATATCCGGGAAGCATGCGATTGTGCACTGGAAATTTTAACTTCACGATTTTACCTGATCGTGGGCGGGGGATGCTATTTATTTTCCAGACATTTTATGGAGGCAACAACTCCAAAGCATTTGGTAACGTACGGCGATCGACTCCGGATGGTCCCGGCCCTGCACCTGGACCCTACTTGCGGCGATTGTCATCATTCCCTGAAAAAACAAAAAAGGATCTGCAATCGCAACACGACCGGTGATTACTTATCCTGCGCCAGAGGATAGATGTGCAGCATTCGGCATGTGTGTGCCGGGATTGAGAGTTTCATATACGCATCGGCATTCGCCCGTGCCGATGGTGCACCGGTCAGGGCATCGGCGACTTCAATGCGTTTACCCAGTTGCTGACGCAGGGCTGCCGTGTGCAACCTCAGCGCACCGGGCTGATCCGACAAGTTGCTCACAACCAGCAGCACATGATTGTCCTCGGGCCGGACGTACGCCCCAGTGACACTTTCCCCCGTGACACGTTTGCCTTCCCGCTCAATTTCGATACGAACTTTTAACCACTCGGGAATTTCATGGGGCCGGTAAAAACGAATCTGGTCACTCGACCTTACAAACTTCCTGCGTGTTTTGAGCAAGCCAAGCTGGGCCGTTAAATCGGTCCATCCCGGCGCAGGAATCATGATGTTGCCATACGGCATGGTAGCAGCCATGCCCCATTGGATGAGCCATGGCTTGGCCGACGACATGGCTGGCAAGAAACAGGGTTGGGCGCCCCACTGCATGCCGGTGAAGGTGATTGCGCGGAACTCGGGCGTAATGTCTGCTAGCGGCTGCGAGTGTTTGTCAAACCGGAATTGTTCGCCGTCGGAGTAAATGTCAACAAAACTTAGCGCTGGACTGACCATATACCGGCTGTTGTGCTGCCAGACAACCGGTTCTCGGGAACCCGTGCGTTGCTGGCGGAGGAGTGTGTACATCCGCTTGAAAAACGCGCGGTTTGCGAAGATCGGGTACGAAGCCTTACCATCGCGGCCACAACCGTGACGATGATTGGTACAAGGGTAGGGACACGCATTGTCGAAATAGAGTCCATCGACCTCGTAATTTTCAAGAAACTGCTTCATACCCCAGGTCATAAAATCCGGATAGGTGCTCGCCGTACAGAGGCATACACTGCGACTCGACCCGCCGTCCACACTATCAGCCACCCAAAGCGGATCGCCACTTTTTTGCGTACGGATCCAATCGTCGTAATGCCGACTCACCGCCGGTGCATCCGGGCTGGTACCGGTCGGGGTGAAATAGGGACACACGCGTTCTCCCTGGTTGTGTTTTTTGGCAATCAGCTCTCGATACGCGCTTGGATCGGCCGGTTGTGGATAGGAGTAGAACTTCTGATTCTTGTGCCAAACCGATGCATAGGAGCCAGGCAGGTGTTCCCCTCCAGAGAATGCGGCATATCGCCCCTGCCACCGGGCCGGCAGTGGCTTGGAAGGGGTGGCGTGCAGGCCGAGTGAAAACTTGACCGGGCTGTCCAGTTGTCTGGGCTCCGTCCAGATGTTCAGTTGCAGCACCGTGGTATCGTCGCGACGCTCGAGGCGAACCGCTGCCGGACCGTCTGACCAGTCAAAGTTGTTTTCCGTAAATACGGTAAGACCCCGATCATGATCACCCAGCCACCACGTCGATTGCCAGGGGAATTCCAAAACATCCCCCACCTCCTTGGGTGCGGCCAGGTTGTCGTGACGTCCCCACGCCGTATGGTAGTGAATGAATCGGGCGACCTCCGGCACGAGCGGAAACTCCAACCCCAGAAAATCGACTTCGGTTGGGACTTCTGCCGAGACGGTAAAATCAATGCGCATTACACCGTCGTATTCAAGCCAGGCTGTCGCGTTCAAACAAATGTCGCCGGCAGAAAACTCCCCTTTCCACTCCACGCGATCGGGCCGATCGAGAGTGACCGTGGCCTTGCCGGCCTGGAGTTCATACCGCTTGCCTCCTGTTGTGATCACAAACCGGGGATCCTGGCCAAACATCTCTGCCTGTTGGTTGTGGATCTGCGCCGGCAGGATACTACCCAACTCGTACGTTCGACCCCACATCGAGACCTGGCCCGCATCGGTCGCAAGAGGTTGGAAGGGAAACGGGACCTCGGTCGTCTGGCCAACCCGGGCCGTGGACCATGGCTCGGCCGGATCGTCCAGATCGTAACTTTGCGCACCTTGTGTACTCGTGGCCCACAAGAATCCTAGTATCAGTACGAGTTGAACCTGGTTCATTTTGATTTCGCTGCTGTGCAGGTTTCCGGGAAATTCTTCGGAAGGCTATTTTGCTGAACTTTGAGGCGGGGCGTCGGCAAAGCGAAATCCGAACAGGTAGGCCGATTTCAGCCAAAAGCGGACATGGATGTTCTTGCCCCGCAACGACGAAAGGTCGGGATTCCCTTTCCAACTCACCACCTGTCCGTATTCATCACCGTACATTCGGTCACAATCGTCCTGGCCAAAGCCGGGCAAATGCTGGTCTCCGTAGACGCCCCCTTCACGATCCAACAGTTCTACCAGGACGTGACCGTAACGAACATTTTCCGGGTTCCACGCCTGATGTTCGGGAGAAATGTTCACCAATAGCCGGTTGCCTGTCACTTTAACTTCGCGCGACAACAGCCAGCCACCACCGGTGTCACCGTACTGACCAACGAATCGATCGCGGCGAATGCGGGCAACTCCAATGGCCCGCGTGTTGGCCGGAAACCGCGTTCTCCAGGTTTTTGACGAACCGACGTAATACAGGTAAAGATGGTGTCCCCGGGGAACCACGCTGGTGAGCATCCAGGTGTGCCCCCCATCCCAGTCGCCCTGTCTGCCATAAGGAATAAATGGCTCACGCAGTGGTGAACGATGCCAGCGAAACCCGTCAGAGCTCGACACCAGTTCAATCCAGCCCTTGTCTTTTCCCCGGCGGGGCTGAATCGCCACAAAACCGAGGTACTGGTTGCCGTACTTGATCGTAGACATCCGATCGAAAAACCATCCCGGATTGTCGGGCGTTTTTCCGCGATCCAGTTCATCGGGAGCCAGGATATGCCGCGCCGGCTCCCAGTTTTTCATGTCGCTGCTCACGGTAACCGAAATGCGTGTTCGAACATTCTCCTGGCGATACCGGTTTTCGTTCGCAGCCAATGCCTGCGGCCGGGCGTAAAGCATCCAGAGTTTACGCGTCTCGTCCCAAACGGGAACGTGCTGGGCATCAAGCGCCTTAAGATAAACCGGGTTGTCATGGTGTGGGGTCCAGTCGAGTCCGTTGTCGCTGTAGGCCACGTTCACGCAGTTACCGTGGTCGGGCAACTGGTCGCGATACCAGACCATAAAGCGGCCGTGCTCACGCAAATGGTCGGGAGTGTGCAGGACCACGAATTCCTGGCAGTTCGTGACACCCGTCATGAGGATATTGGTCTTTGGATGTCCCATGTACGGCACACGATCCATCAGCGGCTTGGTCCAGTTTATGCCATCGGGACTTTCGGCGTAGCTCATCATGTAAGGGTGTCGCTTGTAGTTATTGAGCGTCTTGCCACGTCCCCAGGCACCAATGTCATAGTTCGCATACCACATGCGAAAAATCTGGTCCTGCTCGTCAAACAACACCACTGGTAAACCAATTGAATGCTCCCATGGCTGATCTGCCTTGACGATGGGATTGTTGTATTCCTTCTCCGGCTCGTTGACGCGGCGATAAACGTCCCACCGATCAGCGTAAGATGATGGATCAAGAAACAGTTGCATCTGATGTCCCATGTCGACCGGAGCGCCACTGCGATAGTAGTGATCGGGATTGTCGGCTTCGAGCTGCCCCTGGCCAGCTTCCAAAGAGGTGGCCGGTGGAGCCTCTTCTGAGCAGGCCAGCGGAGCCTTCAACAAGGCTCCCAGAAAAACAACCACTGCCACTGCAGCACCCAGATTCAATCGATGCCCCATTTTTAAATCATGCATCATCTTTTTTCAGCTCCCCTTTGTAGTACCTCGACAACATGCTTTTGGTCCCTGAAGTCGGCAGTTGCTTTTTCGATCAGATCGCCTTGTTGATCCATGGTCGATTCAAAGCAAAGGCGCCGAATCCGTTGCAGCCCCATCCTACCACCTTTACTTCCTCCATGCACATTTTTTTAGCCAAGCGTGTGGCAACTACCAAGTGCGTCGCCACACGGGCAAGATCTGGGAATCACGAACACGGAACCATTGCGTAGCAGCAATGACCCTTACCCAAGAAGCGGCTACCTACTGGCTGGCTGCCTTCACCCGGTTGTACTTGGTGAGCAACTCAATGCGTGTCACCCGAAGGGTGTCGCCTGCCGGGTTCTGCTGACTGATAGTGAGCCGATTCTTTCCTTGCTCAATGGGTGGGTCTTTTAGCTCCAGTGTGTTGCCACGGATCGTCATCCCGCCGGCCACCTGGTCATTGACCCGTACCGAAATTTCATGCCCTGGGTTTAACAGCTTGAATCCAATCCTGAGCTGAAGAGATTTGAGCGTGTCTCTTTGACGGGCTGACCGGAGGTCATCCCCCACAGAAAAAAAGAACTCCCTGGTCTGACCGTCGACCAGCGTTGCCGGCAATTGCATTTCACCACCAATTTTGTGCATCGGTGGCCAGGTCTCCTCCGCAGTCTGTCCCCGCATGTCACGCGTGACGACGTAATGCTTGTCTTTGTCCGCCAGGAGCTGACGGTCTCCAAGTTCCCGCAGTGGCTGTTTGTGTTCGGGCAAAAATGGCAGCCGTGGCGAGTGGGCATCGTAGTTAAACAAGTAAATCCCCGTGGCACCCTCCTGGTAATAACCACTGGCTGCCGCACGCAACATTTCGCCGGTCGCTTTGCCGTCCTCGGCGTAGTCGCGCACATTCAGTTCAAGTCCTGCATAAATCTTGCAGTCGGTTCCCTCTGCAAGAGCCACAAAATCAGCGACCTCGGCATTCATGTCGAGGTACCCGGCATCCATCGGTATCACCACATCCACAAGACCTTGCTGAATCCAGCTCGCCACGTCGAGCCCCGCCATCGTGCACTTGGATAGGCTCGGCGGGACGCGCACCGCCAATACGATCGGATGTCCTTGCGCATGGCCAATCTCATCCAACCGCCCCCGAATGCGGCGCACCAATCGCGTCAGAAGCGGCATCACCTGGTCACGCTGGCCATGGCGAAAGAAATAATGGGCCCGCTGAAAATCCAACTCAAACCCATCCACGCCATAGTTCTGGCACACTTCTTCGACGATTGAAAATTTGTGGTCGCGCACCTGCTGCAACCCGTAATCCATCGCCCAACTGTAAGTCAACCGGGCATCCTTGTAGTGATCCGGCAAGTCGTCTCCAATCCGCACGTTGTTTTGCTTTTCCCAACGACTGCGGAGCGAAGGCCAGATGTCAGCATGGTCCTTGTGTACGTCGTTCATCCGCATGCTGGCCCAGAATTTCATTCCCTTTCTTCGGGCGTGATTGCCCCAAATCTTCATGGGGTCCCGTCCACTTTCAACCAGCGCCCGTATATTGTCGGCTGCCTGCTTGAAACTTTCTTCCCGCGCAAGAAAATTGCGATCGTGATACTGGCCAAAATATTCTGCCACCTGCGTAGGATAATAGAACTGGTCGTCACTGTGGTTGATACAGGCAATGAACACGTCAACCTGGGTATCAGCCAGGTCGTCAACAAGCTCATGCAATCCTTTGGCAATGGTACCCGGATAAAACTTGTAAAAGGATGCTGCCCCTCCATCGGTGTTGAACAAAATGCGCGGCAGCCCAGGCCGAGATGCTGCCGCCGAATTTTCTGAGAGCCCCTTGAGAAATTGAAACGAGTAGAGTTTTGTGTCCCGCATCACGAACCGCAATTTGACCGGGGTTCCAGCCAGCGCACCCACCGCTTCACTGCCCTGCCAGCTGGCCCGCACACGCACGTAGTTGCCGTTAATCTCGTCCGCATCGTCGAGCGTGAAACCTTCAATCGGCTGGCCATGGAGGTCCAGCATCTCAACACGGCAAATCCCGCCAGCGCTTGTGTCGACATTCAGCTGCAGGTGGTCCCCGGAAAACACAAGCGGCCGGGTGATCAACTCGCCACCCGTGTAGGCAGCATCGGCCGAGATAAAACCATCGAGTCGCAACACGGCCCGTCCACGTGCCCCCTGGCTCTTGATGAGTGACTGTTCCTTGTGTGAAACGTCGAGCCCTGCGAAGTAAAACCACAGCTCGTCACCAACTCGAATAGCATTGCCATCTGGCCAAATCGTACTGCTCCAAAAAGTGCCCTGGGGGCCCAGCCCGATGAACGGCCGGCGGCCGGGTGGTTTGTACCAGTTCACACCGTCGCGGCTGGTTAAAAGCTGTACGTCCAGGGTCGAAGGTAACTGAACATGGATGCCTCTCCACCACTTTCGCTGCATGTCGAATTTCCAGTGGTAGTAGGCATTGGGAAGGGCGATATAGGCTCCCGGCGCCTCGCGATACTTGCTCACATTGCCACCGTAGTAGTCGAGTCGATTGAGCCCGTCGGGTGAATTGGCTCGATCGATATGGTCGGGTGCA
Source organism: Pirellulales bacterium (assembly GCA_022448345.1). Classification (GTDB taxonomy): domain Bacteria; phylum Planctomycetota; class Planctomycetia; order Pirellulales; family Lacipirellulaceae; genus JAKVCB01. The sequence continues at coordinate 8,995 of JAKVCB010000039.1, forward strand.
ATGACAACCGATTCGGGTCCCCAGTCGAGAAAGTTGTCCGAGGTGGCCCGGCCAACTTTTAAAACGATGCCTCGTGCCGCCTTACCCCCGTAGAGCCGCCGGTAATATGCCTTGTCACCGGCATCGCCATGAATCACCCGCGTGTACTGTACGTATTTCCCCAGTTGCTCATCCCAAAAGACAGAAAACTGGGTGTCATTATGGCTGGGATTGACTTTGCGCGGACTTAACAAATGCCAGCGAATCCCGTCGGGGGACCCAAACGCGTACTGGGCTTTCGGCAGGCCTTCTTCAGAGGCAAGCGGAATGTCGCCTGCCTGGCCAGCAGTGATCTTGCCACGAACCGGTGTCATCTTGGCGAACATTTTGTATTTTTCTTCCGGGTTTTTCGCCACCGGGTCGAGAAATACCGACGCCCCTTCCAGTTCAGAAAACGCGTAGGGAAAATCATCGTTGGGCAAGAGAATGTTGTTCTGCCGCGACCCGCGCCACTCGCACAAGCCCAGGTTCGGCTTCTTCCAGTGAATCCCGTCGTGCGACTCGGCATAGCAAAGAATGCGCTGATAGGGCCGCTTCCAGATCGCCCCATACTGCTCCTTGATCGTCGGATCGTTGGGGTCGTCCGGGACAAAATGGTACGGCAGTGCCGCATAGTACATCCGAAACAGGTCGCCATCTTTCATCACGAACTGGCGCATGTCGAGGATACCTGTGCCTTCCCACGGTTTGTCCTGACGAACCAGTCGTTCACCGGTGACGTGGGCCGGGTTCATGGTCATCTGGACATTCTGCATCGACTCAACGAGAAAATCATCGCGGCCATCCTCGGACCAGGGACCAAGAAACAGTTGCTTGCCAGATGCAATCTTTAAAGGGCCTCCCTGGTACTGGACGCGTACATCATCGAGGTAGACCACCGCATCGCGCCGATTGTCGTCGAGGGCCGTTCCCGGTTCGATCTCAATCAGGCCAATGTTACTACTGCCATCGTCATTGTTGCCCAATCGGAGAGGGCCACTTTTGGTGCCATCGATGGCGTACTCGTACGTTCCCTGGTCGATGTCGACCCAGATTTGCCACCGCTGCCAGGTCTCATCTTTGAAATCAACTTCCCGATCCACCCGCACCTGGTCCGCATCGTTCGACCGCACGTTGTTGCCGCCAAGGGTACCAGCAGCCAGGTGCACACGGCCGCCAAGTGTGTTGCCTATTCCCAGTTCTACGACCGAACTACTGGGCGACGCTGTGACGTCGTTGCGGACAACGTACATCCAGAGCGACACGTGAAGCTTGCCACCCCGGGCTGCCAGGTCACCGGCGCCAAAATGGCCTTCGGTTCGCCCCTGCTGGGCCCGATCAAGCCTGGCCCATTGCTTGTTTTTGTCGCGCGTTGCCCCAGCGGGATCGCCACTGGTGACCGTGGCGCCAAGCATGTCGCCCCCGTTTCCCGTCCAGGTGCCCACCGATGCATGAATCGGCTCGCCGAGGCCGGGGGCCTCGCAGTCGTCGGCCAGCAAGACTATCCAACCATCACCGCTCTGACGTTCTTCCGGGAAAGCACTGCGGCCAAAACCAGCGGCCAGCAAAAGCAGAAACAGAACCAGGGTCATGCGCGGCAATGCGAGTTGCAGAACGGTCATGGTACCACTGTCCAAAAAGTTTGCTGTCCAAAAAGTTTGCTGTCCAAACACTTTTTTGTGCGCTGTTCGGAAAGACTCACTGCCGGGGGGCGGGCACCCCTGGCAAGCCAGTTTTTGAGGGCCCCGCAACGGTGTCACCCGGTTTTGACTTTACTTTGAAGGTAACAGAAACAGGCGCGCGTCGCCTGCGTCGAGTGAAATCTGGAGCCCCTCCATGTCAGGACTGTCGTCAACCACCTCGACTTCCTCGCCAGTCCACTTGTTGACCTCAACGATGCCGGCCAGGTCCGTATCAAATTCAATCGTGGGCCATTGGGAGTAGGCAAAGTGATAATTGGTCAACATCACTGCGCGGCGACCATCGGCGTGCTGAAAAACGCCCACCAGGTAGTCGAAGTGAAGGTCATAATCTGCGCGGGAAATCGATTTGACGGGAGTACCAGCAAGTATTTCATCCGGATTGCTCTCGGGCGGAATTCGGTAGACACCCGTACTGGTGAGTTGCATTAATACCGGTCCCAGCTTCTTGAGTTGGCCGTTGAGCCGCCGGGCCTGGTACCAGTGCCGCGTCTTACGATCGTCCCGGCTAATGATGGCACCCCCCTTGGAAAATATCTTGCCCTTAGGCGTGTAGTAGCAGAAATAGAGTACCCCTTTGGCCCCATAGGTGAGCGAAGCATTGATCTGCCAGCGGAGCTGCGCTTCGGTGGGGTCGGTGTGCGGACCGTACGGCATGATGTTGAAAAAGTTCCAGAAAGGAATGTCGTGCTCTATCGCATACTTGCGCATGGTGGCCAGGTTTTCGCAATAGCCGTCCCGGGCACGCCGATCCACGCTCGGCTTGAAGCGGGGATAGTGGTCCATGCTCAATACATCGGGACGTACCATCTCGCAGAACTGTGCAACGTGCTCATCGTAGGTGTCGGTGCCCAGTGCACTTGGAGGCGCGTAATTGGGAAACAGGTTGATATAAGCCAGCCTGCCTGGATGCGCCTTGCGAACTGCATCGACTTGTTCGCGCAAACCGGGAAACGATGAAGCGCCCGGTTCGTCACGTATGCTGTAGCCCCAGCAGGCGTCTCCGGTAGGCAATTGTTCGACAGGTGTCCCGTGACAATGGACCAGCCCCTTCATGCCATACTTCTCGCACAGTGCCAGTTGTCTTTGGGCCGTGTTTGGTCGATCAGCACCAAACCCGCCCAACACGAGATTAAAATTGGCCTCGGCAATTTCAGCGTAACGCCGATCCATCTGGTCATCGGCCGGCGGATCGACCCACAACCCAATGGCAAACTGGTCCTGGACAAAAGGATCGGCCGGGGAATCGGCGCGCGCCGGGACCAACAAAAACACCAACCCCACCAGACTAGCGGTCAAACACCAGGTTGCAACCGATCGCTGAAATCTCCAGTCAAGAAAAACCACGAAGTGAAACCTTCGGATAATATCGTGCATTTCGTACCTTCTACTGTGTCTACACCATGGGAACCCAAACAAGCATGCGAACTTCTACCAAAACCGTGTCGATTGGTTTGCCGCATTGACTGCCCGACAAAGGGGCCGTTGCCTTTTGATCACATCCGGTTCGGCACAACCATCCGTCTTCGCCCGGTTGATCCAACCGCTCGAAACTCACCTCACCATGGCAATTACCGGTTCCAGACTCGGCTCAAGATACCTCAAGCGCCGGCGATTGCCCAGAGATTCCATCTGTGTGTGGTACCACCAAATTGTCTGGTCACACCGGTCGTTACTGGTCCATAAACCGAAATCCAAACAGGTAGGCCGACTTCAGCCAAAATCGGATATAAACCGGTTTGCCGCGCAGAGACGAAAGGTCAGGATTGCCGTTCCAGCTGACAACCATTTCGTATTCATTGGCACGCAACCGGGCGCAGTCGTCCTGGCCAAATCCGGGCAAATTTTGGTAGCTGTACACGCCTCCATTGCGATCCAGCAGCTCCACCTTCACGTAGCCATGGTGCTGGTGATTCCAGGCCCGGTGTTCTGGTGCAATATTGACCACAAGTCGATTGCCTGTCACTTTGACTTCGCGCGACAACACCCACCCACCGTTCACGTCCCCGTACTGGCCAATAAACCGGTCTTTACGAATCTGCGCCATACCGATGGTGCGGGTATTGTCGGGGTACCGCTGTCGCCAGGGTTGGGATGCGCCAACGTAATAGAGGTAGAGGAAATGGCCCCGCTCGACAATGCTCGTTAACATCCAGGTGTGCCCCGCGTCCCACTGGCCTTCCTTGCCGTTGGGGATAAAGGGCTCACGTAGCGGAGACCGGTGCCAGCGAAATCCATCGGGGCTGGTGGCCAGCTCGATCCAACCATTGTCGTGACCATGCCGGGGCTGGATGGCCAAAAAGCCAATGTATTGATTGCCCCACTTCAAGGCCGACATGCGATCGAAGAAGTGTCCCTTGTTGCCCGGCTCGTCGCTGCGGTCCAGTTCATCCGGACCCAACACCTGCCGTGCGGGTGTCCAATTCTTCATGTCATGGCTTACCGTCACTGAAATGCGGGTGCGGGAATTTTCCGCCGAATAACGTGATTCGTTGGCGGCCAGTTGTTGGGGGCGGGCGTAGAGCAGCCAAATCTGGCGTTGCTCATCCCACACCGGGACATGTTGTGCGTCGAGTGCTTTCTTGTAAACCGGGTTGTCGTCGTGCAAAGTCCAGTCAACTCCGTTGTCGCTGTAGGCCACGTTAACACACTTCCCGGAGCCTGGCATGCTGTCACGATACCAGAGCATAAACCGACCACGCTCGCGGAGATGTTCAGGTGTGTGAATAACGACAAACTCCTGAACTGTGGAGTTTCCCGTCATCAGGATATTGGTCTTCTCGTATCCCATGTACGGGACCTTGTCCATGAGCGGTTTCGTCCAGTGAACCCCATCGGTGCTTTCGGCATACGACATCATGTAGGCTGTCCGTTTATAATTTTTTACGGTCTTTCCACCACCCCACTTGCCGGTATCGTAGTTGGCGTACCACATGTGAAATTTCTGCATCTGCTCGTCGTAGAGCACATTCGGCAGGCCAATCGAATGCTCCCAAGGCTGGTCGGGCATCATGATCGGATTGTTGGGGGCCTTTTGAGGTTGATTAATGCGCTCGTAAACGTCCCAGCGATCTGCATACGAAGACCGATCGAGGAACAGTTGGGTGCGGTGGCCAATGTCATCGGGCGTACCGTAGAGGTAGTAGGCGTCGCGAATCCCATTTTTCCGAAGTAGCGCTTCGTGTGCTGCCAACTCCTGCTGTTTCTGCTGCTGCCTTTCTTGCGATCGACGCTGCTCTTCCAACAAGGCAATACGGTCCCCCGGCACTTCATAGGTCACGGACATGTCATCCAGGTAGATGACCGAATCCTTACCCAGGTTGCCAGCCGTGCCAGGTTCAATTTCAATCAGCTTGAACGCCTCGTCTCCCTGGTTGCGAATTTTCAACACACCACTTTTCGCATCATCGACGGCGTATTCGTACGTTTTGTTTTCGAGATCGACCCAGATCTGCCACGCCTGCCAGGTGTCGTCTTTGAATTGAACGTCGCGATCAACCCCTGTTTTTTCTCCGTCGTTGGAAGTGACCCGGTTACCCGTTTCGCGTCCGGCCATGATGTTTACCGAACCGGCCAGCGTGCTACCGAGGCCAATTTCGGCAACCGCTGCAGCAGGAAATTTGTCCGCATCGTTGCGGACAATGTACATATTGAAAGAAACGTACAATTTGCCACCAATCGGCCTCAGGTCCTTAAAGCCGAAGTGGCCTTCACTCCGACCGCCATCAGCCCGGTCAAGCCTGGCCCACTTGGTACTTTTTTCGTGGGGCCCGCCGGGCAGGTCACTGCTGTCAACCACTGCCTTGAGCATCACGCCATCGTTTCCCTGCCATGCGCCGGTGGTTGCCTGCAAGGGTTGGTCCGGCTGGGGAGTTTCAAAGTCATCGGCCAGCAGGACCAAGGTTTTTGGCTCCGAACCCTCCTCCGCCCTACAGGGCAACAGGCAACCGATGGCGACCAAAGTGAAAACCACAACTTCCATGAAAGCGGGTCGTAAAATTCTAGGCTGATCGCTCATTCGGATGCCTCCATTTCTTTCTTCAATTCAAATAAGTTGCTGGCGGTTTTATGCAGTCTTTTTTGCTTCTTCTTGGGGATGGCCGGGCGGGACGAATGCCCACCGCTATCGGGCCGCCCGGTGGTGAGTGGGCGTCACCTCGACAACCTTTCGCAAAATGCACCGATCGGAAAGCGCACTGATTATCGGCGAAGACTTTCCCCCAAGTGTGCTGGCTGAACACACCAGGCAGCCAATCCAGACGAGCTTGCCTGACGTCTCGATGACTTTCGCACCATCTACTAAGCGCACACCTTCAGACAAACCAAGTCGCAGGACACCTGCCTGCAAGACTCGCTCGCCCCCTGGGGGCAACCCGGGCGAGTTTACCCGAGGCCCCACCGATCTTTCCGGCCGTTAACCGAAGGCATACCCCAAGGCGCAGCAAGGCGCGGGCCACCCGGCCGCGAACCTCACTCACGTCTTTGGATACATGCCATTTTCGGTCGTTCTGGCGGGTCGCCTAACCAGCCGGTTCTGCCTAACGGCGACGGAAACCAAGGCCCATCGCAGCGACCATGCTTAGCAAGACGATCGTGCACGGCTCAGGAATCGGATTCACGTCGTCGACATAAACCTTACTGTGTGGATTTGCGCCATCCCAGCCCGCCTCAATTTCCAGCCGGCTGACCGTGACACCCGTTCTGCCTGTATCAAGACCAGTGGAGCAGCTGCCATCGACACAGATCGAAGCGATGCCAGTATCCAGGTTCAACTCGATGTCCCACTTCGTCCAGGCATCGTTGGCGTAGGAGGTATCAATCGTGGCCCAGCCACCAGCACCTTCGTCGAAGTACTCGATTACACCACGCGTCTTTCGTCCGGCCATGACCGCAAGCCCATTGCTCAGGTTACCGCCGAAACCAATCTGCCCTTCCTGCGCATTGTTGGTTGAGGGAAAATAGAGCATCATCGAGGCTGCCGCCGTGCCGCTGCTCATCGCTGACCAACTGCTAATATAGGCACGCCCATCACTATTGCTGTTGTTGGCTCGATCCAGGAGAAGGTACTGGGTGCTGGCAGCGTGGGCTGGTCCAGGATCTCCTGCGTCCATCACCACAACGTTAGCCGACGCTGGCTTGCCATCTTTGGGACTCCAGTTCGCGGGATGCGCTCCGGCCGTATCGCCCTCGAAGGTCTCAGTTTGAACAGCGTTGCCATCCTGAAAAATCGAGACAGCATTGGCTGGAATTGACAACAGGCTCAGCAATAACGTACTGGCCACCGTTACGATCAAAAAACGTCTCATGAGTCTCTCTCCTTGCGGCACCTCATGCCGCGATTGGGTAAAAAAATGGTTAAATGTTGTTACTTCAAGGCTCGAACCTGTTGAGCCGGTTAAGCACTTCGCCTCTTCTGCTGCATTTCTTTCCTGCTGTCATGTAGGTATCGCTACCATTCTTGCTTTACCTCCCGATCGTTAAGTGAAGAAAATACTCCCGTATGATTGGATCAACAAAACATGATGCCACACATTCTCTTTCCTTAATGGACTCTTCCGTGTTTACCTTCTGTAACGTGGTACCCCGAGACCAACAAGGCTGCCGGCAAAAGCCAACAGCAAACAGGCCGCCGGTTCCGGCACCGCACTAGAACCACTACCACTGCCTGAACTGTTGCCAAAATTTGCGAACCAGAGGGCGTAGTCGCCTTCGTCGATGACGCCGCTGCCATCGCCGTTCCCCATAAGGGCGGATTCGTCCTGGGCACCCAAACTGTCGCGCCAGACGGTAAAGTCGGCTGCATCGACCGTTCCGTTGTTGTTAAAATCGCCAGCCAGTCCACCACCCCCCCCACCGGCACTGAGAGTCACCACTCCGGTCGCTGTGTTTACGTCCAGTGTAAAGTCAGCCGCATTCGGGCCGCTGAGCGAAATTCCGTTATTGACCAGCGAGCCGGCCGTGAGCACTTCAAACGACTCATTGCCGCTGAGCGTGAAACCGTCGGCCAATTCGACACTAAGTGAGCCCGCCAGGTCAGCCGTTCCGGCAACCTGAAAAGAATCGAAATCATACTGCCCCGTGCCACCAATATTAATGCCGAGCGTACCGTCAGCATTGTTGGTGAGGTCGCCGTTAATGGCGTTCATGTCGGTGCCCCCCAAGGTGCCGGAATTGCTCACCGTGCCGCTGGCGGCGCCAACTTCAGCGTGATTGATGTTGACTGTACTGCCGGCGGTGATGTTGAGGGTATTGCCATTGAGGGCAACTGGTCCGTCAAAACTGAGCACCCCAGCCTCGCTCTCACCTTCGACGGCCGCAGCAGTCGTAACGTCAGAATCTCTTAGCAAACTGACCATGGTCTGGAACTGGTGGGTGCCAGCGAGTACATCGATCGCAGCATTTCCTGCGTCAACATTATCCAGCACCACCTGACCGGTCCCGGCGATGTTGTAGAGGTTGTCACTGTTGTCGAAGACAATCTGCCGTGCAGTCACTGCTGCGTTGGTATAGACCGTCGAGTCAGCATTGATTTTACCCGCGAAGGTGGCGGTATGATTGTTGGCATTGGGGACCGTCGACGGCAACCAACTGGTCTCTGCGTTCCAATCGTTACCTGCCCCTAATTTCCAGCTGAAATCGGTACTTTCGGCCGGTTCAAGATAGGTGTCCATGTAGAAAGTATCGCCAACACCCGCTTCGACTTCCATCAACCACATGTCCTTACTGTCGGACCCAATATTATTGCGAAGATTGAGTGTTCCGCTGCTGGCGTTGTCGACATTGTATTCATAGGTTTCATTATCCAGGTCGATGTTAACCACCCAGTTCTGCCATTGGTCTTGAACGAAAGGAACGCCAAACTCCTGACTGGGGTTGATCCCATCATTGGCCACGATTTCTCCGCTTGTTTTAGCCAAAAGTTGAATCCGGCCGGCCAGGGTGTCTCCAAACCCGATCTGAAACGGCGTATTGCTACTGACGTTCTCAGAATTGACATAGGTGGCGAACTTGGCTGTGATCGTGCCGCTGGTCAAAAGCGGAATCGACATGTCGAACCAGCCCTCGGCCCGGCCACCACTGCCAGGTCCACGAATGAACTTACCGCTTTGAGAGCCAACGTTTGCAAAGTCGGTGCTATTGGTGCTTTGGTCGAGCGCGCCAAAGCCATTACCGGTCCATTCGCCAACCCCCCCGTCGGTAAAAATACTCTCCGGCTCGGCGGGTGATTCAAAGGCGTCCTGGAATACCAAGCCGGATACCGAGTGGGTAATTTCAACAGCCTCGAGCGGCTGGAAGCTGGTCAGTGCAAATGTGGCAACGATCCCCACCAGGGCAACCCGGGTAACTTTGCGCGACCCACAGGCGGCCAACAATGCTACGGCCAGGCCGATCAGCCCTATCGTAGAGGGTTCGGGGATTGCGGTCAGGACAAGGCTGCCACCAGCAACCTCAAGATTAAACAGACCTGCGGCTGAGCCGCCCAGGGCGATGCCATCATCGACCAGCGATCCGGCCGAGAGCACGGTATACGTTTCCCCAGCCGAGGGGGTGTAGTCGCCCGCCAGTTCGACAGCCAGCGTTCCGTTTAGGGTAGCCACGCCACCGACCTCCAGCGAGTCATGCCCGCTGCCGGCGATCTGGACCAGGAGGGTGCCATCACTGTTGAGGTCACCACCAATCGAAGAACTTCCGCCAAGCGTACCGGCGTTATTAATTCCGCCACCGCCTGCGGTGTCCTGAACACTGTGGTAAAAGTTGACTGTGCCAAGGGCGGCAGAAATATCGAGCGTATTGCCGTTGAGATCGACCGGGCCGTCAAAATCGAGCGACTCGCCTGCGACGACCGAAACTCCGGTGTTGCTGTTAAGCGTCACTGGGACCTGGAACTGATGGCTGCCGGCCTGAACGTCGATGGACGCATTGCCAGTTTCTGCTTCAAGAGTAACGGCGGCAGTACCGGCGATGTTAATCCGGTTTGCATTGTTCAGTTCGATCGTCCCCACCGTGGCGGCCGAGTCCACCAGCACGGTTGATGCAGTCGTGATGGAACTGCCAAAGGTCGCTTTTTGTGCGTTGGTACGAGGCGGCCCGCCAGCGGGTGTCCAGTTGCCCGGGGTGTGCCAACTCCCCGAATCGACGCCCCACACCCAATCGGTATTTGACGGCGGAGGTCCGCCCTCGCCGACATCGTCAATGTACAACTTGCTGTGTGGATTTGCTCCATCCCAGCCAGCCTCGATTTCCAGCCGGCTGATCGTGACATCCGCTCCGGTTCTACCCGTATTAAGATCACTGGAGCATTCACCATCGATACAAATCGAGGCCATGCCAGTATCGAGGTTAAACTCGAAGTCCCACTGCTGCCAGACATCGTTGGTGTAGGTGGTCTCAATCGCGGCCCAGCCATTAGCAACTCCGTCGTAGTACTCGATTACACCACGCGTCTTTCGTCCGGCCATGACCGCAAGCCCATTGCTCAGGTTACTGCCGAAACCAATCTGCCCTTCCTGCGCATTGTTGGTTGAGGGAAAATAGAGCATCATCGAGGCTGCCGCCGTGCCCGTGTCGAACGGGGTCCAACTGTTAATGTAGGCGCGGCCGTCGCTATTGCTGTTGTTGGCTCGATCCAGGAGAAGGTACTGGTTGCCGCCAAGGTGAGCCGGGCCGGGGACGCCGCCGGCGAGCACCATGTTGTTGGCCGACGGTGGCCTGCCATCCTTGGGACTCCAGTTCGCGGGATGCGTTCCAGCCGTATCACCCTCGAAGGTCTCACTCTGAAGCTCCACCCCATCCTGCGACACGGTGACGGCGAAGGTTGGGGCCGACCACACAGCCAATAGCAGTATGCCTACCAGCCACGCCTTGGTAGCACCAACTGCTACGGCAGCGAAACCTGTCATAACACTGCTATGGAACCGCAGCAAACTTTCAGACTTATTCATTGGAATCTCCAACTTGTTTTTCATGACCATCATGTAAATTTTGCTTCCGATCAGACGGGAGTGATTCAATCAAGTTTTACCTGTTCCTCTGCATGTTGACCGCAGTAACTGCCAGGCTGACCTGAACGGGACAAACCATTCCAGAAAAAATCCCGTACCGCGCCAAAAGAAAAGGCCAACTGGAAAGAAAAGGCCGACTGGAAGGTGCGCTAGTCCGGAGTGCGCTAGCCCTGAGTGTGCTAGTCCTGAGTGTGCTAGTCCTGAGTGTGCTAGTCCTGGAAAATGCCTTCGCCCACGAGAAGGGACCCTCCGATTGGCGGTATAAATACGCGCCAATACCAGCGATGACTCTAAAAAATGCAGTACCCACCAGTAGCACCCCCCAATGATGTCGCCCAACAAATACGCCGAAGATCAACTTGCATCGACGCCAAGCTTCGCTGCAATTGCGGTGTCTCTTGCTTATCTCTCCTTAGCTTCAATCACTCTCCTTAGCCTTAACCAATGCATGAGACTGACGATATTCCCCTCTTGACCCAGTTAAAGTCCTCAATCGCAGCGCAGCGTTAAAGTCCTCAAGCGCAGCGCCGCCCGTCCTTTAGCTTACCAACTCGCGCCTATTTGTCAAACTTTGCAGACCTTTTTTCGATTATTTATCCCCAGGTTTGGCTATTTGGGGCTCAGAACCTTAGACTCAATGGTATAGGCTGGGGGGTCCATCTGCGGCATTCTGTGGATTGGGGAGCATCCAGACCGGCAGAAGACAAGAGAACAAAACACAACTTGTGACGGGCAGATTACTTACGGCGGGCAGATTTACCCGTTTCGTATTGTGGTAAAACGAATTCTGGCGTATCTGGGCTTGGAGCAAAGAAATCAGCTTTTCGTAGATAGAGATCTTCAGACCATGCGTCGACAAACCAACCATGCGTTCACCCTGGTAGAGCTATTGGTCGTGATTGCGATCATTGGCATTTTGATCGCGCTTTTGTTACCGGCAGTCCAAGCTGCACGTGAAGCGGCGCGGCGGATCGACTGTAGCAACAAGCTTAAACAAATTGGCATCGCACTACACAATTACCATTCGTCCCACTCCACCTTTCCGCCCGGTTATTCAACCAACGGCCTGGGACCACCATGGCCCCTTCGCACCAAGCACGGCAGCGCACTGGTCCTGCTGCTACCCCACTTAGGACACTCCGACATTTACGACCACATCGACTTCTCGGTGAACTGGAGTGCGGAATGGTCTACCTATCAAGATGTTGCCGTTGATTGTAAAAGCCGTAGGCCCTACGAGTGGCTGTTTTCGACGTCCCTTTCCGATTTGATCTGCCCCAGTGATGACCACGAAGGTTTTGCACCGCAGTGGTTTGTCAGCGGACACTGCAGGCACCTCAAACGGGCCCTTTCAAATTATCTCCCCAGCATGGGCGCGCAAAGGGTACCCACTTCCCCGATGTGCCACCCTCTTTACCGAGGGAATTTCTTTCGCCAGCCGTCCCCTGGCACTGGAACTGCTCTTTGGGGCCAAACTCACAAGATAAGTGAAGTCTCCGGCGTATTTGGTTATTACGCGGGCGCTGGCTGTTCAATCAAGCACATCACCGATGGCACGAGCAACACGATTGCCTTTGGCGAAGTACGGCCGTTGTGCTCGACTATGCACCTGATCGGATGGTGGCGGGAAATTGGCGTGGTTGCTGGCACCACGGCACCACTCAACTGGGACACCTGCCCGGAAAACCCCTGTTGGACTGCCAATAACGTTGATCCCAGCGGGAATTGCCGATGCCACCACCATCGGAGTTGGCAAGTGTCACCCGGTTTCAAATCGCAGCACCCAGGCGGTGCCCAGTTCACTTTTGCCGATGGCTCGGTCCACTTCATTAGCGAGAATATCGACTATCGGAACTATCAACGTTACGGCGATCGCCGCGACAGCGAATTTGCCGATCCAATTTAGCCGATCCAATTTCAAATGGGTCTGACGAAATACCTTATGACTCAGCGGCCACCCCTGATAAACCCAGCTTTCCAGTTGGAGTTCCAAGTCCCTCGTTTTATGATCGTGCTGCTGGTCGTAACCCTGACAGCTGCAACAAGTTGCCGCCGATCGGACCGACCGCAAATGGTCCCAGTGACCGGTACGGTGTATCACAACGGTAAGTTGCTTGAAGGGGCTACCGTGGGATTCATGGGAAGTGTGGGACGGCCATCCAGTGGCATAACCGACGCCCAGGGCCGCTTTCGGCTTTCGACCTGGGAAGAGGGTGACGGGGCTGCGATTGGCCAGCACGTGGTGACGATCGTCAAGGCCGCCGATCCGAAGTTCTCACCGAAAAAGAACCCCGATGGTTCTTACATTTTCCGATCCCAGGCCGAGCAATGGGCCTTTTACGATCGCGAGATGTTACTTCCGGACCGTTATTCCTCGGCCATGATGACCGACCTCTCGGCAACAGTGACCGAAGAAGGGCCGAACGACTTCACGTTCAAGATGACCGATGAGTAAAGCCTGATGATCCGGGCAAGCGCCGTCTCTCGGTTTTAAGTTTCCAGGCGAAGCTATACACTGTTGGGTCAGGCTAAAAGCGGCCCCTGCCCGTTTTTACCTCCCATTCCAGGCTCCCTGGTAACCGCCCAACAACCCAAAGTGTTTCCGCCCTTCCAGCACGGAGGCCCCGATACTCCCTTGTTTGAATGCGCTTATGCTTCTGCGGTGAAAACCATGAGGTGGATGGGCTGCTTCTGTTTGTTCGTGGCTTTGGCAAGCGGGGCAACCGCTGCCGACGACCCCACGACCGGCGGTGACCAACGACGCAACCACGCCTTGAGCGTGCTTCGTGAAGCACTCCAGGACGACGACTTCGCCACCTGGGGCCCGGCTGCCCGGTTCTTGATGAGCCTCGACTACCCCCAGGACGTGGAAGCAACGGTCCGCGCGAAGTTGGCTCAAAACCAGCTCGCCGTCGAATCGCAAATTGCCCTCTGGGAGACGCTGGCTGGCGCTGCCGCCCACGACCACCAACGACAGCCCTGGATCGAAAACCTTCGCCAGCTTGCCCACCAGCGTTCAGGCCCCGGCCGGCAGGAAGCAGCCGGTGCCCTGGGCCGGCTTGGCCATTCGATCGACAACGACCACGACGCGTCACCTTCGGAGGTGGACCCACACCTGCGCAAAGCCAACGAACGCTGGCTTCGGCTTGCCGCCGACCACCAGCAGGCCGAAGCATCCCTGGTCGCGTTGCTCAAGTCCAAGGATGCGGCCACCCGGGCCGCTGCTGCAAAACATGCGCTGCGACAGATGCCCAGCATTACGCCCCAAACGGCAGACAAGCTGATCGCGCTGGCCAGCAAGGAACCCGCTGGCTCACCAGCCCGTCCCAGTTTGAGCGGTGCAGCTGCCGTGCATGCTCCCCAACAGAGCCGGCCAGAACAGAGAAACAAGCTCCTCGAGCAGGCCGCGACCGGCGCAGCGGCCGATCGGGCCGGGGCCTGCGAAGCGCTGGGCCTGCTGGCCACGCATCAAGACCTGCCCGCGCTTGAGCAGCTCATGAAGGACCCCTCAGGACAGGTTCGCGCATCGGCTGCCTATGCCACCCTGCGGCTGGACCGTCGGGGCACGCGCCGCCTGGCACCGCTCGATTGGGCTGTGATCGGAGCTTATGCGCTCGGGATGCTTGCCATCGGATGGTACTACTCGCGGCGGACCTCCAACACCGACGACTACCTGCTGGGCGGCCGAAAGATGCGCCCCCTGAGTGTGGGATTGTCGCTGTTCGCGACGATGCTCAGCGCCGTCTCCTACCTGGCCTGGCCGGGCGAAGTCATCCGTTACGGTCCCATGATGATGTGTGTCGTGCTGGCCCACCCGATCACCGGCCTGGTGGTTGGCTGGCTGGTGATTCCTTTTATCATGAAGATGAAAGTCACCACCGCGTACGAAATTCTTGAAATCCGGCTCGGTCTGTCGGTCCGTGTGCTAGCCTCGGTGTTCTTCCTTTTGCTGCGTCTTTTATGGATGGCCGTGATCATCTACGCGGGTGCCAGCAAGGTGCTGGTACCCCTGATGGGATTGCCCGTCGGAGCCACTCCCTACGTGTGTGCCGTGCTGGGAGTCATTACGATTATTTACACCTCGATGGGAGGCCTGCGAGCAGTCGTCATTACCGACGTCGTTCAAACACTGATCTTGTTTGCAGGTGCGATCATCACGTTGGTTCTGGTAACGGTGTGGATGGGAGGAGTCAGTGCCTGGTGGCCTCAGCAGTGGGCCCCTCACTGGGTTGAGCCCACCTTGTTTTACACACCCAACATTCGCGTTACGGTGATGGGCGCGATGCTCGCCTCGTTTACCTGGTGGATCTGTACATCATCGTCAGACCAGATGGCTATCCAACGGTACCTGGCCACCCGCGATACAAAGGCAGCCCGGCGGGTAATC
This sequence comes from Pirellulales bacterium, assembly GCA_022448345.1. Lineage (GTDB taxonomy): Bacteria > Planctomycetota > Planctomycetia > Pirellulales > Lacipirellulaceae > JAKVCB01. The sequence goes on from JAKVCB010000039.1 coordinate 24,102, forward strand.
ATCACCTCGCTCTCGACAAGCATTCTCGTCGATGGCCTGTTCCTCATGCTGGGGTTGTCGCTGTGGGCGTTCTTCGCCAAAAACCCACACTTGATTTCCGACGGACAGCGCCTCTTTAGCGACGCCGACAAACTCTTCCCCAGATTTGTTCTCGTAGGCCTTCCGGTAGGTATCACCGGGTTGGTGGTAGCAGCCTTGCTGGCCGCTGCCATGTCGAGCCTCTCCTCGGGGGTCAACTCATCCTGTTCGGTGGTGATCGTCGACTTTATCGACCGTTTTCGCAAATCGACCCGCAAGAGAACCGACTCGGAGCACGTACAGCTGGCCAAGTGGGTGTCGATCTTTATCGGGGTGGTGGTAGTGGCGCTAAGTTCTTACGTGGGCGTAGTCAAGGGAAACCTGCTGGAGGTCAGCTACAAGGTGGTCAATCTACTGGTCGGTCCGCTGGCAGGCCTGTTTTTCATGGCCATGTTTGTCCGCTGGGCCACCGTCCTGGGCACCATGGTGGGGGCCGCATGTGGCTTGATTGTTGTTGTGGCCATCAATTTTTGGGAAGATTTTACTGGGGCCAAGGGAATCGGATTTATTTGGTCGCTGCCGCTGGGAGTGGTGGTTCAGCTTGCCGTTGGCATGCTGGTGAGCTTGATTCCTGTGGGGCGTCCTAAACCGTTGCCTGCCGATTAGTCTCCCCAAAACCATGCATTTGAAATTGGTCACACTTTATAAGAACAGGGCTGCCCCCTTTGTGGCGTGCTGCCCATGGACTGAGGAAAACTCGATGTCACAACTTGCGATTTTAGCGGCCTGCCTGTGGTCTCTTTTTTGGGCAACCACCGCTGCTGCCAAGGCTGGAGATCCGCATGCGTACCAGGTTCTCCCGAACGAACAGGAGGCAACCGACCCTTCACAACTGCTCAAAAACTATCAGCTCAAAGAAGCAAAAAAACAGTTTGACGCACGCCGTGCCGAAATTGCGCAAATCACCACAGCCGGACAGCTTGAAGCCCGCAGAAAAAAGATCCGCCAGCAGCTGCTTGCCATCAATGGTCCTTTCCCTGCCAAAACTCCTCTCCATGCGCGTGTCACGGGCAAAATCGACTGCGATGGTTACACAATCGAAAAAGTGATTTACGAGAGTCACCCCGGACACCATGTGACGGCCAACCTCTATTTGCCAGAACAGACCAATCCACCGGTTCCCGGCGTACTGGTGCCATGTGGTCACAGCCGCCTGGGCAAAGCGTATCCGAGCTACCAGAAGATCTGTATTTCGCTGGCCAAAAACGGAATGGCGGCCCTGATCTACGATCCGATTGGCCAGGCGGAGCGGCGGCAAATCCTCAATGACCACGGTCGTCCGGCCGTCGGTCCTGCCATCGAACATCATGCAGCCGGGGTCGCAGGAAATCTCGTCGGCCTGGGAGCGGCCAACCACATGATGCATAGCGGCATGCGCGGAATCGATTACCTTCTAAGTCGGCCCGAGGTGGACGGGCAAAAAATTGGCTGCACGGGAAATTCGGGCGGAGGAACCCTGTCTGCGTACCTGGTGGCGTTTGACGATCGGATCCTGGCTGCCGCCCCGAGTTGCTGGTTGACCACCCAGGAGAAAATGTTCGAGACGATCGGTCCGCAGGATGCTGAGCAGAGTTTTCCCAACCAGACCGCCATGGGAATTGAACATGCCGATTTTCTCACGCTCGCGGCACCACGGCGCGTGCTGATGTGCCTGGCGACCTATGACGAATTCGATATTGAAGGTTCCAAAGAAACGTTTGCCGAGGCGCAACGATTCTACGAACTCCTGGGGGTTGGTCAAAATGTCGAATACTTCGAGTACCCCGACAAGCACGGTTTTTCTCTGCCCCGCCGCCAGGCCGCGATGCGGTTTTTGCGCCGCCACCTGTTAGGAAAAGATGACAACCCGGTCGAACCGGAGATGGAAGTTCAGGATGCCAAAACTCTCCAGTGCACCTCCGGTGGACAGGTACTGCGGGAACTCAAGGGCAGGAGCCTTTACGAGCTCAACCGTGAACGGGCCGACGCCTTCAAGACGGCGCGCAAATCGCATTGGAGCACCAACGCATCTACCCGTGAGGCACTCGCAGAAGTTCAGCGGCTCGCTGGAATTCGCCTACCGGTCAACCAGCCACAGGTCACGAGTCGCGGCATGGTCCCGACCGAAGATGAGGTCCAGTTGGGATATGGCACCAATCCATCAACCGGAATTGCCCACTCCACCGCCCAGAACGGAACCCTCTTTACGATCGAAAAGCTGGTCCTGGAGCGCGAAGGCGAAGTCCCAGTCCCTGCACTTTTGATGAAGCCGATGGCCGAAAGCCCCGATCGTCGCGGCGTCGTGATTTACGTTTCCGGCAAAGGCAAACCGGACGACATGACCACCGGTGAGGACATTTTTCGGCATGCTGCACTGAGTGACCATCTCACCAATGGCAAGATGGTCTTGAGCATGGATGTCCGCGGATTTGGCGAAACGGCTGCCACGGCACCCGACTTTTCGCGTGGTTACTTCGGAACCGACTACGAAACAGCCATGCTGGCCCAAAACCTGGGACGGCCCCTGTTGGGCCAACGGACCGAAGACATTCTCGCGGCCGTTCGTTTCCTGGTGTCGCGTGACGATGTCGACCCGGCTGCGATCGAATTGATTGGCGAGGGCGCCGCCGGGCCTGCCGCACTGCACGCGGCAGCCCTTGATCCAACCATCGCCAAACTGAAGCTGGTTGGTTCTGTCACCTCCTGGGTTGATGTGGTGAGCAGACCGTCGGGAA
>JAKVCB010000390.1 GCA_022448345.1 Pirellulales bacterium
CAACACGAAGCCCGCATGAAATACCTGGCTGGCATAACAACCTGGCATTTCTTTACCGTCTGCCTGCTCTTACAGGCTGGTTCATCTGCCGAACCGTTGATTGAAGTTCATCTCCAGAACGACCGAATCACAGGCACACCGCTCCATTGGTCCACCCAACGTGTCACGATGCTAACCGCAAATGGCGCACGCAGGGACTTCTCACCCAATACGGTCCAACGATTTGGGCAACTCAATGGCGAACTGATTGCCTCCACACAACAACAGGTTTGGCAACAACTACGCACCGAATTCAATTCACGGTTCTTGATCACGGCGACTGAACACTACCTGGTCGTGCATCCCGCAAACAGTGTCAACCGCTGGAGCAAACCACTGGAACGTCTCTACTCCGACTTCCATGGTTTCTTTCAAAATCACGAATACCCACTTTCGAAAACACGTTTCCCCTTGGTGGTGATCGTATTGCCCAACAGAGCAGCTCTGTTACAAGCTGCGGCCCTGAATGGCCATACGGATCCGCGGAAAATTGCCGGCTACTATTGCGATCGGTCAAACCGCATCTGGATTCATGACTCCCCCCGACAAGCCCGACAACTTCCTCTCCCTGCTCACGTCACCCTGCGTCACGAAGCAACCCACCAATTGGCATTCAATACCGGGATTCACCAACGCTTCGGAACAACCCCCAGGTGGCTGGCGGAGGGATTGGCCATGCTTTTCGAGATGCCTCAGCAACCTGTGGATTTTCAAACAAGAGACAGTCAATCTGAGTCCTCCCCGCTGAAAACTGCTTTTCTCAACAGAAGCAACAGACCTGGATCCGGCAAGCTGTCGCTGGAACTCCTCATCAGCAGCGACGCTATATTTCAGCAGATGCCAGACCTAGCGTACACGCAGTCCGCGACCCTGACTCGATTCCTGATACGAACTTATCCCATGCGTTACCAGGGCTTTCTCAAACGCGTTGCCGCGCGTCCCCGCTTCACTCCCTACGCGGCAGCGACCAGGCGAAGGGATTTCACCTCTTCATTCCCTGGAAATCTTGCTCTGCTGGAATCCCAGTGGCGGGCGTTTCTTAGCACATCGCGTGAGAACACCTGAAATCCTGTCGTGCGATTGAAACCCTCAACACTTTGCCTGGCGTGCGTCTAATTTTTCATACGGCATCAGGATTTCCTCCGCCTGCAAGCTGGCAATTGATCGAAAGCCACCATCGACAATCGACTCACCTAAGCGGGTCACTTGTCGGTAGTAACGATCCGTGGGACGCTCACCCGTCAATTCGCGCCGCAAGTCCTGACATAGGACATCAGCAGCGGCGCGCACAATCTCGTCCTCCTGATCTGCTCCGTACAGAGCGGTACACAACATCACCACAAGTTTTTGAACGCGGGATGACATTTCCGACATGCGGCACTGCCGGTCCGCTAATTTAAGCTGATGCTTGCGCATCATTCCACTAATTTCCCGTGCTGCACGGGGCAACTGTGTCGTCGCAAACGAAACATGCTCTTGTAACTCAGGGGGCAATGCTGGTGTTGGTGTCGCCGAGCCTGGAATCCAGCGCCCTGCCCACCAAGCCGCATACGCGGTCAACGGGCGCCGCAAATTCCATAAATGGCGTGGATCCCCCAAACGCGGACGCTGCACTCCCATCTCAGCGAGTGCCCGTCCTATCGGCTCAAAAAATGTTGTGCCGTGCTGTTTCACCAACGATTTGAGAAATGCCATCCCCAACATTTCCCCTTCTCCTTCGTAGATACAAGGAGCGAGATATTCGTGGACGTTGTCGCCAAACAGATGGCCGTGCAAGAACGATCGTCCCCCATGTGTTTTCATCAACAACTCAATCGCAGCTTCCTTCTGAGCCTCACTGCCGAAAATCTTCGCGACAATACACTCCATTTCTCCACGATACCCAAGGTCAATCAAGGTAGAGCACCAGGCCGACAATGCATCGC
>JAKVCB010000391.1 GCA_022448345.1 Pirellulales bacterium
GTACGATGGCCGATGCCCCAGACGTTGATTCTCTGGCCTACGTGACAGGCAACGACCTTGGGCTTCGGGTTGGTAACATTGTCACATCGGAGGTCGTCGCGACCCAAGAATACGACCTCATCGCAGTCGCCGTAGGTCCAGCACGCTAAGGACACACCACCGCCAGACAAATCCCCGCAAATTGTTAGCAAAGACAATCACGATGAGCGAAAACGAGAACACGACACCCGTTCGCAACTGGAATGTGCCCAACCAATTGACAGCCATGAGGCTGCTCCTCTCGATTGCAGTCTTTGTCCTAATACCACTCGAACGGTATACCGCAGCAACAACCCTCTTTATCCTCGCTGCAGCTACCGACTGGATCGATGGCTATTGGGCCCGACGCTACAACCAAGTCACCCAGCTAGGGCGCATCTTCGACCCCTTCGTCGACAAGGTCCTCATTTGCGGAACCTATATCATGCTCGCCGAGGCGATGGTTAATTATCCAATCCGCATAGCAGGCTGGCTTGCCGTGCTTGTTACCGCGCGCGAAATGCTGGTTACGGTTTTGCGTAGCTACATTGAGCAGCAAGGGATCGATTTCTCAGCAAAGATGCCCGGCAAACTAAAGATGGTATTTCAGTGCGTCGCCGCAGTGGCAGCCATGATAGCGCTGACCAATGAGCCTAAAAGCGTCCCCGCATGGGTCAACAATACGCTTATCGCGTTTATCGTCTTAACGGTGGCATTCACGGTTTACTCTGGCGCCGGCTACGTCCGATCCGCTGCTCGCATCCTGGGTTCGGGTGTCCGCACTGACAACCAACAGAAATCATGACCTACTTGCTTGCCGCACTTCTTGCTTTCGTGCTGGCCGGCTGGGCCGGGTACCTCGCGAGCGCAGACCGCCGCACCCATTTGTTTGGGCAAGACCCTTTTTGCCCGGCAAACTGGGGAATGGTAGAAATCCTGGGTGTTTTCGTGCTCTACGCGGCCTCTGTTTCGCTCGCGATCCCCTTGGCCCAATTCATTCTCGATTGGAATTTCCCACCAACTGCGACATACCATTCCGTGGCGGCCACCGGAACCTCATCCTATTCGCTCAACCACCCAGTTGTTACCTCCGTCTCCCTCCTCTCTGCCCAGGCCTCTGCGGCGTTGAGCAGCCTCCTGGCAGAAGAACGCAAGCTGTGGCTTACCGGCTGTAGCACTTTGCTTTCCGTTCTCATCGCAACTGGCCTGCTCTCACTAGCAACGCGGTCTCGTGCAGGTTGGAATTTCACCTCGGCAGGAAGAGACGTAAAACTAGCCTGCGTCGCGAGTGTTCTGTGCCTGCCTACTGTGTTCCTGGTTCAGGCGATCGTCGTGCAGATTCCCGGCATGCAGTACGAGCATCCGCTGCTACGATTCCTCTTTGACAACCCCAGCCCACGACTCTGGATGGCCCTCGGCTTTACGGCAATCATCGTTGCACCAATAGCTGAAGAATTTTTCTTTCGGCGTCTTCTGCAGGGATGGCTGGAAGCCAAGTTAATAAACCGCCACGAACAACTCCGGCAGGCCGACGACGAACAGCCCTCGCTCCCCACCACTGTGGAACAGAGACTGCCGTTGCAAATGGCTTGCCTGCCGATCCTAGGAAGCTCGACCCTCTTTTCCGCAGCACATTTCAACCACGGTGGCGGATGGATCGCAATATTTGTCTTAGCACTGGGCCTCGGCCTACTCTACCACAAGACGCACCGCCTGCTTCCCTGCATACTCCTTCACATGGCACTGAACACCGCCAGCTTAACGATGGCTTATTTCGGTACCCAAATCAGCTAGCACCATTTCCCCGACTATCCGGGATCCCTCTTCCCCGCTTTCCCGTGAGACCTATAATGGCGGCTTAGCACAAACTGAACCACCACACGGAGATACACCTCATGGCAACAGGATTTGGCATTATTGGTTGCGGCATGATTGCTGGTTTTC
>JAKVCB010000392.1 GCA_022448345.1 Pirellulales bacterium
GGCAATAGTCTGCAGTTATTTGACGCTTATTGCGGTAGTTGAGGGAGATGTTGCGAAGGGTGTGCCAGTTTTGGTGATTATTCGTCTGAAACGAAAACGGCCGGCATAGGAGGCTGTGTAAAAACTCGATTTACATAGCTTCTGAGCAGGCCCACAAAATGCCTCGGACATCGTCCGGGGCATTTTTGCTTTCAATCAGCATATATTTCCATGCGATAGAGAGGCGTAAGTGCCTCAAGTCAGCCTTGCCAGCATGCCCTTCACGCCCAGCACGTTGATCGCCCGCATCAGGTTGTAACTCAGAACCCCCAGACTGTATTCACTACTGGCAGAACTCAGACCCCAGCAGGTAAATCGCCCTTTATTCAGCAGCCTTTTGAGTGTGGCGAAGGTCGGCTCAACGGCAGCCATGCGACGGATCATCCGCTCAGGTGTGGCGGCTTTCGTTGCTTTCTCCAGAGCCTCTTCATTGAAGTGGCGTGTGACCCAGCGTCGATCCACCTTGGTGCATTGGCTTTGTAGCGGGCATTGATTGCAGCCTGAACGCGCATACAGATGCAGACGATCCTTGTTGCTCACCGTCTTGTGAAGCAACCGCTCTCCAGCAGGGCAGCGGTAAGCGTCCTCTTCGGGCAAATAGGTGAAGTCACTTTTCTGGAAGTACTCGCCGCTTCCCTGATTGTTGACCGCCCGGTTCGATGGCACGGCCACATCGTACCCAGAAGACTGAAGCTCGTTGATCTGCTGATCGTTGGAATAGCCGGCATCGGCAACGAGGGTTTCTAGTCCGCCCTCCAGTACGTCATGGGTCTCTTGGGCTATCGGTTTCAATTGCTGGTTATCGCTGCCTGCCTGTGTCAGGTCGTGGTGAACGATCAGTTGGTGTTCCTCGTCAACGGCATTCTGCGCGTTGTAGCCTACCACCGTGCCTTCCCGGCCAGATTTCATCAGCTTGGCGTCCGGCTCTGTACGACAGAGCTGAGTCTTGTCCTCATCGACCAGCGTCTTCAGCTCATCCTGCAGTTCCGCCTTGTGGGTTTCCAGGTAAGCCAGGGCTTGGGATACTTTGTCACGGTTCAGGTCGGCGTCATCACCTTGTTCCGATGCCGCCAACTGAGCGAGATAACGATCGATCTTCTGGTCCAGTTTGCCCAGCTGTTTCTCCAACTGCTTGCGGGTGATGGCCTGATCTTTACTGGCAGCCGCTTTGAACTTGCTGCCATCAATCGCCACCAACTGGCCACTGACCAGTCCTGCCTGTTTACAGAACACAATGAACTGGCGGCACACCTTCTTGACCGCGCCACCGTTATCTTTACGGAAGTCCGCGATGGTCTTGAAATCCGGTGCCAGCTGCTTCATCAGCCAGAGCACTTCCAGGTTGCGATGACATTCTTTTTCCAGCCGTCGGGTGCTGCTGGTCTGATTGAGGTAGGCGTATATGTATAGCTTGAGCAGATCGCCGGGATGATAAGGGCGTCGGCCTGTGTGAGCCGTCTGCGCTTTCCTGAAACCCATCTCAGGCAGGTTCAGTGAATCCACAAAGGCATCAATGACGCGAACCGGGTGATCTTCGGGGACGTAATCTTCGACGCTGGGCGGAAGCAGAAGCGTCTGACTTCGGGGAGTGCCTTCCAGATGTCTCATAAAAAATAACCGCGAGCCATGTCGCGGTTATTTTGCCAGCTTGGGAGGCTGTTTTCACACAGCCTCCATAGGCCGGCCGTTTTCCTGCAGTAGGTTGGCTATTAGCCCTGCAGCAACTGCAATACCTGCTGCGGTCGGGCATTGGCCTGGGCCAGTACCGACAGGCCGGCGGATTGCAGTACCTGGGTCCGGGCCAGTTCGGCTGTTTCCGCCGCGAAGTCTGCATCGCGGATACGGCTGTTGGAGGCCGAGAGGTTCTCCGAGGTGGTGCTCAGGTTGGCGATGGTGGACTCAAAGCGATTTTGCACCGC
>JAKVCB010000393.1 GCA_022448345.1 Pirellulales bacterium
GACAGTACCCACAACTGGTCCAATGGGTGGATGCCGACGCTATTCCAAGGGACTGTTTTGCGTCCCAAAGAGCCACGAATCTTGAACCTCGATGCCCCCCTGCACCTACGGGGAAATGTACAGGATCACAATCTTCAGTTCCTCAACGCGTTAAACCAACGCCATCTCACAGGACATCCAGGAGAACGCGACCTGGAGGCAAGAATCGCCAGCTATGAACTGGCAGCTCGGATGCAGACTGCTGCCAAAGAAGCGCTCGACATCTCCCGGGAGAGCGCCGCGACCCACACACTTTACGGTCTCGATGACAACGCCACGCGCGAGTACGGGACGCGTTGTCTGATCGCCCGGCGGATGGTTGAACGCGGCGTCCGATTCGTACAACTTTTCCTCAACGGCCAACCCTGGGACAACCACAGCAATCTCAAGAACTCACTGCCAGCAGCCTGCAAACGCACTGACAAACCGGCCGCTGCCCTCGTCAAAGACCTCAAGCAACGTGGCCTGCTCGAAACCACGATCGTGCATTGGGGTGGCGAAATCGGCCGTTTGCCCGTCACCGAAGGGAATGCCGACAGTGGTGGCCGGGACCACAATGGGCAGGGATTCAGTACCTGGCTCGCCGGTGGTGGCATTCAAGCAGGAATGACTTACGGTGAAACTGACGAAGTCGGTCACCGGGCGGCAGTCGACCGGGTGACGCCGAACGACTACCAGGCCACACTACTTCATCTGTTTGGCATCGACCATAAACAACTCGTGTTCCATCACAACGGCCAAAAACAAACCCTCACCAACCAGCGCGAAGCCAGAGTCGTCCACAAGATACTCCAGCACGGTTAGCGTGCAGCCGACACTCCGTCCACGATCGTAATGGCACCTATGCGGAATTCGCTTGCCTGGCTTCTGGGGCTCGAAGACTTCTCCTCGATCAATCACGCCGCAATTACACTTTCGGCAGACTGGGCTCAGGGATCAGGATACGTTTTCTGGGCAATTCTCGGACTGGCGCTGGCCTGCGCCGGAGGCATTACTTTTTACCTGAAATGGCAACCCGCCGGCACACGGACCGTACGTGTGCTGCTTGGTATCTGCCGTGGCCTGCTGTTGTCGCTGCTCGTGCTGACGCTGGCAGAACCGGTCCTTACGATAACCACTGCCCAACTTCGTTCTCCGCTGGTTTACGTGCTGTTTGATGGAACCGCCAGCATGGACATCGCTGATTGTGCCGCTCCATCTGCGACACCTTCGGCGGCAACTACCGCCACCCGCCTCGATACGGTCCGCGGCACGCTCGTTGAAGACCGCAACAACTTCCTTTGGCAGCTGCAACGGCAAGAAACACGCGTCGAGATCTTTCAGTTCACCGGGAACTCCACCAGCAGCCTACGGAAGCTACGCCTGCAAGCTGACGGCCAGACGGATTTCGACCCCACGTTTATCGCAAAACAGCTTTCGGCCAGCGGCCAGGTTACCGCTCTCGGTGCAGCGCTCAATGATGTCACTCGTCAACTCGGCTCCGGTGAGCTCGATGCATTGATCGTAGTAAGCGATTTTGGCCACAATGCAGGTGCCCTACCGTTGTCCGCGGGGTCTCCCACACAACGGTCACCGGCAGCCAGGCTGGGCATTCCAGTCTATACGGTTGGCGTCGGGGAGCCGGCCGCCGTTGACCTGGCAGTAAGCCTGCAAATGGAGCCAAAAATACGCCGCGGTGAACAGACGATGTTGCGTGCCTCACTGCGCCAAAACGGGCTTTCCGGCCAAACCGCGCGGCTGCGTCTCACCGCTCGACCACAAACGTCACGCACTGCTGAAGAACAAACCGATATTGTGGCTGAACGCGAACTGATTCTGAACTCTGACACCACGATGGCAGAGTTTCCCTGGCTTCCACAGCAGGCAGGAGAATTTGTATTCGATCTGTCCGTCGAGCCACTCGCGGGAG
>JAKVCB010000394.1 GCA_022448345.1 Pirellulales bacterium
GCTTGAAATCTTTGGTCCAAACCCAGATCGTTCATTTCGATTGCCGGGTATTGATAGGTTGATTGCAGTCGGAAACCAGGTCGGTCCCGGAGAAGTTTCCGGAGCACTTTACCCGGTTAGAAATGTCACAAATACATCGAATGATGCTGTAATTGCAGAAACGTGGGGCACTGTGTGCCGTCAATCTACCGACGACTGCCTCCTTCCTGGACAACCAGTACCTGAGGGTTGGCTCATTGCACCTCGGGATTCGCAAGTTTCAGCACTCAGCGCGGAAGCTGTCGACCGTATTATCAGCGATGGTGTCGTAAAGGCACAAACAACTCGAGCTGCTATCCGCTTGGACATAGACAATGGTTTTCGCCCTGGCGTTGCGACTGGCATGGTGTTAGCCGTAGCTGACACCAACGGCGAGCTTCTCGGCGTATTCCGAATGCCAGATGCAACTGTGTTCTCGATTGATGTTGCGGTCGCTAAAGCTCGCAATACTGCCTATTACGCTGATGGCGATGATCTGCAAGATGAAGATCGGGTTGACTTCGATGGTGATGGGAAATTTGGACCGACCGCGACGTCGATCAATGACCCCACTGGCGATACGGTTCCGCTGGGAACCGCATTGACCAACCGAACATTTCGTTTCTTGTCCGAGCCACGCTATCCCGGCGGGATTGATATTCCAGCGTCAGCAGGGAACGGCTTGGCGAACGAGAAGGATCTGAATGTTTGTGATCAACAACGCTCCCTTTGTCTGCAAATTGGCCCACAAAGCATCCTGCGTATGCCAGGTATTCATCCCGGCACAGCCGAAAACCTGATCGATGCAGAGCCATTGCCTTCTGCCGTATACCAGTTCAGCCCCGACTTAAATCCTTCTGGCAGAAATAACTTCAGCGTACTCGCCTTTGATGCTTTTAATCAGAGTCGAAATTTTCGTGATCCCGGCGATGCGCAAGTTATGATCAATGGTGCAACCAATGAGACAGGAAAACCGATTGAGGTTTTTGAATCTCTGGCGAATCAAAATGGTGTGATTTTCTTTCCAGGAAGCGCTGCCTTATTCAGCGAAAACGGTGATCGCTTATTGATTGGTGGCTTCGGCGTTAGTGGCGATGGTGTAGATCAGGACGACGTAGTGACCGCGGCAGCACAGGTTGGTTTTGAGCCGATAGCCGAAAATCGTGTCGATCACTTCACTGTTGCGGGAGTTCGACTGCCCTATCAGAAATTTAACCGAAGCCCAATTCTCTAAACCGTTTTTTTGAGGCTTTAGCCGCCAAACACAGGGCGGACTGTTGGAACGGGTTTACGGATTGTGCAGGTCTACCAATCACTGCGGGTTGTATCACATGAACCGACACACATCCAATGAATAAGCATATCGCAGTAGTTTTGCCGATTTATCTAAAAAACTGCACTTTTTCGCTCCAATCAATGATGCAACGTGTCAAATCTACCACTGTTTGTGATACCCATCTGTTGCTGCATATTTGTTGAGGCAAAAGCCGAGGATCTACAATGGGTGGTTGTTGAATCACTCAAGATTCGACCTGTTACGGAGCCGGGCATACGTCCAGTTCACGCAATTGACGGCGGCGGAAACTCTCATGTCCAGCCGCCGAATTCGACCGATTTGGGCGTAAGTGCCAAGCACAAGGCGGTTTCGACAGCACCCTACGCTGCTGGCCGCGGCTCAGACAAAGGCTGCTACGGAGTTTGTAAGGCTCCAGGGCATCCCCAGAAACCATGTATCCAAAAACCCGGGGACAGGAATTGCAGTGAAAACCCACCCAAGCGATATCTGATCCCTGATTGTGTTCGGGCAGGAAATCCCAGCCGAATTGCGCCCTGGGCCAAGTGCAGCGTTGATAGCAAGTACAGTTCGTGGTTTGTTGGAGGTGGAACTCCTTTTGCAAAAGGACGTCCAAGAAAATCGACAGAAGG
>JAKVCB010000395.1 GCA_022448345.1 Pirellulales bacterium
GTCGGAAGTCGAAAGGCAGTCGCTTGAATCGATGTACCTCGATACACGACAACAAGGGTTTGGCCCAGAAGTAAAACGTCGTATTATGCTTGGCACCTATGCCCTCAGTGCCGGCTATTACGACGCTTACTATCTCAAAGCACTCAAAGTACGCCGACTGATTCGACAGGACTTTGATCGTGCCTTTGAAGAGGTGGACTTGATAGCCAGCCCAGTGACGGCCGCCCCCGCGTTTCGCCTCGCTGAAATGGCGGATGACCCTTTGGCCATGTACCTGGTTGACCTCTACACCGTGAGCGCTAATTTGGCAGGCATCCCAGGCATCAGTCTGCCGTGCGGCCAAACCTCGACTGGGCTCCCTATTGGCCTGCAACTCCTGGCCCCGGCACTCGAAGAAGAGCGATTGCTCCAGGGAGCACACATGATGGAGCAGGCGACCGAGTGGCACACCCAAAGAACACCACACCTTTGATTTTGTACGACTTACGATCCAGACCACACACCTATCAACGACACACCATTATGAGCGACGCGTACACCACCGTCATCGGCCTGGAAGTGCACGTGCAACTTGCAACTCAAAGCAAGCTTTTCTGTCGCTGCTCCACTCGTTTTGGGGCCGAGCCCAACACACAAACCTGCCCGGTCTGCATCGGCATGCCCGGAACATTGCCGGTGATGAATCGCAAAGCTTTTTACCTCGCGCTAAAAACGGCTGTCGCCTTAAACTGCGAAATCCCAAAATTCACCAAGTGGGATCGAAAACAGTACTACTATCCTGATCTTCCAAAGGGCTACCAGATCAGCCAATTTGATTTGCCGATGTCCGAAACAGGGCACCTGGAAATCTGTGATCCGAAGGGATCCTTTGAGCCCAAACGAATCGGTATCATCCGGGCACACCTGGAAGAAGACGCGGGCAAGAGTGTCCACGACGAAGTTTCTGGCAAGGGCGACAGCCAAATTGATTTAAATCGCACCGGCACGCCCCTTTTGGAAATCGTCAGCGAGCCTGACCTGCGCAGTTCGCTTGAGGCAAGAATCTTTCTCGACGAGCTAAAACTTCTACTCACTTATCTTGGTGTTTCCGATTGCAATATGCAGGAGGGAAGTTTACGCGTTGATGCAAACGTCAACTTGCACATAGCAACCCAAGAGGGGACAGTCGCCACCCCAATTGTGGAAATCAAAAACATGAACAGCTTCCGGGCCGTCGAGCGGGCGCTCGATTACGAGGCGGCCCGGCAGTACCAACAATGGCAGGAAACGCGCCAAGTACTTGGCAGCGCACCAAAGCAAACCCGCGGATGGGACGAACCGGCAGGAGTCACCCGTGGACAACGAAGCAAAGAAGAGTCGAGTGATTACCGTTACCTTCCCGACCCCGATCTTGTGCCAGTGACGGTCACTGATACCGAACTGGAGACACTGCGCAAATCGCTGGAAGAACTTCCCGCCGCACTGAGAGGTCGCCTCACCGAGCAGCACAACCTGACACGATACGATGCCGAGGTATTAGTCAACCACGGCCGCCCACTGGTCGACTATTTCCTCAAAGTTGTCGAATTGGGTACCGATGGCAAATCGGCTGCAAACTGGGTGACCCAGGACGTCCTGCGACTGCTCAAAGAGCGCGACGAAACGATCCTGGACTTTAACGTTCCCCCCCATGCGCTCGCAGAATTGATCGCCAAAATAAAATCGGGTGATATCCCTAGTACCCGCGGCCGTGAAGTCTTTGAGGTCCTCTCGAGTGGTGACCAGACGCTTGCCCAAACCATGGACAAACTGGCCATTGTGGAAGTTAATTCCTCGGACTTGAGCACCCTTTGCGAAACACTTCTTGCAGACAACCCAAAGGTCGTTGCCGATGTTCAAAATGGAAAGCTCAAGGCAATCGGTGCCCTGATTGGGCAGGCCAAGCAGAAAAACCCCAACGTC
>JAKVCB010000396.1 GCA_022448345.1 Pirellulales bacterium
TGGTTGAGCGTCACTAGGATGCGGCAAGATTTTTTCGACTTCGTGGTGAACTGGTCACCCACGTCTTCAAGTCATCCCTTGCCTACCGCGCTGGGCGCGGACCGGCATCCGTACTGAAGGATAAACAAGCAACGATGTCGCCGCCTTAAGTTCCGTGGGACCGAGTCCTGCCACGATGTCAACCTGGGAACAGTTCTGATTCAGTAAGCCGTGTTGTCGTCATACCGACAGCAGGCTGTCGCGATATTGCGGCGCCTTTTTCGGGGCAGGCACTGAGGACTCTCGTACACCCCCCGGATTTTTCGGTCGATTCGGGAAGTTTGCGGATTGGGAACAGGCTTTGCGAATTCTCAATCCATCAGACCTGGTTTGCAACACAACCGACCTATTGAACGTTCAGCTTTTTGTCCAGCGCATACAGGAGAAAAGAAAAGATGAAGAAAATCGCACTCGCATTTGCCGTCGTGATCGGCCTGGGGCTGGTTGACATGGGGGTTTCCCAGGCCCAAGCGGCTGGTTCGTTCGGCTTTTATATTGGCAGTGGCCGCCACCACAGTCGCCACCACCATAGTCGCCGCCACCGCGGCATCCACTATGGCTGGCACGACATCAGGTATTACGACTGGCATCCCGGCCACTATTTCCGCCACAGCAACTATTTTGATTATTCTCCGGGCCGCTATGATTGGCACCCGGCCAGACACTATTACCGTGGCGGTCACGGTTGCTACCGTAATTGGTAACAACCGGTGGGAATTGTGAATCGACAGGCAGGAATTTTCATCCCTGGCATGGAGTCCATTCACTTTACGTCCACGCGACTGCCGATTTTCTGCTGTTTTCGGACGTTCATGTTCAGCCCGCGCACAATGAGCAAGCGTGTGGCGCTCGAACCAAAACTACCTGTTCGGCTGGTGGCGATTGGAGTGAAGATACAGCGGATTACTGCTGCGGTTGGGGGCCGCGCCGAGAATTCCCATCTGGAGCGATCTTGTTGGAGTCCCATTCGCAGGTGATGGCGATTAAGTTGTGTCTGGCGGATGGTCGTCCTGTATGCCGACAGTTGGCGGTGCAGCAGGCGCGGTTTCCCGGTGTGACCGTTGTCGGTGGCAGACCTGTTGTTCGGTGTCGAAGGGTTTCGGTTGGCCTTGCCGTTGATGAGGTAAGTGAGACCGGTTTCGTTGGCTGGCCTGTGCCGGGTAAAAAATCCCAACAGGGAGATTGCGTTACCAGTTTAACGAGGACAAATGTTTCAATGCTCTACTGATCGTCAGAAAAAATCACGGTTCAGCGCAGTAACGGTCACTATGCGGATGAGCTGAGCTTATTCCTGCCGAGGGTGCCAGCGCTGCCATGCAGCGCCTGGCCGGTCGACACGGAAGCTCACCAGGCGTTGCTGTTTTGCTTCAGTCACGTAGGCGGTGCAGCCGTCAGGGCCACCGAAGCAGATATTTGTCGGATGCTCTCCAAGAACGTCGATTTCCTGAAGAATTTTTCCCTGGGGAGTTAGCTTGACCACCGTCCCCTTGCCATGGCGAGTGATATACAAGGTTCCGTCGACGTCGCACCGCATGCCATCGAAGCCATAGTCGTCGAACTTCCTGACCAGCCGTTTGTTTTTTACACCGGTGGCTGTAATGGTGAAGGCCCACAAATTGCGTTGAACGCTTTCGTTGACATAAAGTGTTTGGCCATCCGGGCTGACTTCAATTCCGTTGGTCGTGCCCATGTCAGCTGCTAATCGCGTGACCTTGCCTGACGGGTCGATCCGCCAAAGTTGGCCTGTATCATTGCCCCAGTTTGGATCGCTGGCGTAAAGGACGCCGTTGGCATCGATCGCAAGGTCATTAGGTTGATTCATGCCGTCGTGTTGGGCCAATACTGTAACTTTACGTGTGGCTGGGTCAATCTTCAGCACGTTGTGATGGA
>JAKVCB010000397.1 GCA_022448345.1 Pirellulales bacterium
CCCGCAACGAATTATTTGTTGCCCATTCCGACAGAGTCAGGCGAGTGGATTCTCCCACACTTTTTAGGTGAATGCCGCGTGACCTAGCAATCGTGAGATGATGCCGATTCAAAGCTCCCGTCGGCACAAAACCAACGAAGAACAACAGTGCGGCAACCAGGGACGCGATGTGGGGACGCTGCACCCTCAGAAACCAGTTGGTCAGCGGCTTCTCCGCGGTCGTTGTCGCCGCTTGAAGAGAGGATTCGCTGGCCTCCGGTTGGGGTTGTTTGCGTGGAGCCAAGCGGTAGCCAGCCAGGCCCATGACCAGGAGTGTGGTGAGTGGTTGTGTTGCCAGGCAGAGTAGCAGCCACAGCAGGGCCCACAGCCTCTCAGTCCCGTTCACAAATGGGCCACCGAAACTCAAGAGTAACATGCAGGCCGTCCCTGTGAGCAGGATTGCCAACAGTGGCAGTGTCCAACGCCGCCGATAGAACATCCAGTCCGCCAATCGGGTCAAGGTGAAGCCCACGGCAAGTACGGCCACCACGAGTGCCCCCGCGCCGACCAAGGCCGCCATTCCACTAGCCATCAGCAGATCGTCAAATGAACTGTTGGCAGCTGTTGCTGCCGCGGACCAGGGCCAGCTGCTTTTCAGTAACATCAAGACACTGGCCCAGGATGCTATGACAACCAGGATGCCACGTGTTAGCGAGTCCTGGTGTGGCTGGTTTGACTGGGGGGCGGCCAACGTTGGTTGCAACGCGAATCGCCATTTCAAAAAGGGCATGCCGCGTAGGCAGAGTAAAAGGCTCACCAAGACAGTCCAGCAAATAGAAGGTGCCAAGGCGAAATTGCATGCCGCCGACTGACTACTTATGGCGCCGCCCACCCGCACTATAAAAAATACGAAGCTAAGCCAGCTGAGTGTCGCGAGAGCACCCCAGCTGGGAATCCGTAGAGACCAGGATCCGGACCCCAATCCGGCAAACAAGGCAGTCAGGAAAAACTGCGAGCAAAAGATGACGAGGATAGGCACCTCGGAATGTCTGCTGATGCGTTCTTCCGAAGCGGTGGCGAGCAGCAGACCCACCGTTATCAACTGGAACAGAAAGAGCCCCGGCAGGATGTAAGGTCGTAGCTTTTGCATGGCGTTTCATCACCCTATTTGATGGCGTATAAATGTGACACGAATATATCGCTTGGCATTTCTTGTTGGGAGTGAAAGAGGGTCTATTCTACATTTGTATTAGCACCGTTGATCGTGGCAGGCCGGACACGGTATGCGCGGCCTCGCATGTCGAGAAGTAACTCTTGGAACTGTCTAACGCCTTCATTGAAAATCTCGTGAGCGCTCCACAGTAACAGCAGGTAGTCTTTGTCTTGTTGTTTCCGGCCTGCGAGCTTCAAATTAAAGTCGCGTCTGGGCATCTGCTGTGACTCCTAATCTCAGTTAGGACATTTGGGATTCTGTTTAAGGTTCAGGCTTCAGGCAGTGTAGCCCCTAATATAGAGCCTCTGTGAAGGTGAGGTGTTTGCGGCCTCTCAAAAAAGTTATTAATTTTGCACCGAGGATATGGTTCAATGCGGTCACCCGCCTCCGCACAGAAAACCAAGTGCTGACCGGGGGGGGTGGGGTAAACTTTTTGAGGTATCGCTCTCGACCATCGCCTTAAGGCATTTGTCATATCCGCAAATTTATAGCAAATCTGGGTGTGGCGGCGCGCTATATTAGTCCACAAACCTTTCACTTAAAGAGCATCGGTCTGCGCAACCACATTGTCCGCCCCTCAAATCGTCCGAACACCAGAGAGCCCGCACCAGCGAACGCCGTCACCGCTGCCCGTTACGCAGGGCCACGACGACACGCTTAAAGAAACCGCCTAAAGGGCACTTTCGTTAAAATGTCGTGACATGTGAACCTGGGCGTGTTAGCATCCTTCTCGGGTT
>JAKVCB010000398.1 GCA_022448345.1 Pirellulales bacterium
GCAGGTCGTTGTTGTATTGTTTCCAGGTCGGGACCGACTGCGGTTCCTTGCCCTTGGAAACGATGACACGAAGCACATGAGCGTTTGAAGACAAGTTGTCCAGATACTGGGTTCCCTTTTCTCTCTATCGCGGTTTGGTACCGATCGATTACCTGCTGTCGGTTTTCGAGCTGTTGGTGTGAAAACAGCTGATTGAGTTGAGCCGTTAAAGGCGTTGTAGCTTGCGTCAGTAGCAAGCGTATTCGAGCGGGGTCTATTTCGCTGGCTGCTACGGTGTTTGTTTGCACTGCCGCTAACAGTGCTTGCAGCCAGTGAGGACGGGAAAAAAGTGTCTCAACCGCGGTGCGGCGCACGCGTGGTGTCATTCGCGGCCAGGCATCGAGCAGGAGTGTACTGACAGTCTTGTCTTTGAATCGTGCGAGGGTCACTGCGGCTGTTGCCTGGATTTCGATTGGTTGTTCGGGGGTCAATAGCTGCTCGAAGACCGCGGACTTGTTTCCTTTTTCCAAGTCGCCAATAGCGAGCGTACGAATTGCTTCCAGCCGAAGGTCGAGGTTTGTAGCGGAGTTGAGAGCAGTCAGTTGTGCCTGCTCTAGCAGCATTGCCAGAAGTTGCGGTATGTCACTTGTTGCGTTTTTCAGGATGTTGTGGTCGGGAGGCAGGCTACTTAGCAAACGTTGCTGTAATTGACGACTCAATGCTGGTTTTGATGTTTCCAACAGTGCGAGTGCTTCGAGTGCGGTTGCAATTTCACTCTCCTCGCCCTGCGCGCCTGCCTGGGAAGCTAGTTTGTGTAGAACAGGATGAAGTTGTGGATCGCGGACCACGTCAGAATCGCCGGTAAGCTGGGAGAGCATTGAGCCCACACCGTGACGCAAAGCACTCTGCACTGCCGTGATGACCAGCGGTGCTTCTGGGTTTTTCTTCAGCAGACGTTTCAGTGGATTGAAACGGAAAGAAGAACTACTGGATCCGAGCGTAAATGCTAATTGCAAACGGACACGTGAGGATGGATCGTCAGCCATGGTTTGCACGATTTCTTGCAGCTCAAGGGATTCCGGTAGATGCGATTCACCAAGTAGCAGGGCATGCTTTCGAACCCGCGCGCTGGAGTCCCGCAACGCGACCGCGACATGCTGTTCGTTCAGAAAGTTCTGGGACTGTAACCCATACAGAGCATGCAAACGCGTAGTGGGGGATTTGGCATTTTGTGCGAGGTCCGCGAGAAGCGGCCGGGCGCGACGGTCTTGCCGCTCAACCAGCAGACGAGCGGCGGTTTCGCGATGCCAGGCATTCCGATGTGACAGTAGCTTGACCAATTGTGCGGTATTGTGGGAGGTCAGCGACGGTAGCGGTTTTGTCGATTTGTTTCGAGGGAGAATGCGGTAGATGCGCCCCCGCGAGGTGCCGCGACTGGCGTCGAGATCCTGGAGCGAGGATTCGGGCACGAAGGCCGCTCCTTCGATGAGTTCACGGTACATGTCAACTACGTATAGGGCTCCGTCGGGACCGTTCGCAAATTGCACGGGTCGGAACCACGGGTCACGTGAAGCGAGGAACTCAGTGCCTTTGTCGGCCCGGTAGGCACGCCAGCCAAAATCGGTCGATTCGAGTCGGGCGCGATAGACAAGATTGTTGGCGACCTCACCGACAAAAAGATTACCGTAAAACTTGTTGGGGAACGCATCGCCGCGGTAAACGGTAATGCCACTCGCCGACGTAAACACACCGCCAGAGCGTGCCGCTTCGGGGTCGTTGCGACGCTGTGAACCTGCAATCCGGGATCGCAATACGCGCCACGGCTCGAGTGGGCTGAGGCGGAATAATGGGGTCAGAGCTGGTTCCGCATTGATGTTGGTTGCTGGCAGCGGCGGAGAGAAGAACGGGTTGGCTTGTATATAGCGATCGTCGTAGCTCAGGAATTGTA
>JAKVCB010000399.1 GCA_022448345.1 Pirellulales bacterium
AAAATCATTCGGGTTCTGGAGCAAAAAGGCCTTGAGCCTGCGGCGCTGCTCATTACCCACGGACACAGTGACCACATTGGCGGAAATCATGCACTCAAAGCTCGATGGCCGGATTGCCCCATCATTGTGAGTGCGGGGGATGCGATCAAATTAACCGATCCGCAACAAAATCTCTCCGCGCAGTACGGCCTGGCTGTGACAAGCCCACCGGCGGATCGAACGGTCATCGAGGGAGATGTGCTTGATGTGGCTGGCTTTTCGTTGGAAATTCTGGAACTGCCGGGCCACTCGCCGGGACACATCGTTTTTGTCTGGAGGGGAGCATCTCCGATGGTTGTTTTCGGCGGAGACGTGCTCTTTGCGGGCAGCATTGGTCGATGCGACTTCGCCGATGGTAATTTTGAAGAACTCGCTGCCGCGATCCACGCCAAGCTTTTTACACTTCCGGACGATACACTGATCCTTCCAGGCCACGGCCCGAATACGACAGTGGGCGATGAAAAACGGGCCAACCCGTTTGTGGGGCGACCCGCCGGCTTTCGCGACTGAATGGGTTCTAGCCGTCGGGGTATGTGCGGTCACAATGCACGAAGCTGCACGAAGATGGCCTCGGAGAACCGCGACTTGCCTAATACTTCCACTCGAGGCCGCCATAGAAACCACTGGCAATCAAATTATTGTTTGTGGAGACCGTTTCAAAATCGGACTGAACCGCGGTGACACCCGAGCTCACGCCTGTCAGAAAAATTCCTGTATAGCCACCGCGCACGTACCAATTGCTCCCCAGATGGGCGTTCACCATCAAATTCGCCTCTCCAAAAAAGGCCGACCCATTCGTCGAATACTCGTACACCTCCATTGTCCCAGCCGGGACATTGGGCTGCTCGATCGACACAAGCTCCGATTCATTAACAGCATGATTGCCGTAGATACCGCCCTTAAGATTCCCGCCAACCATGACCCCCCGGCAGATCGCCCAGAAGAACTCGCCACCGCCCTGAAAACCGATCAAATGATTGGTTGCTCGCGTGCTTACAGTTGCGAGTTGTACGGTTTCAGGACCAAGAGGGCCAGTGGAGGTGGCCGAGAGGTCAGCCCCGTCGCTGCGATTAACCCAAACCCTGTCGTTGAAATTGACATAGCGTGCGCCTAGGATCCAAGCCCCGGTAACGGCTGAAGTTGCACCAACCCAGCGGAACCGTGTATTGAGTTCAAACGCATTCAGGTCGGACCTCAAATTGGTCCAGTTTCCACCCGTGTTAATTTGAACTGCTGAATTAGTACCCGGGTAAAATTGTCCCTCACCACCGTTCACCAAATTCCATTTAAATTGATTAGTCTTACTGGCCAACCAGGTAATATTTCCAAGCCATGCGAACTCCAAATCAAAACTGTAAAAGAGATCCGCGCTGGCAGAGATCCGCGTTCCACCGGTTAATTGCCCGGTTGGAAATGCTCTTTGAAAGCCTTGTCCGGTCACCATAATATCGGTCGAATCGTAGCGGCGCAAGCTCAACAGATCGACATTGAATCGCCAATAGGCATCGCTATAACGCTGGGCTGTGATCAAACGCGGTGGAACGCCGTTAGCCCAGGTACGAACAGCGCCATACGAATCAAACGCATCGTCCGCAAACGATCCATCAGTAAATTGCTCGACCACTTCGCCGTCCGACGCGTCCTGGAAATTATCGACGCCAAGTTGCGACTGGTAACTGATCGGTTGCCCATATACCATCGCTTGCTGCCAAAGCTGGTTGGGGATCGGAACCGCTTGTCCGGGTAGCGGACCTCGCTGCAAAAAAACCGAGCGCTTTACCGACTCGGCATGCAATGTGGACGCAGAGCAAGCCAAAATCAGGCCGAGCAGCAAAATCTGAAAGTCGGCCGGTCGTTTGGCGAGCGTCGCCTTCATCGTGGAACAAA
>JAKVCB010000004.1 GCA_022448345.1 Pirellulales bacterium
AGCTCTCTGGCGAGTTTCGCAGCCGTGCTGGCCGGAACCTTCATCGTTGGATCTGGTGGTGGACTGCTATGGGTTTTTTCGACACAGCTGTTACTGCAACGTTCGCCTGACCAGGTGCGAGGGCGGATCTTTGCCTCAGAGTTCGCTTGTTTTTCCCTGGCAACCGCGGCCGGAGCAACACTTGCCGGGGTGGCGCTCGATCAAAAGGTTGGGATTCACACCATCCTTCTTGCGATGGCAATTGTTTCTCTCGCCCCTGCAGTCGCCTGGGCACTCTGGACGTGGCGAGCAAAGACCGCCCAGAACAGCGGCGCTCGGTCTTAGGCAGACAACCGCACGGGAACAATGCGAGCTCGGGCGCACGGTCTTGCACTATCGCAAGATTTCAAGGCACACGTAAATCAACAGGCCAATGGCAAAGATGCCCAGGCCAATATAAAGCAAACCGTTGTAGAGCCCCCATGGCGATGCTCTCGAAGCACATTCACTGCACGACTCGAGCGTGCCATCGGTAGGATTGATCAAAACGGGTGTGCCACATTTTGGACACGCACCCCAGTTTTCATTGGTTTCGGTAGTTTCAGTCGACACAATCGAATCTCACACAGGCACCGGTGGATGGCATCAGGATCAAGAGCTTGCAAAACCTTTGCTGTTGGAAGTCGCCCCCGAATCTTACCTGGCCAGGACCAACTAACCCTTGGATCCCATCATCCGAAAAACAAACCAGATAATCAAGGTGACGACCACACTGCCAACAATCGATATGTGGAACCGCCATTGGGATTCCTGGAAGAACCAATTTAGCCCAAGCAAAATGAGGACAAACAACACAAGCTGCCAAATAAAATTCATATTCCTAGTCGACCTTTCCGGGGACCTGTTGCTGAAGGCGTGGCCCCTGTTTGTAAAACCCATAAATGCGAGGTGCAACAGGTCCTCGCGTTCCGCCCATTGGTTTCCCGACTATCGATTTGGGCTTACCTTTTGTAGGCACTTTCTCCCAACTCGCCACAGAATACCGACCGGAGATCCTGACTGTAAAAAGCACGGTCTTCCAAGCCGCCAACCGTCCAATACACTCGAATGCTGCGATCGGTGCAAGGCCAATCCGGCCGTACATCGTCACCTTGATCGCCTGGCAGCCTTGACCCAGATCGCGGCATGTTACGGGAACTCGCCAAAACCGGTGAGCTATTTTCACCGTAGAGAGCTTGTAGCCAGGGGGAATGGTTGGCACGACTTTCGTTAGCCCACTTGCTTCACCGGAATCGATCACGGATATTAAGGTCCCACTGGGGCAAAGTCGACAAGTGCTGTTTATCCGAGGAACTCTCAACGATTCAGGAAGCGAGCAATTATGATCACCGTTGGCATGAACTACCATGTGATTGAAGGCAAACAGGCCGACTTCGAAGAAAAATTTGCGGCAGTCATTACGGCACTCGAAGCTGCCGACGGACATACCAGTTCGACATTATGGAAAGATGTCAGCGATAGCGCTTCTTATTTGATCACCAGCGAATGGTCTGAAGAAGAGGCCTTCATGAGCTTTATTCAGAGTCAGGCATTCAAAGACGTCACTACCTGGGGGAAAGAGCAGATCCTCTCGGACCGACCTCGCCATAAAATTTACAAGCACTAAAAAGAATGGCTCAGCCTGGTGGTCCAGGACCGGAAATCGCGGTCGTGCGAGATGTGGGTCAAAACCATATTCACGATTGTTTGTTGCCGTGATCTTTTGATGTGGCCGCCGGAATTAAAAAATAGCCGGATCTTTTCCCTGGCGGTTATCCGCCATGCGGCCTTTTCTCATGAGATGCCCATGGAACCCCGTGCACTTCCGGCCGAAACCGTTGGGGGGCTACGCCCCCCCGCAGAAGGTTTTCCCTACTTCGCGCACGCGGATCGCTTTGCATTCGAACCTCGGGCAGAATCCCACTCCCACGTCAACAGCTGGTGGCTTGCCGACGCCAGTTTTCTGGTTTACGGCACCTCTGATTTCATCGAGCAGGCAATCGATCAATCACCTTTGCGCAAACAGGGTTTTCAAGTTGATTGGCTGGGAACTCCGTCAGACAACCGCGGGATGCTGCTCCACAACGACGAGACTTTTGTCGTGGTGTTCCGCGGGACACGTCTTGAGACCCACACGCTGCTGGACTGTGCCGAGATCGTGATCCTGTGCCAGGATGATTTTTGGACCGACAGTCATTTCCTGCCGACAGTCTGTGAGGCGGGTGGCCGGGTGCACCACGGTTTTCTTAATGCCTACATTGAAATCAACGACCAGATCGACGCGATCGTCCAAAAAAAACAAGACCACCAGGCACTCTGGTTGACCGGGCATAGCCTGGGTGGGGCGTTGGCAACGCTTGCAGCAGCTCATCTCGATAGCACCCATATCCAGGGAATTCACACCTACGGTTCTCCACGTGTTGGAGACGCAGGATTTACCAGTGTGCTACCCCAAAGGAACTATCATCGATTTGTCCATCACCAGGATTGGGTTCCGCTGGTACCACCAGAGTTTCTCGGCTTTACCCATGGTGGAACCATGATCGAAGTTACCGGAAGCGGCTCTCGGGAATTGCGGGACAATTTCGCAACTGGAACGAAGAATCTTGTCACCGCACTCCAACAGATGACCCGTGAAATGCGCTTCGACATGGGAAAATTGCCCCTTAAAATCGCGGGGCTGGCCGATCATGCCCCGATTTACTATGCAACCCTGCTCTGGAACGGATTGCTGGAAACTGAGAAGTTGCCGCCAGCTTGACGAGAAAATCTCGTCCCCATCAAAACAAAGTGGACCCCTGGCATTGATTTCTGGTTGATATCTCGATCCTTACGATCGATTCTTCTTTTCATAAGTGCGCAAAGCGTCGATTTGGTCTTCGACCTTGTAGATGATATCTGCAATGCGATCCATGGCTTTCGGCATTGGTTTATAGAAACGGAACAGCAATTCAAGGGCATGCTCAAACTTGTAACAGGCGCCGGGAACATCTTGACTGCGATAAACAACCTTCGATCGCCGCAGGTTCGAAAGCCATGGCGGGCGGGGCCCTCGGTAGTTTTTCCACTGCAGACGGGCAGAGGCTGGGATGATGGCGGACAAATAATTCGCCATCGGCAACCCTTCGGCCTGCACTGCTTTTAAAAACGTATCCCGATGAATACCTGCTGCCTGCGAACGAAAATTCATCGTCCACATGTAATGTGATGGATTGCCGTACTTGCTGTGTTGGGGCCAGGACAAATATTTCGAATCGGCCAGCCGTGACCGCAGGTGAGCAATATTCTGGCGACGTCCTTCAATCTCACGGGGAAGTTTCTTGAGCTGCTCGGTGAGCAATACGGCATCGGGAGTGGTAATCCGATAGGTATACACCAGGGAGTCCACAAAAGGCAGAAACTTGTCAGGAAACCCTTCTTCGGTGCTCCGTCCTTCGTGCTGGCAATAGAGCGACGCCCGCCAATAGGTATCTTCGTCCTTGGCGACAAGATACCCGGCTTCGCTAGCTGCAAGTTGCTTTCCCCCCATGCAGGAAAATCCGGCGGCCGCTCCAAAATTTCCTACGCCAATGCCCTTCCAGGTCGCACCGTGGGCCTGGCTGCCATCCTCAATGACTGGAAGACCATGGCGATTGGCCACCCGCATGATTGCCGTCATGTCACAAGGATGTCCGTACAGATGCACCACAAGGATACCGCGGGTGCGGGAGGTAATCCGGTCTTCGATTGCCTTGGCATCAATCAGCCCGGTATTTCGGTTGACATCAGCGAAAATTGGAATGGCATTCTGGTGCAGGATACACGACGTCGAGGCAGCGTAGGAGTATGGACTGGTGATCACCTCGTCGCCGTCGGTAATATCCAAACCGGCCAATGCCATTTGTAGGGATGCGTGACCCGACGAAAGGCTCAGTACGTGCCGACCATCATGGTACTTGGACAAGGCATGCTCGGCCTCACGCACTTCAGGAACGTTGCGATCAAAGGCAAGCACCTTGCTTTGCTCAAGAAGCTGCGCGACTCGGCGGCGGGCCCGGGCTGAAAATACCGGGAATCGCGGCGGCTCGACTTTGCCAACGGGTTTGCCACCAAGTAAGGCGAGTTGGGATCCGGATTGCGGCATCGTTAAATACTCCTGGCTGTAATCATCTAAGCGGGCTGAACAAATCGAAGATGCGGACTCTTTCGTCTCCTTAGGTTCCTCCAGGCGGACCGTCAGACAACCACAGGTCGGCCAGCGCCCTGGCATCGTGATTGTTGTACGCCCTCACAGAGGCCTGCGCCGCCTGGCCGATGGCAGCCCGGTTGTCGCTGGTCGGCATTTTTTGGGCAAAGCTTACCGCAACTACTGCAGGCATCAAGAAATGCGCAAATAGAGAATTCAAGAGCAGTTGCTTCATTGGGGCCTCTTCGCGGTGGATCGGGCGGGTGTGTTGTTGCGCCGCGATATACCAGGTGTGCACGGAAAACGGCGGAAAGCACACCGTCAAACCATCCTGGAACCACTGTATTACCACTAATATTTACGGTTTGTAAATGACCACGCGTGGCAAAAGTCGACGGTTGCCAACCTGTGATCTCTGACAACTGCCAGAGGATCAACACCCCGATCAGCCAGGCGGTTTAAAAGGCTTCAACCCGTTCAGTTCTGTTGAACCCAGAGCTTGCAGAAATGGTGCTGGAAAACAGGATTTTTCCTGCGGATACCTTTTGGCCAAGCGCCGGTCGGTTATTTATCGGTTCTTTTCAAC
This sequence comes from Pirellulales bacterium, assembly GCA_022448345.1. GTDB lineage: Bacteria > Planctomycetota > Planctomycetia > Pirellulales > Lacipirellulaceae > JAKVCB01. The sequence goes on from JAKVCB010000004.1 coordinate 4,770, forward strand.
CTGCGAGAAGCCGTGGCTTATTTTTTGCCGTTTGCGTTTCAGCCTCTTACGCCGGGCAAAACCTCTCCTTAAGAAGGTTGCCTCTCTAGAAATGGTGCAAACAAAGCAGGTTTGCCCGTTGCCAAGTTCAAAACGTACTCGGTCTTATGGTAGACTATCTGACGGCGATTTAGCTCTCTCAACAAACCACCCCAACCGCCTCACGACAACCTCTAGAGAATTTTGATATGCGCATGACGCTACTTGTGATGTTGATTGCAGCTGTGGGATGTTCCGGGACCCCAAAAAAACCAGCCCGGCCGCCGGCAGCCGAGGTTCCCCCTCGATCGGGGCAAGGTTCCCTGGAAAACTCGATCGGAATGGAATTCCAGCTGATTTCACCCGGAAAATTTATGATGGGTTCTGAAGTTAAAACGAAGATCCCGGGGACGACAACGCCTGTCCACGAGGTGACACTGACCAAGCCGTTCTATCTGGGTGTTTACGAGGTGACACAGGAACAATTCGAGCGGGTAATGGGAATGAACCCGAGCAATGTCGAGGGTCCAACGAATGCAGTAGAGAATGTGAGCTGGTCCGACGCGGTAGACTTTTGTGGGAAGCTTTCGGCGATGCCTGAGGAGCGATCTGCGGGCCGTGTTTACCGGCTTCCAACGGAAGCAGAGTGGGAGTACGCGTGCCGAGCTGGCACAACGACGGAGTACTGCTTTGGGGATGATGCTTCAAAACTCGGTGAGTACGCCTGGTTTTTTGGTAACAGCAACGGTCGCGTTCATCCTGTCGGCACAAAAAAGCCCAACGGGTGGGGTTTGTATGACATGCACGGGAACATGTGGGAATGGTGTCAGGATCACTATGCCAGGTATACAGCCGAGGCCGTCACCGATCCGATTAACCCCGCGCCCGGTACGGCCAGTGAAGACTCAGGGAATCCGCTCGACCGGATTCTGGACGCGGGCCGCGTCGTCCGTGGTGGCGGTTGGCGTGTTTATGCTGCAGGTTGTCGTTCGGCGTACCGCAACTCGAACATGCCGTCGCTCCGAGGTCCCGTCAACGGTTTTCGTGTTGCCCTGAGTTCGTCTGGCCAACCCACCGGAGGTCCATGAGAACCAGGTGTTGTGCAAGGGGTCGAAAATCCGTGTGGTAGTACTCAATCGAATGGACGAGACCAGTCGGTCACGGACCTTGAGTTTCGCAATAAGCTATCACCTGAATTCAACTTCCCGCACCACCCTGGTCAGAGTATAGCGCAACCCCCTGCCCCCGGGACTAAACCGCCAAAAAACCCGGTACGGTCCTCTGGGAGTTCAAGACGCAAGCTCCAGTGCTCTCCTCGCCCCCCATCGGGACCGATGGGCACCCTTTAGGTCGGGTCACGGGACAAGAAGGTCTATGCCTTCAAGACCGCCAGCGGTAGCCTTGCTAAAAGCGCCTGGCCTGTACGTGATCAGAACGCCCAAAGCACCCGCCGCGCTGCTGCGATTCCCAGGGTGGAGGTGAAACCGGAGTCGCTCACCGGAGCAAAAAAAATAAGCCCACCCAGGTACTGAACCGGCACTGCCCCAGGTCGCGCCCGGCGCAACCGGCCTCTAAAAAGGTTGCCTCTTTGCAAACAGGGGTGTCGCCGGGTTGAACATGCGCTCCGTCTGCATTTAGACTTCCTCTAAAGCGAGTGGCCAGTCAATAACACGCTCCACAAATACCACTCTCATCAGGTACACCCTGTAGCAAATCGACCGATGAAGAAACATCCTCTTTACGCCACGCTGGCTGGTTTCTGGATGATCGCCATTGGGCTCTGCCTTTGCCGCTATGCCTACACGCCGCTGATTCCTTCCCTGATCGACGAACACTGGGTCACCAAGGCCGGCGCCGGATACCTGGGAGGCTTCAACTGCCTGGGTTACCTGGTCGGTTGTCTGGCAGCACTTTTTCTGCCAGCTTACCTTTCCGTGCGACTGTTGTTACGACTCTCGCTGGTGATTTCCGTGGGAGGGCTCGTGATGTGTGCCTGGGACCTGGGCTTTGTGTGGCTGGCATTCGGTCGGGCCGTGACAGGCCTGGGCGGGGCATCGCTGGTCATCCACACTCCTTCGGTCGCTCTGGCGCACGTGAGTGAAAACTGGAAGAAGGTTGCCAGTGGCGTTGTCTTTACCGGGGCGGGGGGGAGCATCATGTTGGTAAGCCTGCTGGTGCCCTTGTTTCTCAGCCACTCCGTGATGTGGGGCTGGCTGTTTGAGGCTGCTCTGGCATTGGTGTCTGCGGTTATTGCCTGGCCCCTGGTAAGTACTGCAGCGACCCAGTCAAACCGCAATCGGGCGCGACCTGAGCCGTTAGCACGGGGCCTGGTCGGGTCACTTTATCTACTAGGGGTGGCCTATTTCCTCGCCGCCATCGGCATCACGCCCCACGGACTGTTTCTGACCGACTACCTGCACCGTGACCTCGGTGTTACGACCGCTCAAAGCAGTATGCTCTTCAGCCTCATTGGTGCAGGGAGCCTGCTAGGAGCTCTGGCCAGCGGCGTAATCGCCCGTGTACTCGGCACACCGCTCAGCCTGCTGGTCAATTACCTGCTAGGCGCAGTGGCCGTGGCGATGGTGCTGTTGACCACCAGTGTCATGGTGGTGTCGATTTCGGCTTTTATGATTGGCTTTTTCCTGCTCTGCTGCGTGGCCCTTTCGTCAGTCCGCACAGGTGAACTCATCGGCAGTGGGCAACATCCACATTACTGGGGAATTTTGACACTTGGCTTCGGTTTGGGATTGGCCGCAGGTAGCTACGGACTCTCGGGACTGTTGTCACTGGGCATGGACTACTACGACACTTTTGTGGTGGCCCAGGGCGCATTGATCGTCGCACTCCTGCTGGCTGGCTGGCTTTTCTTGAGGCGGCACCAGGCGGCCGGCAGCTGAGCCGGCACGTGGAAAAGTCGTCAGCAAAGAGGTACGGCACGTTTTTGAGGGGCAAACCGCCCCGATAAAAATCACCTCCGGTGGCTGGGGCAAAAATAAACCCGCTTCAGACCGAGGGAGTCTGGCGGCGGTTGGCATAAAGCCACTGGCCACCTTCTTCAATCCAGAGGCCACCGGCGGCTTCTATAGACTCGCGGTCCAAACTCTTTGGATCCCGGTAACCAAGACCCGCAGCCTGACACTCAGACCGGCCAATGGCGGTGGCAAGTGTGACCTCAAAGGGATGTTTTTCGATGCCATTTTCAAGAACCCCATGCCCCCGAAGATTAATGACGTGGGCGGCTACATTCTTGTCGAACTCTGGGTGTTTCTCGAGGAACTCAAGCACCCGATCGCGGCCATGGTATCCAATCGTGCGGATGGCCTCGTCCATTTTCGGGTGGGAGTGGAACTGGTCGATGTGAGGCGCGTAGAGCACAATTTCGGCGCCCTCGGCCAGGACTCCGGGAAGTTGCAATTTGTACGAGCCCTTCCCAGCCGTCCAGATTTCGTCATACATGGCAGGGATTTGCTGGACCACCAGCTGTTGGGGCGCGTCGAGATAGACAATGTGCAGCTGGGAAGACAGTTGGGCGGCAGCCTGATACGCCTCAAGGAAGCCATGGAATCCATGGCCCGCGTAGAGTCCCTTGGCAACCACCGAGCCTTCCTGTTCAGAATAAACCATGTTCAGCGAAACGACAGGCGTATCACCAATGGCCTCGAAAATTCTGTGGGCTCCCTCATTGATTACATCCCGGGCCTGATTATCGGCCTTTCCCATAATGCTGGGTGCGCCAATCAACACGGCAACCCAGTGCAACAGCCCGATGACTTCGGGCCCGGCGATGCCGGGAAAGAAAATCTTCGTCCCACCCGAAAAACCAGCCGCTTCGTGCGGGACAGTCCCACTGATCGCCAGGATCAGATCGTAGGACTCGGTCACCAGCTTGTTGGCCGACACAGGCATAGAGGTTGTGAGTTGCCCGGCAGTCTTCTCCTCCACAAATTCTGCCACAATCTCTGGAAGCTCCACAAGTTTTTCCACCTGGTCGAAAGCGTGGTTGAACATGCTTCCCAGTTTTCCCAACGGTTGGCCAGCGATGCCGAGTTTCTCAGCGAGCTCGTCCTGGGACATCGGCCGATGCGTGCCCTGGGCATTGAGCGTGTCGAGACGCTGCAAGCCTTTTTTTTGCAGCCGATGATAAATTTCGCCGAAGAGTCGGTCGGTAAAATCGTGCCGCGAGTAATCGGGATGGATGACCAGGGCTGTCTTCACCTGGTCCACCGATTCGAGGGTTTCGTCAAGCAACTGCCCAATGGCATCGTCACCAAGTTCACCTGAAATCGCTTCTGCTTTGTGAACGTTCATAAATGGATTCGCGGTGTGAACCGGGCTGGAGATCTGAGTACAGGACCTATGGTATACCATATCAGCCATTACGGGGGCCGACGATGTGGCTGAACCCAACTCGGATACGCTACCGAAGTAAAATCAAGCACTTGGGAAAAGCGACGGGGGGGCAGGGGTAGACAAGACCCTGCTCTTTTACAGTATAAAAGTTGCAACCTGTCATCGCCATAAAACCACCAGGCACGAGGTTTCTGCATGAAGACCATTCGCATTGGCATTATTGGACTGGGCGCAAACTGTCGCCTGCGGCACGTGCCCGGACTTCAGGAGTGTGAAAATGTCGAAATCACCGGCGTCGTCAACCGAAGTACCAAATCGACCGCTGCGGTCGCCAAGGAATTCGGCATTCCCAAGACCTATGACCACTGGGAACAACTTGTGGCCGATCCGGAGTTGGACGCTGTGGTGATTGGCACCTGGCCCTACTTACACTGCCCTATCACGCTGGCCGCACTCGGATCCGGTAAACATGTGCTGACCGAAGCACGGATGGCCTGCAACCTCGAGGAAGCCCGCCAGATGCTTGCCGCCAGCCAGCAACGCCCGGAGTTGGTCGCGCAAATTGTGCCCAGCCCCCTGGGTTTTGATGCGCTCTTGACGATCCGTCGCATGGTCGACGAGGGTTATTTGGGGGAATTGCGCGAGGTGGTTGCCATTGCTACCGACGATGCTTTTGCCAACCCTGATACACCACTGCACTGGCGCCAGTCGGCGGAATTGAGTGGTCAAAATGTGCTGGCCTTGGGAATTCTGCACGAGGCGGTAAGTCGCTGGATCCCAAAAACCGAATCGGTGCTGGCCCAGGCGCAAACGTTTACTCAGAAACGGCCCGATCCGGCAAGCGGTGAACTGGTTGCGGTGGAGCGGCCCGACAGTGTGCATGTGCTTACCCAAATCGACGGGGGTGCCTTGGGACTTTATCACTTAAGCAGTGCAACCCATTTCGCCGCCGGGATCCAGGTTCAGTTCTTTGGCAGCGAAGGCACCATCAAGTACCTGATCAGCTCGGAGAACAAGCTTCTTGCCGGAAAAGCTGGCAGCCCATCGCTGGCCGAGGTCAAAATTCCTCCGGAGGAAGCTTACGCGTGGCGTGTTGAGCGCGATTTCATCGAGGCGATTCGTGGCGAGAAAAAGGTGGAACTGACTGATTTTGCCACCGGGGTTCGTTACATGCAGTTTACCGAAGCAGTCGTCCAAAGTGCTGAGTTGGGCAGGCGGGTTGATGTGGGCTGAGCGGATAGTTCACGGAAGCCCGTCCTGGAGATGCCACCGGCTCGGTACGGGATGAGGCAAACTGTTTTCGGTTTGACATCCATCAAGATGCGACCCATCCTGCCAGGACAAGCAGGCAAAAGGAACCCGGTTCGGGGACAGCCATGATCCTGCTGGAAATCGCGTAAAGGCTGTACGACGAGGAACTGGCCGCAGTCGTGTACTCAATCCAATCGCGGCCTGTTGTATAGGCAAAGCCGATCTTGGATTCTTGATATGTGTGACAACACTCTGAAAGACGCTTTAGTCAAGATCGTACGGCTTGGCGAGCCGGAACTCGCTGCGGTCTTCCAGAAATTTTTCGACCCGGTCGGTGCGACCGAAAGCATCGGCCATAAATGTGACCGCTTCGGCCAGTCGCTCATCGGGTTCGGCACAACTGAGTCGCAAAAATCCGGCCCCTGCTTCACCGAACGATTCGCCCCCCAGGCAGGCAACGCCACGATCCTCATCGGCGCCCTCGAGCAAATAGATGGCCAGGCCTTGTGAGGTGATCCCGAGGCGATTGCAAATGGGGGCCACTGAAGGAAACGCATAGAAACTGCCACCGGGCACCAGACAAGTGATTCCTTCGACCCGATTCAGCCGCTCGACCAGGCGGACGACTTTATGCCGAAACTCCTCCATCTGCCGATCCCGCTCATCACACGCCTCTTGCATCGCCGCGACACCAGCCAGTTGAGTAAACGGGGCAACACACGAAAGTGCGCTATTGGTCAGCTTGCCCAGCATTTCAATGATCGCAGGGCTGCTTACGGCAAAACCCAAACGCCAACCACTCATGCTGAACGACTTGCTGAATGTGTAAGCGGCTACTGTTCGATCGAGCATGCCGGGGATCGCTGCCAGGCTGCGATGCTCACCACTCCAGACCATCCGGTCGTAAGGTTCGTCGCTGAGGACGGCGATATTAGTATCTCGAATCAATTCGGCCAGGCCTTCCAGATCTTCCTGGAGGGTGATGCCGCCTGTTGGATTGTGGGGACTGTTCAGAAAAATGGCACGTGGGCTGGGATCCTCCCGAATAAATTGTTCAACCTCCTCAAGGTTCGGTCGAAATTCGTTGGCCTGCTTCAAACTTGAAAGGACCGCCCGCGCACCACGACGATCAATGTTGGGCACATAGGTTGGAAAGTGCGGGCTGAAGACCAACACACCATCTCCAGGATTCAAAAAAGCCTCGCAGAAGAGCTGTTCAAAATTCTTGGCCCCCGGCCCAGCGACCACATTTTCAGCCTGTACCTCCAAACCGTACTCGCGCCGAACATAATCTGCTGCTGCAGCTCGAAACTCGGTTAACCCCAGCGAGGGGCCATAATGGGTGTTTCCTGCCTGAATTGCCTGAACGCCCGCATCCACCACCCGCTGGGGCGTGGGAAAAGGGCTGTCGCCAATTTCCAGTTCAATCACATCTTTTCCATTGGCAATCAGCCGTTTGGCGATTGCCAGCACGGTGAAGGCAGTTTCGACGGTAACCGAAGAGGCAAAGCTACTGAAAGAAATAGTCATTTCACATTCATTCTGGGGGTTCTGTACAAATTAAGGACCGGCTTCTATTGTCGCAAGACAACAGGGGTCTCGAAAGGGCCTCCAGAAAGTGCGAGAATTTGACCGAACCAGATGGCGGTGACCGGGGGCCGGATAAGCAGGCCATTTCGACACCCCAATAAAGAAAAATTAGTCGCAGTACCCGCCAGTGCCGACAGGGGCACTACGCAAGTTTTCGAATTTATGGATTCCGACGATAACGCAAGTAGTGTGGTGCGATGCCAATCCAAAAAATCTACCTGGGATGGAACCAACCGGCACTACCGTCGGTGGCCAAGCACCTTGCCGAACATTACCTCGACAACCAGCGGCTCGATTTGGCCGGCTGCATTTTGGTGGTACCCGGACGTCTTGCCCGGCGGCAACTCTTAAGAACCCTGCTCGAACTGGCAGGAGAGCGGTCGCTTGAATTTCGGCCACCTGAGATCGTCACCCTCGGCAATTTTCCCGAGATGCTCTACGCTCAGCAGCGACCGGTCGCCAGCGACCTGATCCAAAGACTGGCATGGGTGCAGGCACTGCAAACCTCCTCTCCAGAAACCCTGCAAGGCTTCACCTCACAAGTTCCCACTGAGGAGGATCTCACCGGTTGGCGACGGCTGGCCCGCATGCTCAGCCGGCTGCACAACGAGTTGTCTTCCGATGGCTTTGATTTTGCGATGGTGGCCAAAAAAGGGGGCGCCGTTTCAGGTTTTACTGAACAAACACGCTGGCACGCACTGGCGAAAGTTCAGCAACGCTACCTCTCGGTACTCGATGACCTGGAGGTCTGGGACGTGCAAACCGCCCGCCAGGTTGCCATCCAAAATGGCGAGTGTGGCAGCGGGCGGGATGTCTTTCTGGTTGGCATGGCCGATATGAACCAGACACAACGGCAAATGCTTGCGCAGATTTCCGATCGGGTAACGGCATTCGTCCATGCCCCACAGGAACTGGCTGATCGGTTTGACGAATTTGGTTGTGTCCTTCCGGAGGCCTGGCTCAACTCGCATTTGAACATTCGCGACGAACAAATTTGCCTTGCCCAAAATGTCCAGCAGCAAGCAGCTATCGTTATGCGGTGCCTGGCCGAATACCAGGGGCGGTACCGGGCCGATCAAATCACAATCGGAGTACCAGATCAACAAATCGTACCCAGACTCCAACAGGAACTGGACGAGCATGGGCTGCGCGGTCGGTGGCTGTGGGCCAAGGAGCTACCCCAAACCGGACCCTACCAGTTGTTAGCGGCGGTCGGAAATTATCTGTTCGACAAGCGGACCGAAGATTTTGCGGCCTTGGTACGCCATCCCGACCTGGCCAACTGGCTGACCGCCAAAGGCATCGCCGAGGATTGGCTGCTCGAACTGGACCACTATCTTGCCAGGCACTTACCGTTGCGGATGGGCGAATCGTGGCTGGGACCTGCGCAGCGCCGCAACAAGCTCGAACAAGCCTTCACAGCAATCGACCATCTGCTGGGGGATCTGGGCTCTGGGAATACAAAACCGCTGACAGACTGGGCGACCCCTGTTGGTGACCTACTCACAGAGATCTATGGTGTTGTGGCTGACAACACCGATCGCGTTGCTACAGCAGCCTGCGAAAAGATCGCCGCGGTCGTTATCGAGTTGGCCGGCTTGCCCGCCCAGGTCTCGCCGAACCTCACGGCAGGCAAAATGCTCGACCTGGTGCTTGAGCAACTGACCAATGAAGGAGTCGCGGCCGAAGAAGATGCTGGCGCAATCGAAATTCTGGGTTGGTTGGAGTTGCCACTCGATGATACTCCTGCGGTGGTGGTCACAACTTTTAATGAACGGTTTGTCCCGAAGTCGATTTGCGGAGATCTCTTTTTGCCCGATGCCTTGCGACGAAAACTGGGGCTCAGTGACAACCAGCGTCGATATGCGCGCGATGCCTACGCGGTGGAGGTTTTATTGAACACCCGCGAAACGGTTCACCTGGTGATGAGCCGGTATGATACCGACGGCAATCCACTCACTCCAAGCCGTTTCCTGTTCGCAGCTACTCCGGAAACCATCGCCCGCCGAGTGATTCGGCTGTACGATGCCGACGCATTGTCGGCGGCACCTAATTTCGACAGCCCACGCTTTTCATCGACCCGCAACACGTCCGATTTTTCTGTTCCCGACCCTGCTTGCATCAACACACCCGAAAAAGACTCGTTGCGGGTCACCGACTTCAAACGGTACCTGGCATGCCCCTACCGATTCTTTTTAGAGCGGTGCCTGAAACTTGAACTGACAAGTGACCGCGAGCGCGAGCTGGACGCGTTGCAATTCGGGCAACTCATCCACGAAGTCCTCAAGAAATTCGGGAACAGTGAAATCGCAGATTCAACCAATCCCGACGACATTCGAGACTGCTTGCTGACTCACCTTGGCCTGGAAGCAAAGCTGCAGTACGGCTCACAACGTCGCGGTGCGATTAACGTGCAGATTGCCCAGGCCGAAGAACGGCTGCGGGCATTTGCAGCCTGGCAGGCTGCCTGGAGATCCAAGGGTTGGCAAATCAAAAACGTCGAAGCTTCACCCGGTGACGAAGGGGTGGCGTTCGACGTCGATGGCAAACCCGTTTACCTCCATGGTCGACTCGACCGGGTTGATATGAATGACAACGGCGAGATCGTGATTTTCGACTACAAAACATCGCGCGAGGCACAGCGGCCCGAAAAAACACACCAAGCCAGACGGGGTGAGTGGAGTGATCTACAGCTTCCCTTGTACCGGCATCTTGCTGCGGGTCTCGGAATCACCGGCAAGCCCCAATTGGGCTATGTCGCGCTGCCCGAAGACACTGCCAAGACGGTGCAATTCATTGCCAACTGGTCCGACGCCGACCTGGAAGATGCCGACAATGTTGCCCGTGAAGTGGTCCGCAAAATCCGTCGCCGTGAATTCTGGCCACCGGCCGACATGGGGCAGAATGACAGGGACCCATTTTCATCGATCTGCATGACGGGCGTGTTTGAGAGGCCCGTCGTAGGGGAACATGATTTGGGAGAAGATTCCCAATGAGTTCATCACATCCCCATGACAATCCGTTTCGCGTTGTCCGCGCTTCGGCCGGCACCGGCAAGACTTATCAACTTTCCAGCCGCTATATCGGCCTGCTCAACCGGGATGTGGCGGTCGACGAAATCCTGGCCACCACGTTCACCAAAAAGGCGGCTGGCGAAATCACCGAGCGGGTCCTGCTCCGTTTGGCCAAAGCGGTTTGCAACTCCGATGACCTTCAGGAAATGGCAACCGCGATCGCGGTTCCCGAACTCGACCACCAGCGGTGTGCGGCTTTGTTGCGCCGATTGGTCGATAGCCTGCACCGACTGCGGATTGGCACGCTCGACAGTTACTTTGCTCAACTGGCAACCACCGGCAGCCTGGAGTTGGGGCTCCCCCCAGGCTGGCAAGTAGCCGACGACGCAACGTTGGTCCGATTACAAATGGATGCGATCGACGCACTGTTGGAAAACAACCCGACCGGTGAAGTTCGCCGCATCATGCACCTGGTCGGAAAAGGGACCCACGGACGCAGCGTCAGTGAAGTGATCCGCAACAACGTTCAGGAACTCCACCAATGGTACCTGGCAAGTGACGAGCGTTGCTGGAACCGGGTCAACGCCGCAAAACCTCTCGAACCGGCCGAAGTTGCCGACCTGCTCACCCGTCTGGCCGCGGCACCTCTCCCCGACCACAAGGGCGCCACCAAGGCCCAGCAGACTGCACTGGAACGGGCCGAACACGAAGAATGGGATTTGTTTGTGAAGGAAGGCCTGGCCGCCAAGGTGCTGGACGGCTCGAACACCTACCAACGAAAAGACATTCCTCCCGAGACGGTTGAAATCTACGCAGCGCTTAATCAACACGCCCGCGCCGTTTTGCGGAGACAACTTGCCAATCAGAATGCAGCGACCTACGAGCTTTTGGATAAATTCCATGAACAGTACGTCCAGCTTCGAAGTGACCACGGCGTGTTGTATTTTGCGGATGTTATCCACGCGCTGGTCACTCGGATCCACGGCAGCGACTCCGACCGAAACGCCTACCGAATGAACAGCTCAATTTCCCACTTGTTGCTGGATGAATTCCAGGACACCTCCTCCGAACAGTGGGAAGTTTTAAAGCCGTTGGCCAGGCAGATTGTCGAATCGGAAAACTCGTCCTTTTTTTGCGTTGGTGATGTCAAGCAAGCCATTTATGGCTGGCGGGGAGGTGAAGCCCGCCTCTTTGACGCTCTGGAAGAGCAATTGCCAAATCTAGAAGTCAGTCCATTGAACATGAGTTACCGCTCTGCCGAAGCGATCACCCATGTTACCAACGAAATCTTTCAGCAGCTCTTGCATCACGAGAATCTGGATGACTTCAAGCCAGCCATCCGACGCTGGTGCGACGGTTTTCAAACGCACGACACGCATTGGAAAACACGAGCTGGCCATGTGACGCTCGAAACAGCTCCCCAATCCGCCGACGGTGAACTTTCCAAAGAAGTCACACTTGCCTATGCCGCCGACAGAATCACCGCGCTGGTTGCCCAAATACCACGACGTTCCATTGGGGTTTTGCTGCGGAAAAATGAGTCGGTGAGCCGGATGATCTATGAGCTTGGTCGACGGCAAGTACAAGCCAGCGCCGAAGGAGGAAAAACTCTGTGTGACTCGGCTGCCGTACAGCTGATCGTCTCGCTTGCCGAATGGATCGATAATCCCGATAACAACCTGGCCCGGTTTCACCTCCAACAGTCTCCTCTGGCCAAAGCTCTTGACCTTCCGCTAGAAAGCGACCCCACCAGCAGAGCGGCAACTGCCGCTCTGCTGCGGGCAACGCTCGCAACGGCCGGCTATGGCCCCACAGTCGCGACCTGGGCAGGACAACTCGTTTGCCACACAAGCCAACGGGAGGCGCGCCGCCTGCGGGAACTGGTCAACCTTGCCTACAGCTATGACAAGTTAGCCACCTTGCGGCCCGGAGATTTTGCCGAATTTGTGCGGCACACCTCGGTCGAAATCCCGGAGATGGCCCCGGTTCGCGTGATGACCATTCACCAGGCAAAAGGGCTCGAATTTGACATCGTTGTCTTGCCGGAACTTGATGAATCACTGACGGGTCAACCGGGAACGGTTGCCATCGAGCGCGAGCACGACGTGGGACCGGTTGAAACTGTTTGCCTGTATCGGAATGAAACCATCCGCCAATTGCTACCCGCTTCGCTCAGCAACATGCTGGCCAACTCCAAAGAACGTCAAATCGAAGATGCACTCTGCCGGCTTTACGTGGCTGTCACTCGGGCCGCCTATGCGCTGCACATGATTATTGCCCCCTCGAAGCCGAATGAAAGAAAAATCCCAAAAACGGCTGCTGGGTTGGTACGGGCAGCGCTGGTCAATAACGACCGCGTCGACGCAAACCAAATGCTGTACGCCTATGGCGATTCAAAATGGGCTGAACATGAAACTTCTGGAATGCAAACCTCCCTGCCAGTCGACCCAGGCCCACTCACGGTGCAACTCGCCGAGATGCCGGCTGGCACTACCAGCCAGCGTCAGTGGACTACCCCGTCAGAGTTAGAGGGGGATCAACAACGCCAACCAGCTCATGCATTCCGGATTTCGCGAGCCGCTGGACTTGGGCAGGGAACCCTGCTGCACACCTGGTTTGAACAAATTGCCTGGCTTGATGATGGCCTGCCAGACGAATCCGTATGGCCAAAGGTCGCAAGAGAAAAAGGGGTATCTCAAACCGAAATCGCACGGGCCCTTCCGGACTTCTTGACCCTGCTCCACCAGGCACCATTTTCCGACTTGCTGTCTCGCCGCTGCTACGCGCCGCCAGATGACCTCGGACTTGATCCCGACGTTGCCAGAGAACTGACCGACGGTCCGCTGGAATTGGAGGTTCTCTGTGAATCACCGATTGCTGCCATGACCCAAGAGCATCTGCTCACGGGCAACGTCGACCGGCTGGTGCTCATGCGCCGTGGGGATCACCTGTTGGCAGCCGACATTATCGATTTTAAATCAGACCAGATCGGAGACGAAAAATCGCTTGCCAGCCGCGTTGACCATTACCGTCCCCAAATCAACGCTTATCGTACGGCAATCGCCCAGATGTATCGTCTCGATCCACGCCGGGTGTCAACGCGTCTTGCATTTACCACGCCGCAGCGCGTGGTGAACATTGCACCCTAACAAAACTTCTTTGGCAAAGAGGACTCGCAGCGATGAACCGTTTCGACGACCAGTCTGCCCTTTAACGGACTACGATCTGCCCGTCGCCCGTCGTGGCCTCTGAACCAACCTCTCCCACCACTGCGGCGCTGGCGTAGCCTGCGTGGTGAAGCTGGGCAACCAACTCGTTGGCAGCACTGGCGGCCACACCGATCAATAACCCGCCGGCGGTTTGCGGATCAAACAAGGCAGCGTAGGCAGGCTTTTGTTTCGTGGAACTGTCGCTTTGGATAAACTGTTCGGCAGCACGATTTGCGGGAGCAAGCGTGCTCTGCCACCCTCCTTCCACCGTAGACTCAAAACCGGCCAGGAGCGGGACCGCGGCAAGATCGAGAACCGCGCTCGCCTGACTGGCCTGGAGCATTTCGAGCAGATGACCAGCCAGGCCAAACCCGGTTACATCGGTTGCCGCCACCACAGAAAATTCGCCGAAGAGTTGTGCCGCCTCTCGATTGCTTTGCAGCATGGCCTCCAAAAGCGGATCGAACCACGTTGCCGGGCAATCGGCCTCGCCATGGCTAGCCAGCAAGGCACCGGTTCCTAATGGTTTGGTCAAAACAAGCCGATCACCAACCGTAAGTCCACCCTTGCTGGCAAGGGAGTTCCCCTGATAGCGACCCAACATCGTAAAACCCACCGTGGTTTGCGGGCCTTCGAGCGTATGGCCACCGGCCAACGCAGCTCCCATTTCCTGCAGTTCACAGAGTCCGCCAGCCAGCAATTCGTGGAGCAGTTGTTCTTGCGTCGCCTCTGGGCCCGGGGGCAACGTAACCTGCGCCAATGCAGCGACCGGTTCGACACCTTTGGCAAACAGATCGCTGGCCGCGTTCAGCGCGGCGATTCGGCCGGCGACGAACATGTCGTCGACTGGGGGTGCAAAGAAATCAACGGTTGCGGCCAGTGAGTCGCCCTCGGGAAGTTTGATCACCGCGACATCGTCGGGTGGGTCTAGCCCGCGTGTCACCAGGGGATGTGGTGTCACGTTCAGTTTGCCAAGCACCCTGGCCAATACGGCACCGCCAACTTTGCCACCACAACCAAGACATCGCATCCGCTCGGCCGGAGATTCCGATTCATCCGCTCGATGATCTTTGGCCGGCAAACTGCTGGTCATCGGTGAAGATTCGTAAGACTGGTATTTTTTTATGAAGCGGCGATCGATCCCGTCTTTCCACTTCCAGCACCAGCCTCCCTTAAAACCCAATCCAAAACCCAAGCCTTGATAACTGGCAATAGCGCGCCGGTCACCCAACGAGAGCAACTTTAAAAATTTCTTTTGGGGTCGATACGCTACGAGTGGCTCTCCGCGGATCAAACGACCGATGTTTTTCCATAAAAAAGGGCCCTGCCGGACAGCATACACGCCTGCCTTGGGAGAACGACTGCCGACGATCGTCCCGGTATCACCAACGGCGAAAATCGGCTGGTTCGAAGTCGACTGCAGGGTTGCTGAGGTCTGCAAAAAACCATGTGTATCCAGAGGCAAATTGAGTTTTTCTACCAGCGGAGGAGGTGCTGCGGAAGTTGCCAGAATGGCAAGATCAAAGTCCATCGTGCGTCCCGAGGCAAGCACCACCCGGTGGTCCCCCAGGCTTTTGACCGGGTCTCCCAACTCAACCTGTACCGCTTGGCGGCTCAGTTCTTGTTGAGCCATCCGTGCGGCGGCCGTCGTCATACCGCGGGCAAGCTGGGTATTGCCATCGAGCAACACAATTTCGAAAGGGCTTGTTCGGTGGTGTGTGCGGAACCAACCGGGCAGGGCGAGCGCTATTTCCACACCGGCAACACCCCCACCAACGATCGCCACTCGCAGCTTCGCAGGATCCCTTTTTGAAGCGCTGGAAACCGCATCGCTAAAACGATCCAAAAATGTTTGCATCGGCTTGATTGCAAGCACACCGTCGTCGTCTCCGGCAAGCATGCTACGATCCGGAACTGAACCAATTCCAATCGACAAGACATCAAAATGAAGAGGGGGACGCTCTCGGAACAAGAGGGCTTGTTGATCCAAATCCAGACCGATGACTTCGTCCCGCACCAGTACCGATCCGACTGAGCGACACAGGCGCACCAGGTCGATTTGCATGGCTTCTGGAGGGTAGAGTCCGGCCAGTGTGCCAGGGAGCATGCCGGAGTACGTGGCCTGCCCCGCGTCGGAAATGCACACCAACTGTGCGTCGGTGACGGGCTCCATGCCCCACATCCGGAGGAAGTGGGTATGGGTGTGCCCAGCCCCCAGCAAAGCGATCGTAACCTTGGGAAGTTGCGTATTCATGGGTGGAATCTTTCGGGTGGCAAACCCCCTATTTGTGTAATCGGCCAATTTGACAACCCAAACCACAGATCAGCACTGCTTGAACCATTTTTCCACGTTACAATTGGGTCGTTCAATTAACCATTTCCCGCGGACTGCGTCATTCATGTCGTCACCTCCCCTTATTGTCGGCACTGCTGGCCATATTGACCATGGCAAGACGGCCCTGGTCCAGGCCTTAACCGGCACCGATACAGATCGTCTTCCCCAGGAAAAGCAGCGGGGAATGACGATTGATATTGGGTTTGCCGAGCTCAGCCTGGGGAACCGTCAACTCGGGATGATCGACGTTCCCGGGCATGAGCGGTTCATTAAGAACATGCTAGCCGGAGCTGCCACGATCGATCTGGCGCTTCTGGTCGTGGCGGCTGATGATTCGGTAATGCCCCAAACTCGCGAGCATCTGGCAATTCTTGATCTCCTGGGAGTGCGGCAAGGGGTGGTTGCGCTCACCAAATGCGATTTAAGGGAAGAGGCCTGGCTCGAACTGGTGGTTGAAGAAATCCGTGAACTACTGGCCGATACCCGTCTGGCGGATGTTCAAATTGTCCGTACTGCGGTTCCAGCCGGAGGCCCTTCGCAAGGAATCGACGATCTAAAAACGGCCCTGGCCCGGGTCGCCGACCAGGTTTCCGATCGTCCGGTTGGAGAACTTTTCCGGCTGTGCGTCGACCGCTCGTTTTCAGTCGCTGGTCGGGGTACCGTCGTTACCGGGACGGTTTGTAGCGGGTCCGCCAAATTGGGCGACAACCTCGACTGGTGGCCAGCGGGCAGCCAGCTCCAGGTACGGGGACTGCAGAATCATGGTCGCGATGTCGAAGAAGTCTCTCGAGGCCAGCGGGCTGCGATCAATCTGGCAAGTGTCTCCCACCACGACATTCGTCGGGGCGATGTCCTGGCAACCTGTGACAGCTTGCGCCCGACTCGTCGCCTCACCGCCCAACTGGCAATCATGCCCGGCAGTCCCTGGCCCGTGAAACATCGAGGTCGATACAGCCTGCATATTGGTACCCAAGCTGTCGGGGTCGAAGTCTATTTATTGGAGACAGGGGTGCTGGCCGCCGGCCAACATGGGCTTGCCCAACTGCACTGCAGCGAGCCGATCGTCGCGGTTTGGGGACAACCTTTCGTCTTGCGGATGGAGTCGCCGTTGGCCACGCTTGGCGGAGGACACGTTTGGCAACCTGCGCCGCCCGTGATCCGACGGAGGCAAGTTGAAAAAATCCAGCGGCTGGAGAGCCTCGGCTCGGAGAGCCCCAACGAGCGTGTTGCGACGGCCATTTATTTTCTGGGGCACGAGCCGTGGAATCCCACAGAACTACGCCGCGAAGCCGGCCTAGAAGCCAATCAAATCAACACCGTTCTGGCCGACTTGGTCGCCACCGGGCGCTGTCTGCCGCTTACACTTTCGACCGGCCGGATCCTTCATCTGCACGCCGATCGGCTGGCCGAAGCCAAACAAATCGTCCTGGAGACGGTCGACCGCCATCATGCCCGGCACCCGCTCAAACTGGCCGTTCCTAAAGGGCACGTACTGGAAAGTCTCAAAGAATGGCTCGGCCGCGAGCTTACCGACGCGGTCATCGCCACCCTGGTCGATGCCGGCGAGCTGACGGCCAACAAACAACAGGTGGCACGGGCCGGGTTCTCCCCTCAACTGGATGATCAACAGCAGCAATGTCTCGATCAAATCGAAGCAGCCTACATCTCTGCACAATGTTCTCCACCCACCCTGGCTGAGCTCTGCAGCCAACTCGCGGTGGAAAGTCGCGACATCCGGCCCTTGGTGCAGCTGTGTGCTGACCAGGGTCAACTCGTCCACATCCACGGCGAAACCTTCCTGGCCCGCCAGATTGAACAACAGCTCCGCTGCCGTCTGCGGGATCCGCTCATGTCGACCGGTGGGATGACGGTCAGCCAGATTCGGGATATTCTGGAAACGAACCGGAAATTTGCCGTGCCACTCTGTGAATATCTCGACCGGGTCGGCTTCACCCGGCGTGATGGCGACCTCCGCACCCTGGCAGAAACAGAAGACAGGCAGTGAGATCCATGAGCACCAATCCACACCGGGCGATACCCTCCGTCACCGAGTTGCTGTCGCTGCCAGAAGCAGAAAACTGGCTGACGCGCGTTCCCCGCGCCGTGCTGGTCGATGCGATTCGCGCCGAACTTGAGAGTTACCGGACGGTCCTTTCAAGCGGCAGCTCGGCTGAAACAAGGCCCTCGCTCGCCGAGATCGCCACAGGCATCGACCAACGGATTGAGCGATTCTCCAGATCGCCGTTGCCAGAAGTCATCAACGGTACCGGAATCCTGCTGCACACCGGGTTGGGCCGTGCGCCCATGGCTGAAAAAGCAGTTGCCGCGATGGCCGAAGCAGCTCGCAATTATGCCCCATTGGAAATCAACCTCGAAACAGGGCAACGCGGCTCGCGTACATCGTCGGTGCAGACATTGCTTTGCAAACTGACCGGTGCCGAAGCTGCCTGCGTGGTCAACAACAATGCAGCTGCCCTGGTTCTGACCCTTGCTGCGGTCGCTCAAAACCGCGATGTGATTGTCTCCCGTGGCGAGCTTATTGAGATTGGTGGTGGTTTTCGCCTGCCAGAGATTATGCAAACCAGTGGTGCCAGGCTGGTCGAAGTAGGTACCACCAATCGCACCCACGTGGAAGATTTTCGTCGGGCAGTCAACCACGACACCGGGGCGTTACTGAAAGTACATCCCTCCAATTACGACGTGGCAGGATTTGTCGAATCGGTTGCAACTGGCCATCTTGTCGAAATCGCCAAACAAGAATCGACCCAGCGCGCTGACCCACTGCCTGTGATCTATGATATCGGGTCAGGTGCATTAGAAGATCTGGCACCGCACGGGATTGGTGCTGAACCCTCTGCCCGCGCTGCCATTGAAGACGGCGCCGACCTGGTACTCTTCAGTGGTGACAAGCTCCTCGGGGGACCCCAGGCGGGGATCATCGTAGGCAGGCAACTCTGGATCGAACGCCTCGCAAATTATCCACTTATGCGGGCCCTCAGGGTCGACAAGCTGACCCTGGCGGGCCTGGAAGCGACCCTGCGACTTCATCTCGAAGAGGAACTAGCCTGGAAGGAGGTTCCCGTCTTTGCCCTGGCAAAAACACCGCTTTCCGAACTCACCAGCCGGGCAGAAGAGATTGTGGGCGCGGTCAATGGAAGTCTCGCTCATTCGCTGGCCGAAGTGGCTGTGAGCGACGCCTACCTCGGCGGTGGTTCACTCCCGCACAAACATCTCAATAGCGTCGCTGTCAGACTTCATCCCGACGAGATCTCGGAGCAAGAGTTTGCAAGCCGTTTGCGCAGCGGCCACCCTCCGATCGTACCACGCCTTCACCAGGGGAACGTGCTGATCGACATGCGGAGCGTTTTCCCGCGACAAGACAAAACCTTAATTCAAGCCATAGTCAATGCAATCCAGATAGCTTAGCCTTAAAACTCTCCGAAACGGAAAGAGAGCAAATCATTTTCATGAAGGGAGTGTTTGCACGCCTGGTGGCGGCCGCGGGTTTCAAACCCGTTGTGGGGACTGTCGCAACAGTCCTCAGGTGGGTTCGATTCCCATCCACTCCCGTTTTCTGTGCTTCACGGTCCGAAAAAAAATCCGGGCTTGCAAACCAAATCACCGAAAAACTTTCCCGTTGACTCTGTCGCGACTCCCACCACCCGGTCTGATTTGAACAGGCCGCGATAAAATGGAACGAAAATCAGCTGGAAAGGCTTGGACTTGAGTAAGCGTGAATCAAACGAGCTAGCCCGACTGGTTGCCGAATCGGACCTGCGGTTCGTGCGCCTGGGTTGGGTAGATAATGCGGGTATCTATCGTTCGCATGCGCTAAGCGTAAACCACTTTTGCGAACTGGCCTCAAAAGGCCTGGGTCTGGCTAGTGGAGTGCAAGCCGTGCCTGTGCACCAAGACAGTGTGGCGGCAGGGCTTCCCATTGGTGCTGTGGGCCAGGTGTGGCTCGTACCCGACAGAAAAAGTTTCCGGTCGTTGCCCTGGCAAGCGGGCCATGGCTCAGCCATGGGTGCTTTTGTCACTGCAGAGGGCGAACCCTGGCCCTATTGCCCGCGCACCACGCTGACACGTCAATTACAGGATTTGGCCGAAGTTGGCCTTCACATGGAAACCGCTTTCGAGCATGAATTCATGCTGTTGCGTCGGGGCGAAAACGGGCCAGAACACTTCGAAGAGTCCCACTATGCGGCGACCCACGGGCTCGACAAGGCTGGGCCTATCCTCGACGAGATGGCTCTTGCCCTGGAGTCCCAGGGTATCACCGTGGAATCGATACTGAAGGAAGCTGGACTCAGTCAATTCGAAATTGCGACGCTACACGCAGACCCCATGCAATCGGCCGATCATTTTGTAGCCGTCCGCGAAACACTCTCGGCTGTGGGGCTAGGGCACAATCTGATCGCTACACCGCTGCCACTGGTCTTCGAGAATGAGTCGGGAAACGGCTGGCATCTTCACTTTAGTCTCTGGCAGGAAGACCGGAACCTGACAGCCGATGGCCCAAACCTTGCACCTCTGAGTGCGGCGTTTCTAGCGGGTGTGCTCGAACATCTTCCGGGCCTCTGTGCCCTTACGTCACCCTCAACCAATTCGTTCCGTCGTATCCGGCCGGGCGCGTGGGCAGGTGCCTACCAGATTTGGGGCTACGACCACAAGGAGGCCGCCCTCCGCGTGCCAACCTCGCGCATGGGAGGACCCACCAACATCGAACTGAAGGTTTCGGATGCATCCGCTAACCCCTATCTCTCGCTGGCGGGTTTGATTGGAGCTGGACTGGATGGCATCAAGCACAATCTTGGTTTGCCTGAGGCCGTCGAAGTGGATGCGGGAAATCTCAACGAGTCCGAACGCAATGCCCGAGGCATCGAAGCCTTACCCGCATCGCTCGACGCGGCAGTGGCGGCACTCGAAAGCGACCCGGTTCTACTGGAAGTGCTGGGCCCAGATCTGGCTGAAGCCTACCTGCATGTAAAGAAAGAAGAGGCACTTGCGCTTGGGTCACTTTCTCTTGAGGAAGAAGTTTCACAGCTGATTGAAACCTACTGACGGCCCTCGTCTGTTTTACACCTCATGCCATAACTTGGCCTGAACTCATTCGGTCGACTGTGGCTGTTGGTGTTTTTTCTGGAGTGACAGCAATTTCTTTTGATAGCGACTTTGCACGAGGTCCACGATCACCAGGATCCCAATCACAAAATAGAAAGTGCTCTTGGCCATCGCTTCTACCACGTACCCAAATAAGTGGACCTTGGCCAGGTGTCCTCCTTCCGAGACGAGCATCACACCAACAACAAACAGGATGAACAGGCCGAGCACCTCGTACATCCGGTTTTTCTTGAGAAACTCAGCCACGTGGTCCGCCAGTAAAATCATGAGCAGGCCCCCAATCACGATTGATGTGGCAATCACCACAAAGACCTCGCTGAGCGCAATGGCACTCAGAATCGAATCGAAGGAAAACACAAGATTCATCAGTACAATCCAGAAAACTGCGTGCCCAACCGTCTTCTGGCGGCTCTTGTCATCGTGACCAACATCATGGATGGCCAGCATGTGCATGATTTCCTTCACCGCGGTGTAAATAATAAACGTGCCGCCGACCAACACAATCACACTATGCAGATTGAAAGAACCTTCGACAATTCCCCCAAAGTGCAGTTCAAAGAAGGGTTTCTGAAAATATTTGATCGCGGCCATCAATACGAACAACAGAACCAGTCGCAAAATAATCGCCAGGCCAATTCCCAAGCGGCGGACCAGGGACTGGTACGGTTCGGCTACCCGTTTTGACTCAATGGAAATGTAAAGCAAGTTGTCAAATCCCAGCACCGCCTGAAGCAGGATTAACATGCCGAGCGTAAACAAATTGTGGAGCGTGAATAGATCTTGCATGAGATTGCCTGGAAAATAGGTTGTGGGAGAAAACAGGCTGGCATATGACACTACCGCGATTTGTGCCTTGAGACTGCTTCGGCAGTCTGTGTTGCTGAATCATTCCTACTGAGCCCTGGCTGCGGTCATCCAAGGGCGTGCGGGGAAAATCAACATCTCTCAGAAAGGTAGCGTTTTTCTTCCCGCCCGCCCAGACGCGATCTGTTTTAGGGGGGGCGGGTTGCAGGTTTCGAGAGGGGCCAAATCAGCTAGTTTGATCCTTGGTGCCCAACTACAATAAATAGGACCTCCGGAGGTCACCTCAAAAGTTCAACCTCAAGGGAAAACGCTCCTCACCAACAGGGCTTCACCCCGACCTGGCAAGGAAGGTAAATTTATGCGAAGTCCTACCTCCCGGCCCCTGCACGGTTTTACGCTGGTCGAACTGCTGGTGGTGATTGCCATCATTGGGATTCTCATTGCGCTCTTATTGCCAGCCGTCCAAGCGGCCCGCGAGGCGGCGCGGCGGACCCAATGTATGAATAACCTCAAGCAATTGGCACTGGGCTGCATTAACTTCGAAAGCACCCACGGCGCATTCCCCCGAGGAAACGCGTATGACGGTACTTTTCCGAATGGAGGCAACACCAGTTGGTTGCTTCAGGTCCTTGTGTACACCGAACAAAGCAGTATCTATGACGCCATCGTGGCCACCGGCAGCCTCGAAGAGGCGGCCCGCCAGGGTCTCTTGCCTGCCTACCTGGCCCTGGCCCGTTGCCCAAGTGATGGCTGGGAACGTTACGATGGTCGGTATCACAACTACGTTGGCTCTACCGGTCCGCAGTGCAACAGCACGTATAGCCACTATGACGCTCCGTTCCAACTACACTGCAACGGCCAGGTCAGCCGCACCGATGGTGTGCCGCCGGCACTCAATCCGCCTACCCATATCGGCTATGGCCCCAGCGCAAGTTGGGGCAGTCCGGTCCAGAACCCTGTGACAGGACGCTATGAACCCCCTGCCCTTTCAATGGTCCGGGGGATGTTTGCCCGTGGCGGGACCACGATCCGCATCCACAACGTGACCGACGGGACTAGCAAAACCCTTCTGCTGGGCGAACTCTTGCCCGAGTTCTCCGAGTTCCAGCGGTATAACACCGAAGGCCATGGTTGGGCGGGAGGCAATTCTGTGGCCCAGGGCCAGACGATTCAGCCGATCAACTGGCGGATCGATCCGGTCCCGGTCAGCTCCAGATGGGGCGAAACCCAGTACTGCCCCGACCCAAACCACTGCCTGTGGAACTGGAGTGTGACCTGGGGATTCAAATCGAACCACGCAGGCGGGACTGTCTTTGCCCTGGTCGACGGATCGGTACGATTCCTCTCCGAGATGATCGACCATAAAACGTATCAGTATTTTGGTTGCCGGCACGACGGCCAGCAGATGGATACCATTCCCTGACCGGCACACCCGGAGGAGCCGATGTTTCCAGCCCATTTCGCCTGGCCAATGGCACCGTTGGTCAGCCTGATCGCCCTGGCCGGATGTGGCAGAGAAGCAACAACCAACCCGGTGCACGGAACGGTCACGCTCGATGGCCGGCCGCTTGCCAGGGCAACCGTACAATTTTTGGCCCAGGATCCAGGCGGGAGAGATGCACTGGGGACCACCGACGCCGACGGCCGGTTTCGTCTTTCGACCTTCACGCCCCGCGACGGAGCCCTTGCTGGCAAGTACAAGGTCATCGTGCGCTCGGTACCCGAGGCCGATCCGGCAGTCGTCGCCACGAACGTCCAGGAGGCCATGCGAGTTGCCAGCAGCCGCCAGAAACCAATCGGCCCGCTGATTACCATCGCCCCGCGCTACAGCCACCCGGGCAAAACGATCCTCGAGCAGGAGGTTCCTCCCAGCGGGGAGGTGGTCTTTGAGCTACAGAGCAAATGAGTTAGGTCTCCTGGTCCGCTACCACCGCTGATCAGCAACCCGGAAACAGCCTTTGCCAAAGGGTGCAGATCAATCGGTGCGGTTCATTCCCAAATTCTGGACCAAAAATGCCCACAAATCGGCCGCCTGTTCAATCTGTTTGGTGGTGGGAGTCCCGGCGCCATGGCCTGCCCGGGTTTCGATGTGAATCAAAATGGGTGCTGGGCCCGCCTGGGCGTTTTGCAAAGCCGCAGCAAACTTGAAACTGTGCATCGGCACCACGCGATCATCCGTATCAGCGGTCGTGATCAGTGTTGCCGGATAACTGCAACCTGGCTTGATATTGTGATAGGGAGAATAGTCCAACAGCGTCTTGAATTGTTCCGGATCATCCGCCGAGCCATATTCGGTGATCCAAAATCGACCGGCAGTAAACTGGTGGAATCGCAACATATCCATCACACCCACCGCTGGCAAACAGGCACCAAACAGTTCCGGACGTTGGGTCATCACCGCACCGACCAGCAATCCCCCATTGCTACCACCTTGAATCGCGAGCCGCTCGGGCCGCGTATATTTCTGTTGAACCAGCCACTCGGCAGCAGCAATGAAGTCGTCAAATACGTTTTGTTTCTTTTCGCGCTTGCCGGCGAGGTGCCAGTCTTCCCCATATTCGCCCCCACCACGGAGATTGGCAATCGCCATGATTCCGCCCATCTCCATCCAGGCAAGCCGGCTCACTGAAAAATAGGGGGTCAGCGAAATCGAAAAACCACCATATCCGTATAACAAGGTCGGATTGTCTCCGTCCCGCTCGATCCCCTTTCGGTACGCCAAAAACATTGGGATTCGGGTTCCGTCTTTACTTGCGTAAAAGACCTGTTCCACATGGTAATCCTCTGGATCGAAATCGACCTTGGGTTGTCGGATCAACTGGGATTGTCCCGTGCGCATGTTGTACCGGTAGATACCGGTTGGAGTGTTGTAACTGGTAAAGCTGTAAAACGTTTGGGTGTCGGCATTTTTGCCCGCAAAGCCTGCTGCGCTGCCGGTTCCAGGCAAACTGACGTCGCGTTGATGCGCACCTGCCAATGAAAAAATACTGACGCGCGACAATACATCTTCTAAATAGGTGGCCACAAGCTGGTCATCGATCAGGCTCACCGACTCCAGTGTGGCCGAACTTACGGGCAATATCTCGACGAGGTTTTTACGCCCAGGGCGTTCCACGTCCATCACGACAAGCCGTTTTGTGGGAGCCTCGTAGTCGGTCAATAGAAACAAGTGTTGCCTTGTACTCCCGACGGGATAAAACTGGTTGTTAAAATCGGCGATGAGTGGTCGCCACGGGGAATCCGCCTCGCTGATGGGACGATAGTGGAGTTGGTTTTTCTCGTCGGTGCCTTTTTCGATGGTGAGCAGCAGGTACCTTCCATCTTCGGTCGGCTCGGCAAAAAAATGCCAGTCTGGGTGATCAGGCCGCTGATAAACCAGTTGGTCTTCTCCCTGCGAAGTCCCGATCCGATGGAAATAAACCATTTGGTTGAGTACGACTGATTGGTATGTTTCACCTTCATCCGGTTCCGGATAGCGGTTGTAATAGAAACCGGTACCCTCCTGGTTCCATCGAATAGGACTGAATTTCACCCAGTGTAGTTGGTCGTCGAGCAATTCACCCGACTCGACGTTGAGGATACGAATCGTGCGCCAATCGGAACCGGCTTCACTTTTTTGATAGGCCACGTATTGACCGTCGTCACTCGGTTCGTAGCCGGCAAGAGAGGTGGTGCCATCTTCAGACCACTGGTTCGGGTCGATCAGGACCTCGCCTTCAGTATCGTACGACCCGGCAACGTAAAGGACCGATTGGTTCTGGAGCCCATCATTCTTGGAATAGAAATATTTTTCGCCCGCATGGGTCGGAATTCCGTATCGGGCAACGTTCCACAGCTGCGTGAGTCTCTTAATGATTGGCTCGCGCTCGGGTATCGCGTCCAGGTAGGCCTGCGCCACAGCGTTCTCTGCTGCCACCCACTCAGCAACTTCCGCCGACTCGCGAACATCGGCTTCGAGCCACCGGTAGGGGTCGGCAACGCGGATTCCATGAATCAGGTCAACCTGGTCGACCTGCCTGGAGGTTGGGGGGTTCATGGGCTCGGTGGCAGAGGTCATTGGTGACAGCAGCACTAGAAACATGGTTCCGCTGATCGTCATCCACCTGCACGCACTCCAAATGGCATCGCCCGACACTGTGGAATCCTCATCGTGGTTAGCCCGTGCAATGAAAGTGACCAGCGACACGAACGAACCCATATTATCACGACACGCCACAGACTCCACCAGGACGATCCAATCGGCCAGGGGAAAGATTGGACCTGTCGATGTTTCTTGGTGTTTTGAACCATTTTCTGATTGCGGTCGTCATCTTTTGACTGAATGAGCAGATAATTTCACAAAAATTCTGGGCGAATCGACGCCTGAAGAGATTTTGCGCGGAAGACTTCATAAGGTGGCCTTTTTGACGGAAACCAGGGCGTCTCAGGCCGTCTAAAAAGCTTGTCCTGGCGGAAAAACATGTCAGCAGAAAAAAAAGAAAACTGAGCCGCACAAACCCATCGCACAACACGTACAGAAGTGTGTCTGGGAGGATGTGCCGGCATTGCCTGTTGGCAGGAAATTACAAAGGAACCCTTCCATGTCTACCGTCTCCCACCGGGACTTCGACGACTACGAGTATCAACCCGACGAGGAAGGGTTCGATCCTCGGGAAAAAATCTTTCGCTCACGTGAAGGCCTTATGCCTGTCGGCAATGCGGCTTCTTCTCTGAAGGGTCGGCACCGCAACAAATCGCACCAACGCCGCAGCACGATGCGTATTAACGGCATCCACCGCCGGCGTGTTCGCAAAATGAGCTAGTGTAAATCTCCCTTCTCGTCGACAGCATCTTGCTTTCATAGCACTGTTGATGTCATGATTCCAGACATGTTGAGGTTCTTTACCCCTCGAATGTTTCTAGGAATCGCTTTGCCTGAGATATTCCTCAACTGGGGAACGGGTACCTGCGACCATCATCTGGAGATTACGCCAATGAAAACCGGTATCGTCGGATATCAAGGCTCTGGAAAGAGCACCCTGTTCGAGTGGCTCACGGGCGAACCGTCCGACCCGGCCCTTGCACATACGATTCAAAGTGCCATGGTGCCAATTCCCGAAGCCCATGTTGATGGCCTGTGTGCGATCTACCAGCCGAAAAAGATCACCATGGCCGCGCTCGAAATTGTCGACACGCCAGGATTGAGTCGCAGTCACGAGGGAAGTGCCCAAAAACTGGCCCTCATTCGTGAGGCAGGCTGCTTGGTGATCGTGGTCGCTGGCTTTGCCGACAACGATGCGGCAGCTGATCTCACCAGTTTCGAGGACGATCTTTTGCTGGCAGACTTGGACCTGGTCGCCAGGCGAATTGAAAGAATCGAGGAACAGCTCAAAAAAGCTCGCGCCAACCGCGAGGAATTGTCCGAGGAACTGGCAGCGCTGGAACCACTGCGCGATGTCTTAGAGAATGGCGAAGCTCTGCGGGGACTGGAGCTCACACCTGTGCAGCAGCGACTGATCCGTGCCTTCCAGCTACTTTCGAATAAACCTCGCCTGGTTGTCATCAACGTGTCAGAAGACGAAGCCGATCCCGAAAAGTACCGCGAACTGGTACCTGACGAAACACCCCTGCTCACCATCCCACTCGATCTGGAGCGCGAACTGTCCCAGATGGAAGCAAGTGAGCGGACATCCTTCTACGAAGAAATGGGGCTGACTCCCAATGATCCCCAACGGTTGGTACGGGTCATGATGGAAACTTCCGGACAGATGCTGTTCTTTACAGCCGGCGACAAAGAAGTTCGTACCTGGCTGATTCCCCGTGGTTCCACAGCCCTCGACGCGGCAGACGGCATCCACACCGATCTGGCCAAGGGCTTTATTCGCGCCGAAACCATGAATGTTGAGGATCTCATTCGCCTCGGAAGTGAGCGCGAGATCAAGGCGCACGATCTGATGCGGGCGGAACACAAAGATTATGTGATCCAGGATGGGGACATTCTCTTGATCCGGCACAATTAAGCGGTTGGGATCCTCATAACTTTCAATCCTGTTTTGGGAATCGCTGCGAAAGGTGCTTGCATCGACCATGGTGTGAAGAGCACTCGGCACGGTCAAAGCCTGCGATATGGTGGGAGGCTTGGTTTCACTCAAGCGACTCCACCAGCACCAGGGATTCCGGGTGCGAAGCTATTCGCCGACCAGCACCTTAAAGCAAAGTCCAATCGCGATGACGTAAACCACCAGCAACACCACGCCAAACGGCCGCGGCAATCGTTCCGGACAGACGAGGGTACCAACTCGAAATACAATCAGCACACCGAGCATAGCAGGGAAAAGAAACTGAAAAAACTCCGGGCCTGCAGTAAGTCCTGCTGGAGTCACGGCCGCCGCCGCACCTGCCACAAACAGTATGTTTAGAATGTCGGCACCAATGATGTTGCCAACCGCCAAATCACCATGGCCGCGACGCGACGCAGTTACGGCAGTCACCAACTCCGGCAAGGATGTTCCAAAGGCAACCAGGGTGGCAGCGATGATGCCCTCTGGCACACCGAGCCGTTGTGCTGCCTCTTTCACGGCCGGGATGAGTGCCCAGCTCGATCCTACCACGAGTAGGATCGCAATCACGAACTTGACACCCGTGTAGAGGCTTGATGCGGTCGAGTCGTGCTCGAACGCATCAGGTGCCCCGTCGGTCTGAATTTTCCGGGACCAATGGACCGAAAGCCAGAGATATCCAGCCAGTAAGGCGAGGAACACAAAACCGGCCGTTTGAGAAAGGTTCCCCCCTCCGCCTTGAAAAACATCGACTGGCCCCGTCCAGGGCCAGCAGGCAGCCACTAGCAGGAATCCAGCCGCAAACTGGAGCCAGCCCTGCCGATTGACAATCTGCCTGGGAAGCAGCGGTGGTGCGATCAGGCAGGCAATCCCGAGAATCAAACCTGTGTCACAAATCACCGAGCCGACAGCATTTCCAAGTGCTAAGCCCGGATTACCTTGCACAGCCGCGAGCACCGAAACAGCTGCCTCAGGCATGGTCGTACCGAGACTGACAACCGTGGCACCGATGACGATTTTGGGTAACCCAAATCGTTCCGAAAGCACCACCGCTTCGTCAACCAACCCGTCGGCTGCTTTGCCGAGAATGGCCAGCAATACAACGATGGCCCCGGTTAAAAATACAGGGTTCAGCGCATTATAGAATCCGTCAAGCGGATGAAGGTGTTCCATGGTCCCTGTCGTACCGTATGCGGTATCCTGCGGTCAAGCGGTGACATTGCGAGTCAAATGGGAATGCGATATCTTCCTTGATGGTCAACATCTACCTCTCGTCAAACGAGCCTGGTTTATGAACAACAGAAATGCCCGTCTTGGATTTGCGCTTTTCAGTATTTATCTGGTTCTGTACGGCGGTTTTGTGTTTATCAACGCTTTTGCTCCCTCTTTGATGGAGCTCACACCGCTGGCGGGTGTTAACCTGGCAGTCTGGTATGGTTTCGGATTGATTGTGGCAGCACTGGCTCTGGCCTTGATCTATGGCTGGGTTGCCTCGAATCCAGCGGATGACCAGATCGATTCGCAATCTTCCGCTGGCGGAACCAACTCAGGGGAATCGGATCGGTGATTTACGAACCTTCGGTGACCGCTGTCGTTGTCTTTACGCTTTTCGTGTGTGTGACTCTGGGGCTCAGTTTCTATCTCGGCAGTCGAGCCAAGACCTCCCAGGGATACTTTGCCGCCCACGGCAAGATTCCCTGGTTTGTCAACGGAATTGCGTTTGCCGGCGATTATCTCTCGGCAGCTTCGTTCCTGGGCATCTGCGGAATGATCGCCTTTCATGGATACGACGGATTCCTCTACTCGATCGGTTATCTGGCTGGTTGGATTGTCGCTTTGTTCGTCGTCGCCGAACCAATCAAGAGGCTCGGGAAATTTACGTTTGCCGACGCGCTGGACGCTAAATTCGGTTCGCGGGGAATCAAGCTTGCCGCCGGAATTAGCACCCTGGCGGTCAGCCTGTTCTACCTGATTCCGCAAATGGTTGGGGCTGGCGTGTTGATCCAGCCCCTGCTGGGATTTCCACACTGGGTTGGCGTGCTACTTGTAGGAACCACGGTCATTATTATCGTGGTGACCGCAGGCATGGTCTCGACAACCTGGGTGCAATTTCTCAAGGGGTCGTTGCTCGTAATTTTTAGCGCCCTCTTGACGATGATGATCCTTCAGCGCGGATTTGAAGCCGAGGAACCGACCTATCGATCCATTCGACTTCCGGACGCCACAAAACTGGATGTGCCAACTTTGCAACAATTACCTGCACTGGCCGGCATGGAGCTGCTACCCCGTCAAGCCAACTGGCAAAACAGCGATTTCATCAGATCTCGTGATCCAGCAACGGGTGAAACACTCGTTTGGAGGTTCCGCCGGACTGAAGACGGAGTTGCTTACCTTGACGAGACACAAACCGTAACTCGAGAACCCGACGGCACGAAGCTGGTCAACGGATTGCCCCGGGGAATCAAGCCCGGCCAAGCAATTCTGCACCCGGTAGGCAACATTTCACGACTGCCTGACAATCAGGCCAAAACAGGCCCGCTTGGCCCGCTCTCCTTTATCAGCACGCTCCAACAGAGCGAGGTCGTACTGTGGGGAAACCAGACGATCACGGATGCAAACGGGGCCAAGACAACCATCTACTACCCAAAACCGACTCCCGGGAAAAAGGTGCTGCGGCCAGGCGAACACCCTCGTTTCGTGGGTATTCGAGGTGATAAATTCTCCGACAAACTCAACTTTCTGTCGCTGATGTTGGCTCTATTTTGCGGAACCGCATCTCTGCCCCACATTTTGATTCGCTACTACACGGTCAAAGATGCGGTCAGTGCCCGCCGCAGCACGATTGTGGGGATTGCCAGCATCGGATTTTTCTACGTCTTAACGCTTTATTTGGGACTGGGAGCGATGACCAGCGGAGCACTCGACGTGACCAACAGCAACATGGCTGCCCCCCTGTTGGCCAAAAGCATTAGCGGACTGCTGTTTGCCATCATTTCGGCAATTGCGTTTACTACCGTTCTGGGTACAGTCAGCGGACTGATCCTGGCCTCTAGTGGCGCTGTGACCCACGATCTCCTGACCGATGTCTGCGGCCTGAAACTCGATGACCATCAAAAGGTACTGGTTGCCAAAATTGCGGCAGTCGTAGTCGGTATTGTTGCTGTTGTGCTGGGAATCTTGTTTCAAAAAATGAATGTCAGCTACCTGGTGGGGTGGGCTTTCAGCGTTGCTGCATCGGCAAATCTACCTGCACTTGTCATGCTGCTGTTTTGGAAAGGCACCACCAAACAGGGAATCATCGCCGCAATCATCGTGGGCATGACCAGTTCGCTGGCGTGGATTCTGCTCAGCGGCGACACGTTTACCAAGGTGTATGGCTTGGCTGCTGACGCGGCGTGGGTACCATTTAGCCAACCAGGAATTGTGACCATTCCACTCGGCTTTGCGACGCTGGTCGTCGTGTCATTGATGACGCAAAAAACGTCGCGTTAGGTGAGATTGCGGAGACAAGTCCTTTTGCGTGAACTTGTTCTGCCGAGTCGATCTCTCACATTCACCGCGCCACAGTGGAGCAAGTCCTGCCGCTGACAATTTCGTAGCTGACTGCCGTCGAGGTAGCCAAATTCATGGTTGGACAAACGGCCCCATCAATCAGACACAAAGTTCGTTATACTTGTGTGGTGGCGGTTTCAAATCCTATCGATAAAAGGACGATATCCATGAAATGTTTCTTCCCGGCAGTCTTACTTGCCTTACTTGCATCAGCCAACGCATTGTCAGCGACGGCACCAAACACCTTGTCAGAAATTGACCGCAAGTTGGGTTGGAGACTCCTTTTCGACGGCAAGACACTCGATGGCTGGCGCAATTTCCGCAAACAGGCCCCCAGCGATGGCTGGCAAGTCATCGACAGTGCGTTGGTCAGGGCAAAAAAGGGAGCTGGCACACTCATCACCAAGGATCAGTTTGGAAGCTTTGAACTGGTACTTGAATATAAAATCTCGCCGGCGGGTAACAGCGGTGTCATGTTCCATACCACCGAGGAATATGACAGGTGCTGGAAATCGGGACCTGAAGTGCAACTGCTCGACAATGGGGTACACCCAGACACCAATCTCAGTGGTTGGATTTACGGCCTTTACTCCGCCGAGCAGGATGCCACTCGCCCGGCTGGCCAGTGGAATGAGGTTCGCATTCTGGTGACTCCCGACCTCTGCCGTACATCCGTCAACGGCATCACCTATAACCGTTTTGTCAAAGGCAGCGACGAGTGGAACAGGAAGGTTGCCGACAGTAAGTTTTCCAGGTATGCGAACTTTGGTAAAGCAACTCGGGGTCATATTGGTCTACAAGACCATGGTGATGAGGTCGCTTTTCGAAACATTAAAATTCGCGAATTTGAGGATCGGGCTGTCTACAATCCAATCGATGGCAAGCTGCCGCTGCGACCTGTTCTGGCATTTCCCAACATCAAGTGGTCGGGGTGGTCACCTGTTACCGAAGATGGTATTGCCCAGCCGTTCCGGCCGCTGCAAATTACGCACGCCGGAGATGGTAGCAATCGGCTCTTTGTGTTGACCCAGCGCGGTGTCATTCATGTCTTCGAAAACAAGCAAGATGTCAAACAAAGCAAAGTCTTTCTCGATATCAGCAAACAAACAGGCTATTTCGACGGGCAGTTCGAGCGTGGACTTTTGGGACTCGCATTTCATCCCCGCTATCACGAAAATGGCCAGTTTTTTATTAGTTACACCACCAGGGGCGACGTGCCTTTCGACGAAGTGATCTCGCGTTGGCAGGTCAATCCGAACGACCCAAATCGGGCCGATCCCAACTCCGAAGAAGAACTCCTACGAGTCCAGCAACCTTACTGGAACCATGATGGCGGGACGTTGGTTTTCGGTCCTGACGGGTATCTCTACATTGCACTAGGCGACGGCGGTAGTGGAGGTGACCCCCAGGAAAACGGGCAGAACCTCCGTACACTGCTGGGAAAAATTCTCCGTATCGATATCGACCAGGCGGAGGGCAATCGACCCTATGCGATTCCCTCGGATAATCCATTTGTCGAGGACCCTTCCGCACGTGGTGAAATCTGGGCCTACGGACTGCGGAACGTGTGGCGGATGGCATTCGACCCAAAAACCCACCTATTGTGGGCAGCCGATGTCGGGCAGGACCTGTTCGAAGAAATCGATATTATTCAAAGAGGGGGTAACTATGGATGGAACCTCCGTGAAGGAAAGCACGTGTTTGGCAGGCGCGGCAGTAGCCCTCACCAAAAACTCATCGAACCCGTTTGGGAGTATGACCATGCCCTGGGAGTTTCGATCACCGGGGGACTCGTTTATCGCGGAACACAACTCCCTGATCTCGTAGGCCTGTACGTGTACAGCGATTTTGTTAGCGGTCGAATGTGGGCTTTGCACTACGACCCGCAGCACCGCAAGGTGCTTGGCAATTATGCCATTCCTGGTCCGGCCTTACCAATCACCTCGTTTGGAACCGACGAGAAAGAGGAACTATTTTTTACGGCAATCGCTGCCAACGGCCAGGGGATCTATCGCTTTGAAAAATCGCCTGGCCGTCGTTCCCCCGAAGATTGACCCAACAAGATTGCAAATCGCTTCTGCCCTTCCGATGCCTGAAGTCTCTATTGTTCTTCCAGTGTTCAACAGTGCCTCGACACTTGCCAGGGCAGTTGCCTCAATCCTCGATCAAACGCTCCGAAACATCGAGCTGATCGTCGTGGATGACGGGTCGACCGACGAGACACCGCAAGTGTTACGCCAATTTACCGACCCGCGCATGCGTGTTATTCGGTCAACCCACCGCAATGTGGCCGATGCAACCAATGCCGCGACGGGCGTGGCGCAAAGCCCTTTGATTGCCCGGATGGATGCTGATGATTTTTCCTACCCGCAAAGAATCGAAAAGCAGTGCCATTTTTTGAACACACACCATCTTGATGCGGTTGGTTGCCAGGTTCGCATTGTCGATGACACAGGTCATCTAGCGCCATCAATGCGCCGTTACCAAAAGTGGATCAATGACGAAACCGCGGACAGGACCACCATCGAGTCGCTGCGATTTGTGGAACTTCCCCTCGTTAATCCGACTATTCTGGCGCGGCGCCACTATTTTGACCTTGGTTTTCGTATGGGAGACTTCCCAGAGGATTACGATCTCTTGTTACGGGCCGCTAATCGCGGCATGCAGTTTGGCAAGCTGAATGAAGTTCTCTTCGATTGGACCGATGGTCCGAACCGGCTCACACGAACTGATTCTCGCTATTCTCCCGAAGCGTTCAACCGTTGCCGAAAGATCCATTTACTGCAAGGGCCATTGCGAGATGTAAAATGTGTCGACCTCTGGGGAGTGGGCGAAACCGGAAAACCATGGCTTCGCTGGCTACTCGATCAAGGAGTCACAGTTCGATGGGGTTACGATGTCAATCAACGCAAGGTGGGTGAATTGATTCACGGCGTTCGCATCAAGGCCCCGACACAAATGCCGCCGGCGGATGGTACATTGCTATTTATAGCCGTCGGTGCCTTTGGTGCGCGCGAGTTAATCACTGACCACCTGCGATCACGCGGCTATGTACTTGGGGCAGATGCCTGGTTCGTTGCATAGCCTCTCTCCCAGTGTGGTCCTCACATGGAAAACCCCTATCATTTTCTTTTGCTGTAACCCACGGTAAACTGGTGTTTTCAAAGACCTGTAATTCGTTCAGTCCTCCAAGCAGGGCCGAACGAAGATCGGCCAACTTTCCAAGAAGCCAACTATAGCACTCACAGATCAACTTTGGAGAACACCCTGATGTACAAAATGACAATCGCCTTCTTTATAGCATGTGCTTCCACAACATGGCTTGCTTTTGGGGCAGAACCTACGGATGCCCCTACTTACACTGATCCAAACGATGTCGATGCTGACTTTGCTATCCAAGGAGAATACCGTGGTGAGATCCCAACCGAATTTGGCCCCGAGATGTGGGGCATCCAGGTCGTCGCCCTGGGCCAAGGAAAATTCATGGCAACCGGCTACCGGGGTGGCTTGCCAGGAGATGGAGGAACCAAACGAGAGGAAACTCGAGCCTACGGTGATCGCAAGGGGAATGTTGTTGAACTGCTCGCAGAAGATGTTGCGACGCTCGTCATTGCAGATGGGAAAATGAAGGTTTTTTCTCCTGATGGTGATGAGGAATATGGCACGCTGAAACGTGTTCACCGGAAAAGTCCAACACTGGGTGCCAAGCCTCCCGAGGGCGCGATCGTACTATTCGACGGAAACTCGCTGGACTATTGGGATGGCAATACGAGCAAAACAGATGATGGACTTTTGACCGAAGGCAGTACCAGTACAAAAAAGGGGCGCAGCTACAAAGCTCATGTCGAATTTCGGCTGCCATACATGCCCGAGTCGCGCGGCCAGGCCCGCGGCAACAGTGGGTTTTATGTGCAAGGGAGGTATGAAATACAAATGCTGGATTCGTTTGGGTTGGATGGGGAATCGAATGAGTGTGGAGGTGCCTATGGAGCTGCGCCACCCAATCTGAACATGTGCTTTCCCCCGCTGTCGTGGCAAACTTATGACGTCGACTTCACCGCACCTGAATTTAAAAATGGCAAAAAGATCAAGAATGCCCGACTAACGGTGCGGCACAACGGCGTTGTTATTCATGATGACCGAGAACTTTCCAGCCACACGCCAGGAGGCGTCGACGAAGAAAGTGCCGACCCTGGCGTGCTGATGTTTTTGCAGAATCACTCCAACCCAGTCCGGTACCGCAATATCTGGGTTGTTGAGCAATAAGACTGGCACGGCGCACCATAGCCATAATTTGTCTGCAAAGTCACCTTGCCAGGGATCTCCTGTTTCATTTTTACATCAGCACTTTAAGCGACAGTCGCATGAAGCGTGCCTAATGCTCAATGTCATCCCGAGAATAGGGGAGTTTATAACTACAGGAAACAGGTAATTATGTGGAGCAATCGTTGCAATGGCCGCGAAGCAGGACTTCGGTGACCTCGCCAATTGTATTGCTCATCCGTTCGATATAAGCGGTCAATTTTTTTTGGTCCACACATGACACGTGGCCACAATCAATACACACGAAGTGTGGATGACTTGAGCTGTCATGACCGTCATCTTTAATCGCTTCAAATCGCCAAACATGATCACCCAATTCGGCGCGTCGAAGTAACCCAGCTCCCACCAAATCATTCAAGTTTCGAAACACCGTTGCCTTATCGACTCCACGTCCATCCAATTCCGCCGATACTTCAGCATGGGTCAACGGGGTGGGTGACTCCATCAACAGCTCAAGCGTTGCAATTCTTGCGGGGGTCGCGCGCAAACCTGATTCCCGAATCGAAACCTTGATGGATGATGGCTTCCTGTCTTTCATGGCGAGAACCTGCAGTTGTATAAACCGTTGTCTGCGTTTGCTACCGGCTTACCATTTTATCAATTGTCCGAAGATCCGTCACTCTTTGTCTGAATGGGTGGGCTGGAACCACAAGAATGACTCCGAACAAAATTGAATGGACCGAATTTGAATCTGCTGAAAAAGGAACAACCTCCATATGCAGCTATATTGCATTCAATTTTCTTGCATAACACCTATTTGCATACCACTTGCATTTGCATATAATGTTCACTTTAGCCCCGAAAGATAGTTGGCTTGTCAATCCGTTTCGCAGGTTGGTCAAACGGCAGCATGGAATTCATACAGCAACCTCCAGAAGAGTTGGCCGACGTCCCGTCTCAAACCGATACTCGCAAACGATCGACTCAAAGGGTTAGAGCCACTAGCATTCGACTTCGTTTTCGGTTTTTGAGTACCAAACAATCTTGCCAGAATATTGTTGGCAACTGGGGGCTGTATTCTTCACCTAGCGAAAACAAACGGGAAATGCATATGTCTAGACTTATGGAAATTCGTCTGGAAACAGAAAAAGCACTGCCACTGGAATCGTTAGGCGTCATGTGGGATCACATTCGTTCACGCCTTGAAGTCAAAGACGCATTTTTGTCGGTTCAATTCCGACGGTCTGTCGAAAAACACGCCAACCTCCGGCTTGCCGTGGCAACCTGATATCAACGTTTTCGTTGAAGGCTATTGCAGATACCCCACATGAGGCCGACAAAAGAATTTCATGGTTTCGACGTTTAACAGAAACCCTGGGAATCCCTCAAGGAAAAACATGGACGCGATTGAAATTGGAGTTTCAAAGCTGAATCTATTGGTGCCTGGAAACTCAACTTGGAGAGACTGGCTTGGTATCGTAGCGTCTGTTGGATGCGCTATTCACTGTGCAGCAATGCCCTTTGTCATTGCTTATTTGCCTGCTTTGGGATTGAGCTTCCTCGCAGACGAATCATTTCACCGATGGATGGCATTGACCTGCTTTTTTATTGCTCTTATCGCCTTTATACCAGGCCTATTAAAACATGGTAGCTGGATCCCGGTTTCGGCCGGTGTCGTAGGGCTGGTGCTCATTACAGTTGCGGCATTTGGTTTGACAGGTGATTGCTGCCCTTCGTGCGTTGGCGAAACAATAATATCTGCCGGGCCAGAAACAGAACCCGCATGCTGTGAAACCAAGTGTGAACATTGTGAAACAACGCAACCCAGCGCTGATGCAGAAGACACCTATATGTCAGTTGAAACATCAACTTTAGAATCAGGAAGTTGGCTGACTCAATTTGCTCCCTGGATTACTCCGATTGGCGGTGTACTGTTGGTCGCGGCACATCTGCTGAACCGCAGATATGGGTGTTTGTGCAAGTGCTGTGAATCCAGGCCGATTGCAATCTCTGAAGCAAAGAGTATCCGCTAGGAATCTCCGATTGAAGTTGTCTGCGTATTGCCAACGCGACGCTTGCGGCTCACGTAACGACGAATAATCGGTGCCGCACACAGGAACAGGGACATCCCGCCATAGAAAAGTGCAGCATAAAGTACTCCCTCGCGTACTCCCTTACCAATTTCATCAAGCATGACACCGGCTGGCCAGATTGCTGCTTTTAAGAGAAGTGCCACGTTGCAGTTGCGCATTGTGATCTCAATACCCACTGTGTACGCGTCGTCTTCCTTGAAACCGAGCAAAAAGGCCAGAATTTGCACCGGCCCAAGCAGGATGGCACCAAATAAAAGTAGCACAAAAGGAACCTTGAAGCCGTGCTCAAAAACATCAATCTGTCCGCTAAACAAGGAACCGATGACGAGAATCGAGAGGAACAACAGGCACGCCCGGATGGACCACTTTGACACGATGTGACGTACATCACGCCAGACATTTCCGATCACCATGCCCGTTGCCAGCGGGACAAGTAAACAAAAAATGATTTCCTGCAGAATGCGAACCACGGGCATTTGAAAATCGCCTGGCAATCCGGGAGGCTTCAGCAAATGGAGAATCGCAGGTGTAAGCACCAAACATGCCAAGGTCGAGGCAGTAGTCGCTGTAATCGAAAGCGGCACATTACCTCGTCCCAAATAAGTGTAAATATTCGACATCGCGCCACTGGGCATGGCCGAAACCACCAACAGCCCCAGTGTCATGCCAGCCGACAAACCAAATAGTCTGGCCAGTCCAAGCGCTAAAAATGGACAAATCAAGTACTGGAAGATGAAAACGAAGACTACGCCCTGTGGACGACGCAAGATGTCACGGAAATCGAGCAAGGTGAGCGTGGCACCCATTCCGAGCATCGCGAAGATGAGTTGCGCTGCCGCAACCCAGTATTCCCAGAAGTTCCAAGTGAGCAACATAGTCATAGGCGGCAAAAAGTATTGGACTCACATTTCTGAGCACTAGCAACTGGACAACCGAACCTGCAAACCAACTCGGTTCTCTACGAAGCCACTGCCAAAACCGTGGTTTATTCTTCTTTTTTTCCAGTAATCCAATCGAGTGCGACTTTGATTCCATCCTGAAAATCAACCTTGGGACAGTAACCCAATTCTCGCTTGGCCTTGTCAATCGAATAGGCCAGGTTCAAGGTCATAAACTTCATGCGGGCATGGGTAATTAAAGGGGCCTGCTGTTTACGAAGTAACCGTGCAATCCGCTCCACGGGTCCGACTGCAGCCTTGGCAAACCACAGCGGTACGCGACGAGGAAAAGGAGTGCCAAGATATTGGACGACTGTTCCAATAAATTCGTTGCGATCGACAAGCCGCTCATCACGGATATTAAATGCCTCGCCTTCAATACCTGGTTTTTCGAGAGCCAACATGACTGCATCGGCAAAATTTCCGATATAGGTATTATCGCTGAGCATCTTCCCATCACCAATCATCCGCACGCGACCCGCGCGGAGCAGTTGGACCAGCGGCGGCACCACGTGCCGATCTCCTTCGCCATACATAAAGCCAGGCCGCATTTTTACCACCGGTAAACCATATTCGGCCGTGTGCTTGTCGAGCAGGATGTCGGCCTCGGCCTTGGTCTGTGTGTAGCCATCAAAACCATCTAGATTCGGTGGTGTGGTTTCATCGAGTCCGTAGTGATGTTTTGCCGGGTAAACCCCCAGGGAACTGATCTGGATCCATCGACGCAACTTTCCTTCCCGACGCACCGCCTGTAAGAGTCGATCCAAACCATACACGTTGGCAGCCCGGTATTTCTCCGCCGGCCCCCAATCCCCTACGTGGGCGGCAGTGTGTACGATAATCTCCTGATCGGCTACGGCCGCAGGGAAGGAATCGGATTCCAACAGGTCCCATTCAACGATCTCGACTCCCAGTCGGGACAGTTCGCCATGATCATCCTCAGCCCGGACCAATGCTCGAACCTGGTAACCGGCTTGGACCGCCCGTCGTGTGACATGGGTTCCCACCATACCGTTGGCACCGGTGATAGCTAATCGCGTCGCTGGCATATACAATGGATCCTTATATGATGCTTATGTACTTTAATCGATTCAATCATTAAAGTCCGGTAAAGCTGATGGTCTCAAGGACGATCTACAGATAGAAGATAAACCTCCCGGCAGCTGAGTCAATTTTATTGTGGGCAATGGGGCAGCCGGTGGCCACACGCAGGATATCTTTTTTTTGCACGTTGAAGCCATACGATTTCCACGCTACTGGTTTCGAATTTCGTTCCCCTCACAACCGGTTGGTCCGCTATGCTAACAACCCTCGACATTCAACAAGATTCTCAGCGATTTCTCGACGACTTCTACCCTCGCGACGAGCCTGTCTTGTTTCGGAATGCAGCTCGCGCTCCAGGTTCTGCAGCAGATATTTGCAGCCTCCTGAATGAACGTATTGCTGCAGACGACCGCAAGGCTGAGCGGATTATGTGGTACGACGTCCGCGAACAACTGCTCGACGAAATTTGTGGCACACCCGAATTAATCTCGACGGTTATGAATCCAGCAGACGCTTTTCTGCGGGAAAACTGCGTCCGTATTTGGTTTAATCCACAGGGCCATATTTCCCCGTGGCACTACGATGGTCACTCGCTCCACGTGTTTAATTTGCAGCTCAAGGGACGCAAGCATTGGTCTATCGTATCACCCGAAACGCCACTCGCCTGCATGCCGTTCAACAACACCTGCCTGCTAAATCGCTACTCGATGCGCAATCGGCGGCATTATGAATTTACGCTTGAAGAAGGTGATATGATCTTCTTACCCCGGTATTGGTATCACCTAGTGAAGTCGGAACATGCCATGAACGTGAACGTAAATTGGGTGCTAATGTCGAAGCAAAAGCCCGTCGATTCAAAGATTGCCCGACGCGAAGCCGAACTGATGTGGATCAAAGAAACTTTTTATTCTGTGATGCCCCCCAAGAGTCGTTGGCTGGTTGACAACTATGCCGGTGGCGGCCTGGAAGCGGTGCAAACCTTGACAGAAAGTATTTCCGCTGCCGCCGGATTTAGCCGCCTGGCCAAAGAGGTGGCCATGATGCCAGCATTTATGCTTTTGCTACCCGTACAACTCCGCAAAGTGATAACTCTGAGAAGAAGTAAACGCGTGATGCGGAAAATGATTGCTGCGGAAGGGCAGAAACCATCCGAGGCGGCCTGAATTCAAAAGAGCGGGTTTCCGCCGGACATTATCAACGTGTTTCCACTGGTGTTACCGACAAAAACCGCACGATCGGCATGTTCGTTGTCGCTCGTACGATCTGAGTGAATCGCAAGTGTGCGTTTTCATCTGGGAAAGTCCGGTGCGGTGTCTCTCCAGCCAAGGGAAGCAGAACGTCGATAGTAAAAGTGGGGACCCGTGTCCTAAAGATCCCTTGCCAACAAAGGAAACAAGCACAAAGGAAACAAGCTATGTGGCGATCATTCTTTCTGGGATTTGGAGCCTATATCACACTGCTTGGTGTTGAAGCTCTTGCCGTGGACAAGGCCGTATTGAAACCGGAAATGGTGGGCCAGGACAAATTCATCAAGAGCCGGGAGGTTATTCCTCCCGATTGGGCACCTTGGACTTTAATGGGAGCTGGCGCAGTGACTGTGCTGTATTCGTTCACCATCCCTCAGCGGGTCACCAAAAACAAATGACCTATCGAGCCTTTCTGGTTATCCGGAAATCGTTGCTGACCGAGACCATTGGCACGGGCCGGTTGAACCGGAAGTCGGCGGAAAATACTTGTTTTTTCGCCTTAAACAGTCTATCATGAACCGGTTTCGAGGAGACTCGCCGGGCGAACCTTTGCCATTCTGACGAAACTCCTTGTTCTCGCGATCAATCCCTTTCCATTCCCTCAAGTCACCGAGATAAGTACCGTGGCGACTGTTACGCAAGCGAAGAAAAAGAAGACTGAATTGACGAGTGGTGCTGATATCCTGGTCGAATCGTTGATCCGCCATGGAGTCGATACCATTTTTGCTTATCCGGGCGGTGCGAGTATGCCATTACACCAGGCATTGACCCGCTTTTCCGACCAACTGCGGACTATCCTTCCACGCCACGAGCAAGGCGGTGGCTTTGCAGCCCAAGGTGTTGCTCGAGCGACTGGTAAAGTAGGGGTTTGCATGGCCACCAGCGGACCTGGTGCCACGAACCTTGTTACCGCGATTGCCGACGCAAAACTCGATAGTGTCCCCATGATTGCCATCACCGGACAGGTTCCGACGGCGTGGATCGGTAATGACGCTTTTCAGGAAACTCCGATTGTTGAGGTGTGTCGTGGCATCACCAAACACCACTACCTCGTCACTGATGTGAATGACGTGGCACGGGTTGTGAAGGAAGCGTTTTTGATCGCATCGACCGGACGGCCCGGCCCGGTGCTGATTGACATGCCCAAGAATGTGCAGCAAGCCACAACCATTCCGGACTTCGAGACTTCCGTAAATATGCCAGGGTTCTCCCTGGAGAACCCCCGCGCCAAGGCGGAACAAATTAACCAGATGGCAGCTGCCATCAAGTTAGCAAAACGGCCGGTTATTTACGCCGGTGGTGGTGTCGTCAGTGGCGAAGCAAGCAACGAATTGCGCGAATTGGTATGCAAGACCGGCATTCCAACCACTATGACCGTCATGGGGCTTGGCGCCTTCCCGGCCGCTGATCCGCTTTCCCTCGATATGCTCGGTATGCACGGGGCAGTGTACGCCAATTATGCAGTCGATCAGGCCGATTTGCTAATTGCCTTGGGGGTGCGTTTTGACGATCGCGTAACCGGCAAAGTGGAAGAGTTTTGCAAGCATGGAAAAATCATCCATGTTGATATCGATGCTTCTGAACTGAATAAAAATAAACCAGCCCACATTTCCATCTGCAGTGACGTCAAATACGCACTAGCTGAACTGAACAAGGTGGTGGAATCACCCAAGAATATTTCTGATTGGGTGACAAAATGCCAAGAGTGGAAAAAATCGAGCCCGTTCAAATACAACCGCGATTTCAAGGGGATCCTCCAGCAACACGCAATCGAAGCGTTGTGGGAAGTTTGCCGCGACCGCGATCCCATTGTGGCGGTGGGAGTTGGACAACACCAAATGTGGGGAGCCCAGTTCTACAAGTTCGATCAGCCACGTCGCTGGCTCTCCAGCAGCGGCCTGGGAACCATGGGCTTTGGCCTTCCCGCTGCAATGGGAGCCCAATCCCAATATCCTGATCGGTTGGTCATTGATATTGATGGGGATGGCAGCTTCCAGATGAATATTCAGGAGTTGGCAACTTGTTTCTGCGAAAAACTCCCTGTGAAAGTGCTGCTACTCAACAACCAGCATTTGGGCATGGTCGTGCAATGGGAAGATCGCTTTATGCAAGGCAACCGAGCCCACACCTACTTGGGGCCAATTCACCACCCAGAAGCTACCGGGCAAGGCACTGGCCCGACGCTGACAGAGCGGTACCCCGATTTTGTCCAAATTGCCAGAGGGTATGGTTGCGGCGCTTCTTCCATCAGCCAGAAAGCGGATCTTCTACCGGGGCTGGAAGAAATGATCAACTACGATGGACCCTACGTGTTGGATATCGATGTCCCCTACCAAGAACACGTGCTGCCGATGATCCCGACCGGACGGACCGTCAAAGACATGATCACCGAATGATCGTGTATTGCGAAGCGTATCCCGCCTGATCGCATTCGATCAGTTGTGGCTAGCTCCTGGCACAGCAGCCCATCCTCTTGCCGTCGTGGTATCCGCTAACTGCTGGACATCCTGTCCTTGCTTTCGCTCTCGGCAAATTATCATACACTGCAACACGCGGGTCTTGCGACCGACAAGCGGTCAAATTGGCTTCCCGCTTGAACTCGCACGTCTATCGGTCTGCTGAGAAACCAAATCGTGCCCCTTTATTGCAATCCACAGATTCATAAATACCATGCCTGACGATTTACCCCAAAATCCTTACCAAAGTTTTGGTCAACCCGACCCAACCTCCACCTTGGAAAACCTGCCTGAAGGCACACGATCGCTAATCCCCCGTGTGATCGGCACGCTGAACATCCTTTTCGGAGTTGCCCTGGGTTTGTGCGGATTGTGTCAGGGGTTTTCACTATTTAGCCAATCGGTTGCCGCACCACAAATGCAGCAAATGTTTCAGCAGCAGCAGGACAAACTCCAACAACAAATTGCAGAACTCCAGTTACAGATTGATCAGGAAACGGATGATCAAACCGTGCAAGAAATCGCCGCGAAAATTGAGGCCATCACGGAAGAAATAAAGGTTCTTAAAATCATGCCTGACCCGATGGCGATGTGGGGCTTTGACAAGCCACAGGTGGTTGGCTTCTTCGCCATGGAATGTGTTTTTACCTTGCTCTTGAACCTCTTCATGTTCATTTCCGGAGTTGGCCTGCTAAGTTTTAACGAATGGGCCCGTAGAATGGCGATCTGGGTAGCCACGCTGAAATTAGTCAATATTCTTATCTTTGCCGTTTTTGTGCTGACCATCGTTGTCCCTCCCATGGTCGAAAGCATCCAGGAATTCATGCTTCAGGTTGTTCAAGAGCAAGAAGCTGCAGAACCTGTTCAGCTTGCAGAAATACAGAATAGCATGCTGCACAGTACATCGATCGCGTTTTCCATCTTTGCAGCAGCGGCAGCCATTTACCCAATCATTTGCCTCTGGCAACTCAACCGCTCCTTGGTGAAGAAGGCCTGTCAGACAAAAGTGGCAACAGCCTCATAAAGCTAAAAACCAGTTATCGATATTTCTTCTCTAGATTATTCATTCTTTTCAAACTTCTCAGCTTAAACTTCCGATGTTAATCCATAGGGCATAAATAGCCTGACAAAAATGGAGTGTTTACGAAGGATGTTGCCGGCATGACTGGTGGCCCAGTAAGAAGGAATGACCCAAGGTGACCATGGTAACCCGCATTTATACTGAGCCGGGTGTTGCACAGCAGGAGCCTGCAATCCTGCGACGTGGCCACAAGTCGTCTCCGGGACTTTCCGACCGCAGACCCGATCCGCTGCGGATGGCCGACCAGGCCATTCAACGTCGTCGCCATCAACTTCCAGCGTTTGCACCCTTATTGGAAGAGTTTGAAATTGCCGGGTGGAGTTCACATCGTGACGAATTGGCGGGAAATTTTCACGATTGGCTACCCCTGGCAGATGGTAGCGTGCTGGTTGCCCTTGGTAAGGCCGTAGAATCTGCAACTGGCGACCCTATCGATGCTGCATTGGTCGCCCAATCAATTTGGACCTCCATTCGCTCCCATGCGATGCACACCGACAATGCAGGGACGATTGCCTCTTTGGTTTCGAAAACCTG
The DNA here is from genome assembly GCA_022448345.1 of Pirellulales bacterium. Classification (GTDB taxonomy): domain Bacteria; phylum Planctomycetota; class Planctomycetia; order Pirellulales; family Lacipirellulaceae; genus JAKVCB01. The sequence goes on from JAKVCB010000004.1 coordinate 49,708, forward strand.
GGGTTCTGGTTCCATAGGGGGTGCAGCAGCTTCGGTAGCAATTGGTATTGTGGCCCCCACTGGAGGCCGAATTCGCGTGGCCGTGGCTGGGCACTGTCTGGCGATCCGCGTACGAGCTGCAACCTGCGAAACGTTACCCACTCATAAGTTCCCGGTAGGCACGCAACCGGCAACCCACTACCCATGCCAACAGTTTGAACTCCGGCCACGGGAACGTTTCGTGCTTTTTACTGCGATAAACGCAACCGCTGCCATGACAATCGAGAACTTAATTGAGCGTCATTTTTCCAATGTTTCGGCCGAATCCCATCGTAAGATGACAGCCACAGAGACTCTAAAACATTTGCGCAGCGCGGCTGAAAAGATGGACGATGCTGCTTCAACAAGCGGTCTGGTCGTACGTCGCCGGTAACTTCCTGGGATAATTTCTCGCGACCACGACTTGCCGGAAAAACCTGGCAGCCGTTTCGGCCTCTGCAGCACTGCGGCCGTACATTTCATCGGCTTGTTCTGCCGCACTGTCGAGCAAAGAGCAGAAGGGTCTTCCTTCAGACCGACAATCGTCCAGCGGACTAGTCGACCGGTTGAAGCAGGAGGGCGGCCTTCTGAAGAAGCCGATCCAGCCCCTGACCTGTCACTGCGGAGAACAAGATAACTTCACGATCGATTGCCGCTTCCAAGTGGTCACGAACCGATTGGGCATCGGGCAATTCGGCTTTGCTGACTGCAACCAGTTCGGCGCATTCTGCCAGACCATGACCGTACTCATCTAATTCAGCTCGGATCGATTTGTAGTTATCCAACGGATCACTTCCATCCGTCGGAGATGGCTCTACAAGATGGATCACCGCCCGTGTCCGTTCGATGTGCCTGAGGAACTCGTGACCGAGTCCCACTCCCAAATGGGCCCCTTCGATCAAGCCAGGAATGTCGGCGATTACGAGAGATCGATCAATATCAACCTGCGCAATACCGAGATGCGGCTTCTTGGTGGTAAATGGGTAGTCCGCGATTTCAGGTCGGGCCCGCGAAACGCGGCTGAGCAAGGTGCTTTTTCCTGCATTCGGTTTTCCCACTAGCCCAACATCGGCAATGATCTTGAGTTCGAGTTGGATGGATCGCAATTCGCCGTCCCCACCAGGTGTGAATTCCCGCGGGGCCTGATTGGTCGACGATTTGAAACGGGCATTTCCTTTGCCACCGCGGCCACCGTGAGCAACTATCACCTGATCCCCAACATCGGTGAGGTCCTTGAGCAGCAGGTCATGTTTTTGGTCGCGAACCACAGTTCCTGGTGGCACACAAATCACGATATCATGCGCATTGGCACCATGGCGATTTGAGCCGCTGCCGGGTGTGCCACTTTCAGCCCACCAATGTTTCCGATGCACCAACGCCGACAGGCTATCAGTTCCCGCTTTTGCAAGGACTAATACGCTCCCGCCGTTTCCACCGTCACCGCCGTCGGGGCCACCCCGTGGAACAAACTTTTCACGACGAAAACTCGCGCACCCATCGCCGCCACGACCCCCTTTGACTTCAATCGTGACTTGATCGACAAACATGGGACGCTTTAACCGCGGGTGGGGCATTCACACAGACGAGCCCCAAAAGAAAAAGGGATGCCTTTTGCCCAGCACTCCTGGGAATTCATTGCGTCGAACCGATCCTCCGACGACTGACGTTTTTAGGTCCCGGCCGGCACGACGTTGATCCGGCGACCTTTCCGGTCAAACTTTACCTCACCGGGGACCATCGCATAGAGTGTGTAATCTTTACCTTGACCAACACCTTCGCCAGCATGGTATTTGTTTCCAACCTGGCGAACCAGGATATTTCCAGGGATCACTGCTTCTCCGCCAAACCGTTTTACGCCACGCCGCTGAGCGTTTGAATCGCGCCCATTGCGGCTGGAACCCTGCCCTTTTTTGTGTGCCATCGATTCTCCCCAAAAAATTGAGGCTCCCCACAAGCAAATGTACTTGGTATGGCCGCCAATTCCAGTATCGAGGATCGTTCCCAACGTCTGACCTGGAGAAGATCGCTACGTCACCATCGATCGGGCTTGTGCCACACCCAGCAAGACCAACATCGCGAAAGGAAGATGGGTGACGAATCCCCCACCTATGTCCCCGCGACCAACTTCTACAGCCTTCTGAGTCTATCGGTAAATCCAGCGAAAGGCAACCCCCGGGCCAACGTCGTAGAGTTGGGCCTTGCCCTTGGGAACGCCGAAGCGAATTTCCCCCTCGTGCTCGAGGAATTCGTCGCCTGGCCGCCAGAAGTTCAGTTGTAGCGTCTTTCGCGCAAACTGGCGTCCTTTACCTGGAGAATCTCCAATTTGGTAGGCCCCGGGTGGGTCAACCCATCGATAGGCGTTCGATAAACCCGAAACGTAAACTGAGAAAAAATCAATCCGCGGATCAACATCGGCCCAAGTTGCAACACCCCACACGCCCTGGTTGGAGCGCCCATTTGCAACCGGCAACACCTCATCGGCCATTTGCGCACTGTTCAAGAGGCGTCTGCCAGGAGTTTCCCGCTTTTGAATCGCTTCAACAGCTGCAGGAATAACCTGATCCAAATAGGCCTTGTAGATTGGCTTGCCCGCCGCATCCCTGTCTTGCCCTTCCAACACCATGTGAGGAATAAAACGAACAGGCTTACTCTGGCTTGGTTCAGCTACGAAACTTTCGTCTGGCTGCTCGATCGGACTCAGCCGGTTGCCAGTATTTTTCACCTCGTAAACCATGTACCAGATACGCTTCCGCTGCATTCGTCCACTTGGCTGGGGAACGTCTACCTCAATCATGCGTACAGGCTTGAATGAAAACTCCAGGCACCAGATGTCCCGGCGAAACTTCACGGCCTCAGAGATATTATAAAGGGTGCGCGTCTCGGCTAAAAAGTTCGGCTTCCAAGAAAGATCCATATCGCCCCGAATCTCAACGATGTCGTGGGTACTGACCGTTTCCTCGGGCTCAATTTCCGGAGCAATGGTATTCATCACGCCGGGAGCTAATTTGCGTGGCTTGGCAGCTTGCGCAGAAGCAAAATCAGAGACCACCAGGATCACGATCAAAAAAACCAAAGAGAGGAGGCCCAGCGAAAGGCCCGAGCGGGGCTTGTGCATAAATGCCTGCTGCCAGCTGTGATTGATTCAATTCCAAAGCGTTTGGACGACAAACGACTTCCAGCTTCTATTTTAGACAGCCAGACAGGTCGCAGCAAGTTTTTCCTCGGCACCAAAACTTGCCCTAGACCAGAATCGATTTATTCAGTCCAACCGCTACTCCCCACCCCCTAAAAAACCCGGTCCTGCGGATACCTGCTTTCGCAGGTTCTCACGCAGGACCGGGAGTCAACGGACACTCAAATGCGGAGTGATCGGCTGGATGGTACTCATCTCACACTGCGGATTCCTCGCCCACCAAAGTGGAGGATTCCTCATTGGAAACAAGCTGCTTTGGACAATCCTTTTACCCCTCTTGGTTGCCACTTGCTCTACGAGCAGGACGCGGTGGGTTGCCAAAACCACGAACTCTGGGGCCATCGGGGCGTCGAAACCGCCCACCTGAGGGGGGAGGCCCAAATTGTTGACCCAGTGGCGGAGGACCACCTGGACCCAATTCTTGGTTCCCAAAACTGTCTTCCGAACGCCTGTGTTGCTCGCCATGTTGGCGCTTCATGTTTTGACGCATTTGGCGAACTTCTCGCGTTAGTAATTCGAATTCCTCACGACTGAGCGAACCGTCGCTATTCTTGTCGAACTGGTTGAACATACTGCCCAAGTCAACCGGTGATTGTCCATGGGGACCACGATTACCGCGGGAGCGACCCTCAGGACCACCAGGTCGCCGGTCGCCGCGGGAGCGGCCTTCAGGACCACCAGGTCTCCGATCGCCGCGGGAGCGGCCTTCAGGACCACCAGGTCCCCGGTCGCCCGATTTACGGCCACGTTGGCCCTCAGAGGGTCCACCCCGTCCTTCGGGATGGTCTTGGCGACGTTCACGCATCGACTGGCGGGCTTTCTGGCGTTCGACTTCGTTGAGTTCACCATCACCGTCAGTATCAAACTCTGCGATCAGCTTTTGGCGTCGCTGGGGATCCAAACTTTGTCCTTTGCCATCAGGACCCTTGGCGGCGGCAGTCCCAGCGGTCCATCCTAGCGCCAGAGCTACCCCGCAAATTAACAGGGAACTTTTCATCTTAAATCTCCGGTGGATCCAATAAAACGACTCGGCCCGGCCACTCCGGGCAGATCCTTGGTCACTCAGCCTAAGCGAAGCGATAAGGGGATCAACCCCGTCAAACCGGACGAGTTTCGCGGAATTTGGGCTGCAAGGAGAATTAAGGGGGTATTTTCCAGAATTGGCCGCGGATCTGCTGTCGGACAATGACTCACTGCCCCAGCAATCTACTACGCTTTCGCTGGAACCAACCGCCAATTCTGGCCGGAGGAAACACTGGCTGAAAGCCATTGTTCACCAGATGTATACATGTCTTGAGGAACCCGGCTGCCCGGAACGGAAAGGACCAATTCTGGAACTAAAAATGGCCACGGAGATACTTCCACAAGATGATTTTCTGCTGCGGCATCCGTATCCACCAGGACAAACCGGGCCGTTTGATTTCGCCGCAAGTTTTTCAACGGGTCCTTCCCGAGTATGTATTCGCCAGGTCGACCAAGAGAAAGCCACAAACTTAACCGATCAAACCACTGTAGCCATGAAAGTGCCTGATCGGCAAGTTGCCGTGTGTGCCTTTCGGGACATAGACCTTGCCACTGGGCTAACCATTCCCGTCGTCGCCCGGTTGTATCGACCTGCCAGGAGCGGCTTACTGGTTGGTCACGGGAATCGGCTTCTTCTCTGAAGGCGAGGAAATGTCCAGCCACCACCCACGCAGCGAGCAGACCAATATTTTCCGCCGCCAGCACGCTTCGCTGCCAGATGTCAATCGCTGCGGGCAGCTGCATTTCTAAAAAGGAAGGCAAACGCGCCTGATCAGGGTCTATGCTGGGTGCTGCTTCCCACGGAAGCCAGCCGTCGTCGTGGTGACAAATCGCCGCCAGGACCTCGTTGCGGACGCCATGCAATGGATTTGCATCCCCATCGTACGGACTGCAGATGACTGGCGAAAACTGCCCAGCACCCCAACGAGACGCCAGTTCGGCACTCAGGCGGGCGTGGTCGACTTGCGAAATGCGCAACCACCCAGGCTGACCATCTGGTAGTGTTACGTCACGACGGATCATGGAAAAGTGCGTGTTGTTGACTCAACCAGTTTGATTGGGCTAAAGGGCTACCCAGTGGCTGACAAAATCTGCACAGCTCTTTGGTTCCCCAATGTACCTACAGCCATGCAAATTGCCGAGATGGTTCGTGACCTATCTCATTCCCGAACGAAAGGCGAACCCGAAAATGACTGGCTTTGCGGCACTTGTGCCAAGCGGATCACAATCAGTTTTTGCTGATGGGCCGTGGCACCATCCACCGAATGGAAGTAGGTCCCGATTTTTCCTTCGGCGTCGGGGCGCCCCATCATAACCAGCATTTCACCTGGTGAAAGCGAAATGGTCATCTCTAACTCTTTAAAGACTTTGCGATCTCGCTTCGCCTCCTGACGCAGGACCCCATCTTCTCCTCCCATATAACGTAGTTTCTGAGGCCCATGATGAAGCTCGGGTACTAACCTTAGTTCAACCGACTGGTCGGGCTGCGGCGTCACATCGATCGCAAAGACCGCCTGGGCATCTGCATAGGTGCAACCTCCCAACTCACCATCAATCGCTAACAACAGAGGAACCTCGCGAATCAATCCTGAAGCCTGGATTTCCGCGCGGCAACCCGCTTTGAGCTGCAAGCGACGACGCCTCACCATCGGTTCCACCGACGGATCAACCTGGTTCAGAATCAGGTTGTCAGCAGGAGGATCACGAGTCCCTGATTCGCCGTCAAGCTGAAGCGCGCGAGCAAGGGGATCTGGCAAGAAACTACCGACCACCCCCACCCGGAAACCATTGGTCGCCAACCGACGCCGGACGTCAACCGGTATCGGTGTTTCGTCGATCTCTCGCCAACTCGCGTTGCTAATCTCCCCGTCACTGCACGGGTAACGTGCCCAGAAAATCTCGACTGCAACACTGTCGGGGGATGATCGGATCGGGCGAAGTGGAGATTTGCCTACGGTCGCCGCAGGGTCATTCATCAACCGGCAACCGACCAGTAAGATTGGCAGCGAAAGCCCCCATCCACACCACCGTCTTAAGCGATACAGCTTGCTACATTTTTCCAGGGACACAACTGGGAAATTCTTTGATATCCACATTGGCAGAACGCCCATCGTTGCAACAAAGCAAACACCGAACAAAAATCAATAGACGTTTCAGCATCAGCGACATCTGGCGATAAGGTTCGTCGATTCCCTCCCTCGACTCCTGATCCATTCAGTGAGGCAACCGTTTGGAACGACCCTGCCACAGTAGCACCGAAAACGAGCTGGCCTTGCTAGCATGCACAGAGGCAACTCGGGGGGCACAGGATACGAGAATCACAATCTCAGGTCAACGTTATGTTGATGGGATGATTTGTGGTGCAGGGATCCGTTCCCCGAATACGTGGCCATACTGCCCGGCCAAATCGTCGTACGAGTACTCCAAAAACTCGTAAACACCATGTGGAGGATCCAACGAAAGCCACGATCTGGCTAGTCGATCCATGGTGGCGTTGTATTGTTCCTGCGATGCCCCGTGCACATAGCATCTACCTTCATGACGTCGGAGATCGCCGTCAAATGCGGGGCTAATATGCCACAGTTCGTGCGCCACGGTGGAGAGCTTTTCTTCTACCGACTGATTCAGAAATCGCGGGAGATAGAAACTTAGAATGTAGAAATATTCAAGTCCGTTGTGATCTCGCACTGGCTGGCAACTGTACTGTCGACTGCCTCGCTGGATTGTAGTCGCGCCATGTTCGAAGCGCAAAGGAGTCAATGAAGCCTGCAAACCATGGCTGACATTTTTACGCGCCTGACAAAAACTAATAGCGACCCGCTCCAAGTCTATGTGATGCAATTCTGGCAAGCGTTGGCACATGTCGGTACAAAGATACCGCATGGCTAGCGTAAAATTAAACCCGCCAACGAGTTGATCGTCGTCGCCTGAATCAGAACACATGGTCGCACGGCAATCGCAAAAACCTGTGAGAAATCTACCGAGAGCTGCTGGCAGCTTCCCGCGCGGAAGGAGCCATCCTTCCACACCGAGGAACTACGGTAATTTTAGCACGAATTGCGGATTTAACCGTTATGACTTTTCGTGCTTATCCGCTGGAGGTGATTCTACCGATTCATCAGCGGGTGCCATGTCTGCCTCAGCTTCTTCATCCTGCTCGCCAGCAGGCTCTGCATTTGCAGTTTCGACCTGTTCATCCGCTGAGTCATCGCTATCCGAGGCATCAAAGTCCGGCTTGAAACTCCGTTCTACCACCCGATCTCGAACTCCCACGAACTCAAGGATGGCTCTAGTCCCAGAATCTCCCAGGCGCGGCTTGCTAAGGCAGATAATCCGCGTATAGCCACCCGGGCGTTCGAGAAATCTGGGGGCAACCTCATCAAAGAGAATAGTGACGGCGTCTTTGTCACCCAGAAGCTTCTGGCAGCGGCGGCGGGCATCAACAGCCGGAGCCATTGCCGCATTCCACTTTTGCCACTGTTCACTGGTCCGCCAAGCACGATACTCCTGGGTACCGCGATCGGCACTGCTTGCATATTCCGCAGCTGCGTCCACAGCGGCCAGGGAACGCCTTGCGATGGTCACACACTTTTCGACCAAAGGGCGAACTTCCTTTGCCTTACTGACGGTGGTAACCACCCTCCCTTTAACCTTAGGTGCATTCTCATCAAACTCCGCATCCCGCTCGGTAAGAATGAGGGAACTGGCCAAGTTGCGCAGGAGGGCGCGTTGATGTTTGGGGTTGCGACCGAGCTTGCGGCCACGTCGACGGTGTCGCATGGAACTAGAATTCGGATTTTAGGGGAAACTGGATTTTGAAAAAATGTCTTACTAGCTGGCGGACTATACGCTTGCAGGAACCGATATACGCATCCCTAAATGCAAACCAAGTTCGACGAGCTTGGCTTGAATTTCGGTCAATGTCGTTTCGCCAAAGTTCCGCACTTCCAACAAATCGTCCGGGTTGTGGATCACCAGGTCGCGAATCAACATAATGTTTTCCGATTCAAGGCAGTTACTCGCTCGAACCGAAAGATGGAGTTCTGAAATCGGCAGGTTGAGCTTGGCTTCGACCGAAGGATCAATCGATGATCCTGTCACTGGCTGTCCTGCTGAACGCACCTGGGATCCAAGTTGGCTGTACTGCACAAACGGGTTAAGGTGTTTGCGGAGGATTTTGGTCGATTCGACCAAGGCCATTTCTGGTCCAATGGAACCGTCAGTCCAAATCTCTACGGTTAATTTATCGTAGTTGGTCTTTTGGCCAACGCGCGTTTCTTCGACCTCATAGCGAACTCGCACGACCGGGCTATAAACCGCATCGATGGGAATAATACCGATCTCCTGAATGTCTTCACTGTGCTCCGTTGCCGCAACGTAACCCCTCCCATTTTCAACCACCATCTCCATCACAAACGGGACGTCCTCGGTCAGGGTTGCCAGGACATGATCTGGATTGATGACTTCGACCGATTCATCTGTTTCAATATCAGCCGCAGTGATCGGGCCCTTTTGATTCTTTTCCACCCGAAGCACACGGGTCTGGCTACTGTGGTTTTTGACGACCAGCGACTTCACATTGAGCACAATGTCCGTGACGTCCTCAATGACGCCCGTAATGGTTGTGAATTCATGCTGGGCATTATGAACCTTAATTTGAGTTACAGCACTCCCCTCCAAACTGGAGAGCAGAATTCGACGCAACCCATTGCCAATCGTCGAGCCAAAACCACGTTCAAATGGCTCGGCAACAAACTTTCCATAAGTCGCTGTGAGAGTGTTGTCATCACACACAACGACACTCGGCAGTTCCAATCCACGCCATCGGATATGCATTTTTGTGTCTCTCCTCTGGTGAAAGCTGTTAACAGGTTTTCACAAAACCGCTTGCGTCGCCCGGCCCCATGTCTCAAACACAAGTTACCGAGAGACCTCCCTAGGTGGTAGCCGACTACCTCGAACAGAGTTCAACTATCAACTGCGTCCGAACGGGCAACGAAACATCTTCGGCCCCAGGTAACCGTCCCATGACGCCTTCAGGAATGTCGGTCTCAGCAACCGACAAAAAATCGGGGATATCCCGGGAAACTTCGGCTTTGGAAGCACGAATCATATCGAGGCTCTTGGCCCGATTCTTCACCCGGATGACATCGCCAACACGAACTTCATAGCTAGGTACATTCACGCGGTGCCCATTGATCGTGATGTGTCCATGGCAAATCATCTGTCTTGCCTGATTGCGGCTTAGGCCAAAACCAAGCCGATGCACGATATTGTCAAGCCTCCGCTCCAACAAACTCATCAAGGTATCACCGGTATTCCCCTTCGACTTCTCCGCGTGACTGAAATAACGGCGGAATTGGCGCTCCAACACTCCATAACAGTGTTTGACTTTCTGCTTCTCACGGAGATGAATACCATAGTCGGTTGGCTTGCTACGTCTTCCGACATGCTGCCCTGGAGGTGCCTCGCGCCGCTCAAAGGCGCACTTGGGAGTATCACAACGGTTACCCTTGAGGAACAATTTCATCCCGTCGCGACGACAAAGACGACAGACGGGACCGGTGTAACGTGCCATATTTCTGAATACCAAATTAGCAGTTAGATTTTCTTGTTTTGGGCTCTCGGGCATCAACGAGTTACGCGTTTCACCCGCCGAGTCGTGACAACAGGGCCCTTACACACGACGCTTTTTGCGAGGTCGACATCCGTTGTGCGGCAACGGAGTGATATCTTCGATTGATTTAACTTTCAAGCCAGCGGCTTCCAGTGACGTGATCGCACTCTCTCGACCACTGCCAGGCCCCTTGACCTTCACATCCACTTCTCTCATACCGAATTTTTTCGCTTTATCCGCTACCTGCTGCGCTGCCATCTGCCCCGCAAATGGCGTACTTTTGCGACTTCCCTTGAAACCACTGGTTCCCGCGCTTGCCCAACACAAGGTGTCACCCTTGGTATCGGTGATGGTGACGGTGGTGTTGTTAAACGTCGCTCGAATGAAAGCAATACCCACCGACACATTGCGGCGAACTTTCTTTTTCGTTTTCTTTTTCGCTTTAGCCATACTAAACCACTGAAATTAGGACTTGTTCGTCTAAATAGCGGGTTCCTGAACACTTCATCGCAACAACCACCACACAATAGCCGGTGTTGTTTTGTCCCGCCAACCACTTAACGCAAATCTTTCACGCCTTTCTTGCCAGCAACTGTCTTCTTGGGCCCCTTGCGTGTGCGTGCATTTGTCTTTGTCCGCTGACCTCGCACTGGCAAACCCCGTCGATGCCGCAAACCGCGATAGCATCCAATATCCCGCAACCGCGATATGTTCTGCGTTGTTTGCCGACGCAACTGACCTTCGACAACATAGTCCTTGTCCAACAAGTTGGCGATCCGCGCCACCGCATCCTCACCCAAGTCACGGGCCTTCAACAGCGGATCAACACCCGCCTTATGGCACAGCTCTCGAGCGGTCCTCGAACCCACCCCATATAAATAAGTCAGCGATATGACTGTCGGCCGATCGGGCGGTATGTCTACACCTAGTAAGCGTGGCATAACTTCAAGACTTTCTCTCGGTACTCAGGTCAGGGGGCAAACACGTTGGCAATGCTTGCCAAATCCGTGCTTGCTAAACCTGTTTTTAACTAACCCTGTTACAACGGTCTCTATCCCAACAACGTCTTCCGACGCTGTTACCCTTGACGCTGCTTGTGACGCGGGTTGGAACAAACCACGTAAACAACACCACGCCTACGGACAACTTTGCATTTATCGCAAATCCGTTTCACACTCGAGCGAACTTTCATCGTCCGGACTCCTAATTTGCCTTTGAGGACTCGTGGTTCACTACAACTCCACGTTTTATCCAACCGGCTTAACTTACTTCACGCTTGTTCGCCAACGTAATTCTTCTTGTTCGTTTCCCAGGTCCACCAACGCATTTGCCAGGACCAACACTTCTACGGCTGGTTGCTGCAAACCCTCTTGGCACCATCCGAAACCACGCCAAACAGCCAATCAGTATCGGTCGACACTCCGCTTGTCCGCAGTTTGTTCGGGGCCCGCCTTCCGGACTGATACTCAGCCCGCCGACCGCCACAAACCAGCGACGGAAACACCGCTGGGAGACCATGGCAAACGCCTAAGTATAAGGAGTCGGATCCCCTGACGGCAACCCCCCCAACACCCCCAAAACAGCATCTTTTGCCGTTTCTGGGGATCTAACCCACCGGCTCCGCCGCTTCTTCCGATCGGGGGGCCTGGGTCAACAAGAACGGACCATCGTGTCGTACTGCAATCGTATGCTCAAAATGGGCACTTAGCAGTCCATCGACGGTCATTTGCGTCCAGTAGTCTGGGGCCATTTTGACGGATTTACTGCCCATATTAACCATGGGCTCGACAGCCATCACCAAACCAGGCTCAATCCGGAAATCTCCAGCCCCACGTAGCGAGCGGCTCAAAAAATTGGGTACTTGCGGCTCCTCATGCAATTGCCGACCAATCCCATGCCCGACAAAACACTCGACTACCGAAAAACCATGGTCGTAAACGTAGCTACCCATCTCACGTGCAACTTCGCTCCACATGCTTTTCTTTTTCATGAGCTCAACAGCAAGCTCAAGCGTTTCCCGAGTTACATTGAGGAGTTTTTCGGCCTCTGGTGCCAATTGGCCCACCGCGTAGGTACAGGCAGCATCTCCACACCAGCCATTTAGTTTTCCCCCTATATCGACACTGACAATGTCGCCTGCTTCGAGCGGACGATCATTGGGAATCCCATGCACAACTTCATCGTTAACGCTGGTACAGATGACTGCCGGAAACGGAGGTTTGCCCTCAGAGGCGTTGGGATAATCAAGAAATAAAGGCGTTACATCCGTCTTGGCAAAATAGTCCGCCACTTTTGCGTTCAGCTGGGCCGTTGTCGCACCCGGCACAACCTGTTGGCTCACCAAATCATGCGCCTGCCACACGGCGAGCCCCGCCTGCCGCATGAGGTTGATTTCTCGTTCTGATTTGAGGTGAAGCACAGCAATACCAACTTAAACTCAATGAACGCTGCGCAGGTTACAAATTCCCTAACCGCGCAATGCAGGAGCGATCCAACATCTATGCGTTATTTACCAACTTTATCTACGGCAACCTTTATTCTAGCAAATATCTCATCTGGATTACCTTCGCCACAAATGGTTTCGACCAAATCGCGTTGATGGTAATAACTGATCACAGGTTTCGTCAAAGCGTCGTACTGCTGGAGTCGCTCCCGGATCACTTCTTCGGTATCGTCGCTACGCCCGCGTTGTAAAAGTCGCGAAATCAGCTCGTCTGTTCCTATTGAAAGTTCCAGCACGAGTTCAACAGCCAAATTCTTCTCGCCTAACAGGCGATCGAGTACCTCGGCCTGAGAAACTGTTCGCGGAAATCCGTCGAACAAGAAACCCGTTTCACAATCGTCTTGGTCCAGTCGGTTAACAACGATATCCAAAACCGTTTCATCCGGTACCAATTTGCCAGCGTCGATATAGGCTGCTGCCTCCCGGCCAGATTTGGTCCCTGCCTGACATGCGTCACGAAGCACCTCGCCGGTAGAAAGATGGGGAATTGCCAAGTCGCGTCCCAGTCGGGTCGCTTGTGTCCCTTTCCCAGCACCAGGTGGTCCCATGAACACGATTCGCATGACAATCACAACTCCTGACGATTCCGCCGATCAATTGGCTCAACAAATCATTCGAGCAGGCCCTGATGGTTCCTCATCACGAGGTGACTATCAATTTTTTGCACCAGGTCAAATGCAACGCTGACCGCAATCAACAAGCTTGTCCCGCCATAAAAGCTCGCCACCAAAAAACTGACCCCCAGTGACGACGATATCAAAGTCGGAATGATCGCCACCAGAGCCAGAAAACCAGCACCAACGTACGTGATCCGAACCATGACCTTCTCAAGATAGTCTGCAGTCCGCTTGCCTGGCCGATAACCCGGAATGAATGAACCAAAGTTTTTCAAGTTGTCCGCCATATCCTTCGGGTTGAAAGTAATGGCCGTCCAGAAGTAACAGAAAAAGTAAATCAATACCAAATAGCTAATATTGTAGAGGAAACTATTGCGGTCATAGACGTCGTTCAAGAATCCAAAGAAGGTGGCCAAAAAACCACCCTCCTCCCAGCGAATGGCCGCCATCTGCTGAACAACAATCAGCGGAAACATGAGTAAGCTGCTTGCGAAAATGATGGGCATAACGCCCGCCTGGTTGACTTTTAACGGCAGATATTGTCGCGTACCACCGAAAACCCGCCTTCCCCGAACGTGCTTGGCACTTTGCATTGGTATCCGCCGTTGACCGAGCGTGATAAACACCACTCCCACGATTACCGCCACAAACACAAAAGCCAGCAGCACCAGATTCTCCACCCCGAGTTTTGTCCCGCCGCCGCCGATTTCGATCGTGGCCGACTCAAGCAGAGTGACACCCGCACCAGGCATCGATGCCAAAATACCTGCCATGATGAGTAAACTGATCCCATTGCCAATACCATACTCGTCGATTTGCTCACCCAGCCACATTAAGAAGACGGTACCACTGGTCATGGTCAACACGCTGGTCACTTTCCAACCAAACTGCAGGTCACCACCTTCGGTGAGGAAACTTGGGTCAACTAAACCCTGCCCGACGACGAAGGTATTCACCCAAAACCAGCTTTGCACAATACAAATCACGACAGTCGCATACCGCGTGTATTCATTAATTTTTTTTCGGCCAGCCTCGCCTTCTTTTTGCAACTGCTCCAAGGGAGGATAAACACTGCCCAGTAGCTGAAAAATAATCGATGCCGAAATGTAAGGCATGATCCCCAGGCCAAAAATTGTCACCTGGCTTAACGGACTGGCACTGAGCACGGCAACGGCTTGCAGCATGTCACCAAGTCCGCCGGAGCTGCTTTTTAAAGCCTCAACCGCAGCCGTATTCGTGATGGGTAGCGGCACCTGAAAACCGATACGGTAAATCCCCAGCATCCCCAGTGTCAGCAAAATTTTCTGACGCAGCTCAGGGATCATCCAGACTTCGCGGAGCTTTTCGAACATGGGTTAGGACCGTCCGTGGTGGGGCATAGATTCCGAGAAAGCGGGCCTGCCACTGTAAATTTGGAGCCGCTCACGAACTTTGCGATTGCTGTTTTTTCTTTTCCTCAACCGAGGTTTTGCCTGGCACGATTACGACTTCGCCACCTGCTTTTTCAATTTTCTCTTGTGCTGTTTTGCTGAACCGATGGGCACTCACTTTGAGTTTTTTGGATAACTCACCGCCACCAAGCACCTTGAACACATCAAACCGTCCCCGTGCCAAGTTGCGCGCGGCCAATGCCTCGAGCGTAACATCTTCTCCCGCCTCGAAACTACTTTCAAGATCTCCTACATTCACTACCGCCACTCGCAACGACCAACGGTTGTTAAAACCTCGTTTGGGAACGCGCCGCACTAATGGCATGGCACCTCCCTGGAAAGTTACCAGTTGCGAACTGCCCGCACGCGACCCCTGCCCTTTATGGCCACGACCGCTCGTTTTTCCGTGACCTGAACCCGGGCCCCGCCCAATCCGTTTTCGCTTGCGGTTTTTGTTAATACCGCGATGAACATCATTAAGAATCATGACAGCGTAACTCCTCGCATCCGCTCAACCTCGACCCGCGGCCGCAGACTTTGAAATGCTGCAAATGTCGCTTTGACCAGCGAAACCGGGTTGTTTGAGCCAAAGCTCTTCGTGAGGATATTATGAATACCGGCCGCCTCACATACGGCACGCACGGCGGCACCGGCAATCACGCCCGTACCCTGTGAAGCCGGTACGAGAACCACGTGGGCAGCCCCAAAGTGACCATGCGCGATATGAGGAATGGTTTCCTCCTCGAGCGGGACTTCAACCATGCTCCGCATCGCCTCTTTTCGTGCCTTCTCAACACTCGGTGGCACTTCATTGGCTTTTCCATAACCCCAACCCACCTTCCCGGCGGTATCACCTACGACAACCATCGCGGCAAAACTGAAGCGGCGACCCCCTTTAACAACGGCAGCGCAACGTTTGATCTTTACTACGTTTTCTGTTAGTTCGCCGCGGATGCGGTCTTCGGAGGTGGTAGCCACTGTGGGGACCTCAAATCGTTTAGTTTCAATGGCGCGCGATCACTTGGCACCAAGTCAAAAATATAGTCGGTTAACTATTCATTCCAAATCAAAATTAATTCGCATAACTGGAGATTAAAAACTCAACCCGGCTTCGCGGGCAGCGTCTGCCAAAGCGGCAACCCGTCCATGGTATTTGTACGACCCACGATCAAAACAAACTTGCGTGATCTCGATCTTCGACGCCCGCTCAGCAATAACTCTGCCAACTTCAGTCGCAGCATCCCGGTTGCCACCATACTGGATCTTTTTGGCCAATTCTTTCTCTTGAGTCGAAGCAGAAGCAAGGGTTCGGCCACCCACATCGTCGATGATCTGGACTCCGATATGCTTGTGACTGCGTAAAACACTCAAGCGGGGCCTTTCTGCATCACCGCGGACCCGCTTCCGCACCCGCCGTCTGCGGCGAAGCCGCTGTCGAGAGATTCTTCTGTCTTCGTTCATGGTCTCTTGAACCCGCTGCTCGAATCTACACCAGGCTGGACGCCCAGAGTTGTGTGGTGTGATGATACTGCCGGTATCAACTCTTTCTTCAATGGACTCTCATTAATAAGTTACTGTGCTGTTTTTCCAGCCTTGCGACGAATCATTTCGCCTTCGTATCGAATACCCTTGCCCTTGTACGGTTCTGGCTTGCGAACTGCACGGACTTCGGCGGCAAACTGACCTACCTGTTGTTTGTCGATTCCCTTAATCACGACATGCGTGGTGTCGGGACAAGTCACATCCAAACCAGCTGGTATTTTTTTCTTGATTTCGTTAGCAAAACCAACACGAAGCTCAATCCTGCCTTCTTGCACGGCACCTACGTAACCCACGCCGTGAATCTCGAGTCGCTTCTCATAACCGCTCGAAACCCCGACCACCATATTCTGAATCAGCGACCGAGTCAGCCCATGATAGGCACGTACGGTTCGCTCATCCGACTCTCGCGTACAAACAACCTCTTTGCTGTCTTCATTAACCGCGACCTTGATTTCTGGTCGGTGGGTGTAGTTTAGTTTTCCCAGCTTCCCTTCGACAGTAAGCTCACGCTCTCGGAGGCTGACTTTCACGCCATCGGGAACTGTAACTGGTTTTTGGCCAATACGGGACATGGTTGTTTCTGATGCCTGCTTTACGGTTGGGAAAACCCTGTTTGTCGGTTATTTCAGCAGTCGCCTGCTACGTTACGCTTACCAGACCTCACAAAGCACTTCGCCGCCAAGGTTTCTCTGGCGGGCCTCCCGATCGCTTATCACACCACGACTGGTGCTGATGATCGAAATGCCCAAGCCATTAAGGATCGGCCGCAACCGCGCGGCCCGACTATAAATCCTCCGGCCGGGTGTACTCACCCGTTTAATGTGACTGATAACCCGTTCGCCATTGGGTCCATATTTCAACTCGATCAACAGCTGTTTTCCAGGCTTTCCTTGCTCAGCTGACTCACTCCAATCCCAAATGTACCCCTCGCGCTTGAGCACTTCGGCAAGACCACGTTTTACTTTGGAAACGGGCATCTCTACCTGCGGCCGCTCGACGCGCACGGAATTACGAATGCGAGTTAGCATGTCAGCGATCGGATCGGTCATCATTTCGGGCCGGTCTCCATTGGACGGTTTACGTTTTGACGTTTTGATTCAAGTGCCCAAGACCTCCCTGGCCACCTAAACCTGGCAGGTCACAACTCCAGTCTCACCAACTCGCTTTGCGCACGCCTGGGATCAGCCCTTTGTCAGCCAATTTTCGAAAACAAATCCGGCAAATACCGAATTTGCGATAGACTGCTCTCGGGCGACCACACAGCTTGCAACGGTTTTCGCGTCGGGTACTGAATTTGGGCGTTCGTTCTGCTTTGGCAATTTTTGACTTGCTAGCCACGGTAAATCTCTATCAGCTTGTAATTAACCTGTCTGGTTTTGGAAAATCTTAAACGAGTCTCTATCTTAGTGTCTGCTAAAGCTTCCTGTTTGGCCCTATTCATCGTCATCGCGCTTGAAGGGGAATCCAAACGCGGCAAGCAACTCACGGGCCTCTTGATTACTGGTAGCCGTTGTACAGATGGCAATGTTCATTCCTTGAACCCGAACATACTTGTCCGGGTTGAGTTCTGGAAAAACTAACTGTTCCGGCAGCCCCAAACTGTAGTTGCCATTGCCATCGAAGGCCGTATCGCTGAGCCCGCGAAAGTCCCTCACGCGCGGCAAAGCCAGGGAAATGAGCCGATCCAGGAATTCGTACATGCGCTGTCTGCGGAGCGTTACTTTGCAGCCAACTTCGCTCCCTGCCCGAAGACGAAAATTGGCTACGCTTTTGCGTGCTTTACATTGAACCGGCTGTTGCCCGGTGATCTCAGCAAGTGCTGAGACCGACTCCTCCAAATGCTTCTTATCGCTAATTGCACTCCCTACACCCATGCTGACTACAACCTTCTCGAGGCGAGGCAAGGAAAAACGATTCTTACGACCCAGCGTTTCAGCCAGGCTGTCGACAATTTCTTTTTCAAACTTGTCTTGAAGTCGAGGGTTCATGGCGTTTGGATCTATTTAGCGTTTACAAAAATATTTCTGTTCAAATCTTGCTGGACTTCAGTTACCTTTGGCCGGCTGTTTCTTAGCATAGGCCGCTTTGGCTGGGGCAATATCACCTGCAGGCGTGTCGCAACGTTTGCAAAACCGCTCTTTGGATCCATCGTCTCGAAAACGCACGCCCAAACGGACACCACGCCCACACGATGAACAAAAATAAAGTAGGTTTGAAAGCTGGACGGGCATTTCTTTACTCAACCGACCACCTTGCGGATACTTCTGGCTTCGACGAACGTGTTTATAGACACGCGCCACGCCTTCTACGATCGCTCTGCCGCTACCTCGGTCGACCTTGATCACGCGATTTTGCACGCCGCTATCGGCACCCGCGATCACTTCGACAATATCTCCGGTTCGAATCAGCATAGTTGACTTCCAATTTTTCGCACTGAACTTTTAACAGCCGGTCATACCCAGCTACCACCCAGCACTCTCAAACACCCAGCACCATACAACAGCCAGTGCCCTATACCACCTCGCTTGCAAGACTCACAATTTTCATAAACCGGCGGTCTCGCAATTCTCGGGCAACGGCACCAAAAATGCGCGTTCCACGCGGATTGTTATCACTATCAATAATCACAACCGCGTTAGAGTCAAATCGCACATAGCTCCCATCCGTTCTGCGGTTCGGAGCACGTGTTCGTACAATAACAGCCCGCACGATGCTTTTCTTCTTGATTTCACTGCCTGGAATTACGCTTTTCACACTGCAGACAATCACATCACCGAGCGTAGCAAATCGGCGCCGACTACCTCCCAGCACCTTGATGCACATCACTTCCTTTGCGCCGGTGTTATCTGCAACATTCAATCTCGACTGCATCTGAATCATCGCCAACCCTGCGTCCTGGTAATACTTTTGGAGTTCTTGACTTTCTGTTGTGCGAACGGCCCGCCCTTAGCCAGACACCTTATTCACTTGCTACCTTATTCACTTGCTGAAGTACGCATTGCAGCAAGATCAACTTGCTGACTCTTGGCTACCACACGGATTAAATCCCAACGTTTCATTTTTGAGCGGGGCGGAACTTCTAAAATTTCGACCACGTCTCCATGATTTGACTGATTGGTTTCGTCGTGCACATGGCAGACCGTACGCCGGCGAAGGTATTTGCCATATTTGGAGTGCCTAACGAGTCGCTCGATTTCGACTCGCCGCGACTTATCCGATTTGGCGGATGTCACCACACCAACAACTTGTTTCTTAGGCATACTGGACTCTCGGTCTTTCAGGCACGGTCGCTGGACACCAACGACGCATAACGGACAGTTTTACTCGGCACTGACTTGTTTGGCTCGTTCGGTTTGAATCGTCTTGACGCGGGCAACCTGTCGGCGATTGCTCCGCAATTCACTTGGTGCATCAAGTTTTTCGGTCTGCGACTGGATCCTCAACCGAAACAGGTTTTCACGCGACTCCTTCAGCGTGAGGTCCAACTGCTCATCGCTCATCCCACGTAATTCTTCAATGGTATCCATGGCCAGTGCTGGTATTTCCAATTATAAAAAGTTGAGTCCTGGCTTCTGACAACTTGTGATCAAGGACATACTTGGTTGCCCAGGCTCTGCTGGCCTTTTACCAGCCCTCTTCCGAAGCAGTTGTCAAACGGCCTGCCTTTTCACCATCCGCACACGGAGCGGCATTTTGTGTGCTAAGCGGGCGAAGCAAATCTTCGCCGCTTCCTCACTAACGCCCGATAGCTCGTACAAAATCGTACCCGGCTTCACCACAGCAGCCCAATAAGAGGGCTCCCCCTTACCCTTACCCATCCGAGTTTCGAGTGGGATTGAGGTAACTGATTTGTGCGGAAAAACGCGTATGTACAAATGTCCTTCGCCACGGATGTATTGCTGTGCCGCAATACGCCCGGCTTCAATCGTGGCTGCGCTCACCCACCCACCTTGGAGAGATTGCAATCCAAACTCACCAAATGCAACTGTATTGCCGCGGGTGGCGTTACCTCTTATACGCCCTCTTTGGCTTTTTCGATGCTTGACCCTCTTGGGCATCATCGCCATCAGTATCACCCTCGTATTCGCCTTGGTTAATCCACACTTGGATGCCAATGTGGCCCTGGGCCGTCTTGGCTTCTACAAATCCATAATCAATTTTGGCTCGCAACGTACTCAAAGGCATCGAGCCATCAATCTGTTTTTCGCGGCGGGCCATTTCCGCCCCGCCTAAACGGCCTGCCAATTGAATCTTGATTCCCTTGGCACCCGCTTCCATAGTTTGCCGCATCGCCTCTTTGATCGTCCGGCGAAAGGCTGACCGCTTGGCAAGCCGCTCCGCAATATCTTCGGCCACCAGATGCGCCTCTAACTCCGGACGTGAAATTTCTTCAATCTTGATATTAATCCGCCGACCCACCAGGGCCTGCAATTCATCCTGCATTTGCTCGACTTGCTGACCTTTTCGACCGATGATCACTCCGGGGCGGGCCGCATGAAGCACCACTTTGACCTCATCGCGAGTCCGCTCAATTTCGACCTTCGGAATGCCAGCAAACTTGTACTTCTGAGTCACAAAGGTTCGGATTTTTTGGTCTTCTAGCAATAAATCCGCAAACTCCTTCTTGGACGCATACCAGCGACTCTTCCAGTCTTCCATCACGCCGGTTCGAAAACCGATCGGGTTAACTTTTTGACCCATTTACTTGATCCATAGTTGCTTGAATCAGTCCCTGGCTCCCCACAATCGGGCCAGCCCTTCCCAACTCAACAGTTGACCGAGGCCCCTATTCCACGGCCACGATAATGTGCGAAAAACGCTTCTTGATCACATGTGCCATCCCACGTGCACGTGGGCGGAGTCGCTTGAACATCGGGCCTCCGTCAACACGAGCCTCGACGACCACTAGTCCACCAATATTCGGGGCTCGCTGATCCTCGGCGTTCCCAAGAGCACTCTTGAGCACCTTCTCCAGCAACCGCGCACCACGGTGTGGCTGAAAGCCGAGAATCGCAAGCGCGTCATCAACCCGCTTTCCTCGAATCAACGAGGCCAGCGGCCGGACTTTCGTAGCACTAATGCGTGCGTGTCGATGAACTGCTTTGTAGGCCATAATTTCTCAGCTTCGGCCCTACCAGGCCAAAAGCTCTCTCACTATTTACCTTTGCCCCCGTGACCACGGAAGTTGCGGGTAGGCGAAAACTCACCCAACTTGTGCCCCACCATATCTTCAGTCACAAAAACCTTGATGTGATTCTTACCGTTGTGAACCATGAACGTGTGCCCAACAAACTCCGGCACAATCGTGCAGGCGCGGGCCCAGGTCGTAATTGGTTGCTTCAAACCCGACTCGTTTTGACTGTCAACCTTCATGTACAGCTTCGGGTCGACGTAAGGCCCTTTTTTAAGCGAACGACTCATGGTTTCGACCCTGAATTGCGAGCGACTGACATCGAAGCCAAACGCTCCTGGCTTACTTTTTCACCAATTTCTGGACACCGTAACGCCTCGTCCGCCGTCGCCGTACAATGGCTTTGTTCGACGGCTTGCGACGCTTGCGGGTCATACCACCCTTCGCACATTTACCAGTGGGACTCACCGGGTTTCGACCACCCTTAGTGCGCCCTTCGCCCCCACCATGGGGGTGATCGACAGGATTCATGGCGGTACCCCGAACATGTGGTCGCCGCCCCTTCCACCGCTTACGGCCGGCTTTACCGAGCCGCACACTCATATGGTCACCGTTACCGATGACCCCAATAGTTGCCCGGCAAGTGGATGGCACTCGCCGGATTTCGCCACTTGGCAGTGCTATCTGCGCCCAATCGGCCTCACGCGCCATAAGCGTGGCACTACTTCCAGCACTACGACAGAGCACGCCGCCCCGCCCCGCCTGCAATTCGATGTTGTGGACTTCCGTGCCCAAAGGCATCCTGGAAAGCGGTAAACAATTGCCAACCGTGGGTGGCGATTCGGGACCACTTTCAACCAAATTTCCTTCCCGCAAACCGGCCGGCGCGAGGATGTATCGCTTCTCACCATCGGCGTAGTACAGCAGGGCAATGCGGGCCGAGCGATTCGGATCGTACTGAACCGAATGCACCTTGGCGGAAACACCATCCTTATTACGACGAAAGTCAATCAACCGATAGCGCCGCTTGTGACCACCACCACGAAACCGGACTGTGATCTTCCCTTGATTGTTACGGCCTCCCGTTTTCTTCAAGGGGCGCAGCAAGGTCTTTTCTGGCTTGGCCCCAGAGGTCAAATCAGCAAAATCGCTCACTGACGCGTTGCGCCGCCCAGGAGTGGTCGGTTTGTATTTGCGAATACCCATCAGATTCTCTTGGCTTAATGGCCCCGTACACTTAGAACAACTACTCTTAGAACAACTCGATCCTGTGCTCTGAATCAAGCGTTACAATCGCCTTCTTCCAAGTATTGGTATAGCCGTAGACCATTTTGGTTTTACGTGGCTTGCCCTTGCGGTTTTGAGTGCGGACCTTCACCACCTTGACCTCAAAAAGCTGTTCCACCGCCCGCCGAACATCAGCCTTATTGGCTTGCCGATTGATCTGAAATGCATAAGCATTGCAACGACTCGAACGGTGCATGCCCTTTTCAGTAATCAGCGGTCGCAATATGACCTGGTGTGGCTCAAGTTCGAGCTTCGATTTAACAACCGGTTCTTTCGTCTTTGTTCGTCGGGGCATCATCATTCATCCGTGGCGGCACTCAGCTGAACTGGAGTTATCCAATTCGTGAAATTAACACCTACCGTTTGGACCCCCCTTTATGCTGCCCCTTTTCCGAGGCACTCTGCTTGAGTGCATCCAGCGCGGGCTTGGTAATCAACATCGATCGCGAACTGAGTATCGAAAGTGCATTCAGCTCACCAGCTGGCAAAACTGACACCTGATCAAGGTTCCGGGCACTTTTGTAAACATTCTGATCGTACTGGGCAGTCGCAATCATCAGCGAACCGCTATCACAACCAATATTCTGAAGTATCGCCGCCATGTCCTTCGTCCGAGGCTCATTGAAATCCAAGCTATCAATGATGATCAACTGGTCATCCTGAACCTTCGACGCCAATGCCATACCGGTTGCCAACTGCAGCGACTTGCGTGGCAAGCGATACGAATAATCTCGCGGCTGACGCGCAAAAATATGCCCGCCACCTCGCCGAACACCGCTGCGACGATGGCCCATCCGGGCGTTGCCGGTGCCCTTCTGCCGATACAGCTTCTTGTTTGAACCTGATACATCGCTACGCGACTTCGTCTTGTGGCTGCCCTGCCGCCGATTCGCCTGATACATCACCACTGCATCGTGCAACAGTTGCTTGCATATGCGCGGAGCGAAATCGGTGGGCTCGACGTTGTACGTCCCCACTTTCTTCCCCTTGCGATCAACGACGTTTAGTTTTGGCATAGTGATTTCGTCAAACCGACAGAATCGGCTTACAGCTTGTTTGTTTCTTTGATTACGACATAACCACCGTTCGGACCGGGAATGGCACCGCGAATCAGTAGCAAATTGTTTTCGGCGTCGACCTGAACGACCCGCTGATTACGGACGGTCGTTTGCTGGTTGCCATACTGTCCCGGCATCCGCGTTCCCTTGAAGAGCCGACTCGGATAGGCACTGCAACCAGTACCGCCAATGTGGCGATGGCACTTCTTCACCCCGTGCGACGCCCGCTGGCCCTTAAAATTATGGCGCTTCATGCCACCCGCGAACCCACGGCCCTTGCTGGTCGCGATGACATCGACTGCCTTGATCTCGGCAAACGCCTCAACGCTCACCTGATTGCCGACTTCCAACTTGTCCGAGACACCTCGGATTTCGCGGATGAATCTCTTTGGCTCACAGTCGGCTTTCGACCGGGGCTCAATACCCGCTCCAGACTGCTTTTTCGCCCGTTTACTATCGAGTCGGGCAACGTGACCCCGCTCACTGCGACTGGCCAGCCGACGGGGTTTATCAAGATACCCAAGCTGGACTGCTTCGTATCCGTCACGTTCGATCGTGCGAACCAACAGCACATCACAGGGGCCAGCAGCCACGACCGTGACAGGCACCACGGCGCCCGCTTCATCGTACAGTTGTGTCATCCCGACCTTCTGGCCGAGGATCCCAACAGCCATCGCAATTCACCTTGTCTACGTTTTTTATCCTGAGGGAGACGCGGCCAACACGAAGACCGGCTTACCCACAGAACTTCCGTTCATCAAAATTTACTTATCGCTCCGGGCCAAGCCTCTAGGAACGTCCAATATCACTGCCTATCTCTCGGAAAATACCAAGTACAAGTAATAACGCTGCCCGCCCTGGCCATAACCACAATGAGCTAACCCTAAAACCCCTTGGTATCTTTCATTGCCGACTCCGCTCTAGCCACTCGTGGCTTTGATCTTAATATCAACACCTGCCGGCAGGCTCAGTTTATTCAGCGCTTCAATCGTCTTGGCGGTTGCCTGAACAATGTCTATCAAGCGCTTGTGTGTACGAATCTCAAATTGTTGTCGCGACTTTTTATCCACGTGCGGGCCACGCAGAACTGTGTACCGCTCGATCCGCGTAGGCAACGGGATCGGCCCGTGAACTACTGAGTTGGTCCGCTTGGCTGTATCGACAATTTCGGCGGCGCTTTGGTCTAGCACCGAATGGTCATACGCCTCCATGCGAATCCGAATTATCTCGTGCGAAGCAGCCACGCTGTGAGCTCCTCGAAAGCCAACCGAAAATAGATGTCAAACAACAACAAAAACAGTGTGACGCCCCAAAACATCTTCGAGGCGAATCGCTGATCATACGCCTGCCAACAATTGATGTCAACGGCCCAAATGGAGAACTGGCAAGAACTTATTGGCAACTTGTGCTGATTACGAAAAAGGAACCCTTGACAACTGTTTTAGTGTATTATTAACATAATACACTATGCCGCCTGAGTGCCCTCTTTTCGACCTCACGCCCAAATCCGACCTGCCCCTCTATCGCCAACTGATCAACCAGGTTTACGCCCTGATCGCCAGTGGCCATTTCCAGCCAGGCGATCCGTTGCCCAGCGTTCGTCAAGTCGCTCGGCTGGCGGACGTCAACCCGATGACTGTCAGCAAAGCTTATGCCCGCCTGGAGGCAGACGGTGTGCTGCAACGTGTTCGCGGGCAGGCCATGCGAGTGCTTGAACCCACCTCCAAGGCAACTTTTTCGCAGCGCCAGGAGCGGTTTTTCCAGCTTATCCGTCCTGCAATCCACCAGGGAAAACAGCTTGGCCTGAACGATGAACAGCTGATCGAAATTGTTCAATCAGTGATTCAAGGGCAATCTGTGCCGCCAAAAAGTCTGGGCGAATCAGAAACGGAACGCTAAACGGTCTCTTCCCGAGCTGCCCCGAAGCAGAACTTTTTCGCCGCGCAGCTGATATCGTCCGCAACTTTTCATTGGTAGTATATTAAGTGCTATGCGATTGCTTCGTGTTCATCAAAACCTGGTTTCCAATCCGCTCACAGACGTCGTTGCCGAGGTCCGGGCACAACTCGATGCGCTTGAGTTGGAGGTACCACAAGGGGATGTGGGAATTACCGCTGGCAGTCGGGGAATCAGCAACATCGCCACAATCACCAAGGCGGCCGGTGATTGGCTCAGGGAACATGGGGCCAGCCCATTTGTGTTTCCCGCAATGGGTTCGCACAATGGCGCAACGGGCGAAGGGCAGCGAAGCATGGTCGAATCGCTAGGCATTACCGAAGAAGCGATGGGAATGCCAATTCGGGCAAGCATGGAATGTGTAAAACTTGGCTCGGTGGCAACGGGTGATGTCTGGATGGATCGGTTTGCCTATGAGTCCGCTGGCGTCCTTGTGCTGAATCGCATCAAGCTTCACACCTGTTTTTCGGGAACCCTGCAGAGTGGCCTGACCAAGATGATGGTCGTCGGCATGGGAAAGATTCGTTCGGCTGAGACTTTTCATGCCGCGCCAGCATCGCAAATGCGGGATATGCTCCTGGAAATGGGACCGGTCATTCTCAACTCGGGCAAGATCTGGGCTGGACTGACCATCCTGGAGGATGGTTTTGATCAAACCGCCGAACTCCATGCTATGCCCGCTGACAAGATTCTTGAAATTGAACCGCAGTTGGTCGAGAAACATCACTCCTACTTCCCAAGTTTGCCCATTGACGATCTGAACGTGCTAATTGTCGACGAGATTGGCAAGACCTACAGTGGGACTGGGATGGACACCAACGTCATTGGTTACCGTGGAGTGAAAGGGCACGAAGACCTTGAAAAGCCTGATATTCGTATTATTGGTGTTTTGAATCTTGCTGAAAAATCGCAAGGCAACGCCATTGGTGTTGGCCTCGCTGATTTCTGCACCCAGCGATTGCGGGATGCCATGAGTGAAGAGAAAACATTTATTAACGTCTACACAACCGGGGATATGCAACGAATAAAAATTCCGGCAACCCTGCCTGACGATGAAGTACTCATCGACAAGATCAAGGCTCGTTACGGTAGTGAGCGGTGGATGTTTATACCCAACACATTGCATTTGGGTGAGTTATTCGTAACCGAAGACCTCCGCCCAGAAATCGAGGCCCACCCACTCTGCGAGATTGATCCTTCACCGATCGAGCTCTCTTTTAAAAATGGGCGACACGAACTGATGTTTTCGTCGCCGTAAAGGCGGGAAAAGGGCAGATCCCGCTTGAATTGCCAAGTCAGGACGACTGAAGCATGCTTCCCGTAATCACTCTTCGCCAAGAAATCGTTTCATGACTTCTTCTGGCGCGGCCGCATAGCAACTCGGTTCCATCGAGCAACTGGCCCGACCCTGGCTGAGGGATCGCATTGCGCTGGAATAACCGAACAAGTTGGCAAGCGGCGCCTCCGCATGCAACACCGTGTCGGTGCCGCGCGACTCCGTTTGATGAATGATCGCCCTCCGTTGCTGAAGATCGCTCACCAAGTCCCCAACATGTTCTCCCGGGGTGGCAAGCTCGAGTTTCATAATTGGTTCCAGCAGGATCGGTCCCGCCTGATGGAGGGCATTATTAAAGGCAACGTTTGCCGCCGTACGAAACGCGATTTCAGAGGAATCACTCACGTGGACTTCGCCGCCCAATACGGTCACCTTGAGTCTCATGAGCGGGAACCCCAGTATTCCACTACCCTGTCCGGCGATTTCCAGTTCTTCGAGAACCATAGATAGAAACTGTGGTGTCAGGCCGTGATCAATCACATTGGTAGTTATCACCGGAGGAGCCTGTTTTGCCAGGGGACCCCGCATCTCGAAAGGTTCTAACTGCACCCTTACCTTGGCCGTGTGCTGCACGCCGGCCAGGAGCCGATTGCATTCGCCTTCTGCTTCGACCATCTGACCAACGGTCTCACGATAACTGACCCGAGGTTTGTGTACTTTGACATCGAGATTGAAGTCTCGCTTTAGCCGATGTTGAATGACCTCTAAATGAAGTTCTCCCATTCCACTGATGATTGTCTGTCCGGTTT
This sequence comes from Pirellulales bacterium, assembly GCA_022448345.1. Taxonomy (GTDB): domain Bacteria; phylum Planctomycetota; class Planctomycetia; order Pirellulales; family Lacipirellulaceae; genus JAKVCB01. Next base: position 77,168 of record JAKVCB010000004.1, read on the forward strand.
CTTCGTTTTCCAGGGCCTGAAAGGTGGGATCTTGCTTCCGCAACATAGCAAGCGTTTCAGTCAATTTTTTGCGATCCGTCGTGTTTTCGGATTCAATCGCCATAGAAAGAACCGTTTCGGGAAACTCGATCGATTCCAACAGGATTGGCGCCCGGGTGGCACAAATCGTGTCGCCGGTTACTGACTCCCGCAAGCCAATGATGCCAACGATGTCCCCTGCGCGGGCACTCGTGAGTTGCTCATCTTTTTTGGCAGCATGAATCCGCCACAATTGAGCCACGTTCTCCTTTTTGTCTTTGCCAGAATTGAGAACACGACTGTTGGGCTTTAATTCCCCTGAATAGATACGGACCCAATACAGATCTCCGGTCTTGTAGGGCAGGATTTTAAAGACCAGGCCACAAAAGGGTTCTTGCGGGTCGGGCTTGCGAATTCCCAGCACGGGTGGATTTTCATTCGAGGTGGTCTTACTTTTCCCCTTAGACTTCAAATCTGTTCCTTCGACTGGTGGCCGCTCCAACGGGTTTGGCAGGTAAGCGGCCACCGCGTCGAGCAGAGGATTCACGCCAAGACCATGCAGGGCCGACCCGCAAATGACAGGCTGAATCTGCTGGGCGATTGTTGCCTCGCGAATTGTTTTGGTCACGAGCTGCTCTGGAACCGGCTCCTCAGAAAGGACCAGTTCTATAAGCTCATTACTGTAATCACACAGGGTTTCCAGGAGCCTCTCGTGCCACAGTTCGGCAGATTCTGCCAACTCATCTGGGATTGGATCCGTCTGGACGTTTCGTCCTTCACGACCTTCCGGAAAGGTAATGAACTTCATTCGTACAAGATCAATGACCCCCCGAAAAGGATCGGCTACGTGGGCAGGCCCCTCGCCGACAGGTATTTGGAGGGCAACCGGCTTTGCTCCAAGCCGGTCGCCAATGTCATCGAAAACTGTCTGGAAATTGGCCCCTTCACGATCGAGCTTGTTGATGAAGGCAATCCGTGGGACACCGTATTTATCCGCTTGGCGCCAAACTGTTTCACTTTGCGCTTCAACGCCTTCGCGAGCACTAAATACCACTACAGCGCCATCAAGAACTCGCAGGCTGCGTTCGACTTCCGCGGTAAAGTCGACATGTCCCGGCGTATCAATCAAATTGATGGTCACGTCTTTCCAAGGAAACTGGACGCATGCCGAATAGATGGTAATTCCACGTTCTTCTTCCTCAGAATCGTCGTCGGTAGTCGTGGTACCTTTATCGACGGCACCCACCCGATGTTTGCTGCCACTGAGATAGAGCATCTGCTCGGTGGTGGTCGTTTTTCCCGCATCGATGTGAGCAACAACGCCGATATTGCGGATTTTTTCGAGCGGTACGGTCGTCATTACAGTTTCACAGGCTGTTCAATACAAGCGCACGAAAAAGGCCGGAACTTCAGGGCAAAGACTTGTAAAAATCTTTGCTGCGAAGGTCTGGCCATAAAACGACTTTAATTACCAGGCAAAATGTGCAAACGCTTTATTGGCTTCTGCCATGCGATGGACATTTTCACGACGTGTCATCGCCGTGCCTTCGCGATTGTATGCGTTGCACAACTCATCCGCCAGCTTCTGAGCCGCGGGACGACCCTTCTTTTCACGAACGGCCATCAACAACCACCGGATCGCCAACGATTGTTGGCGAGCCTTATTGACCTGCATTGGCACCTGATAAGCAGCACCACCAACACGCTTACTGCGGACCTCAATAGCGGGCTTGATATTCTCAATCGCCTGCGTAAAAACTTCGATTGGCTCCCGGTCGGAAATGCGTTCTTTCACAAGGTCCAATGCATCATAGAAGATACCCTGCACAATGCTCTTTTTGCCATCCAACATAAGGCAATTGATAAACTTGGCGGCCAACAAAGACCCAAATCTAGGATCGGGTTTAAGTTGTTTACGGCTTGCAGTAATTCGAGCCATAGCGGTTACGTTTTACCCTTTCTTTGCACCATACCGGCTGCGGGATTGTTTACGGCCATCAACGCCGAGCGTATCGAGCGCCCCGCGGACCACCTGATATCGGACACCCGGCAAATCGCGTACACGCCCACCCCGCACCAAGACGATGCTGTGCTCCTGCAAGGTGTGCCCTTCGCCAGGAATGTAGACTGTGACTTCTTTGCCATTGGAAAGTCGCACACGGGTAATTTTCCGTAGCGCGGAGTTCGGCTTTTTGGGCGTCATCGTCCGCACCTGCAGACAAACACCTCGCTTCTGCGGGCAGTGGTCAAGCACTGGCGCCTTGCTAAATTTTCGCTTTTTCTTGCGGCCTCGTCGAATCAGTTGATTGACCGTTGGCATGGGCTTGCTTTCTTATTATCTCTCTAAAAAACGAACCACGCTTGGCTCATCCAACACGCTTGGCTCATCCAATGGGACAGGCATTAACAGGCAAAAATCGTTGGAACCCTTCAGCTTAGCGGCTTGACACTGGCTGTCAACCGCGAGCCACAGGATACGCTGCTTGCGGGAATCTACTCGGTTGCGGGTCCCGCCGAATCTTCTCCTTCTCCTAGTAGTACATCGAGGCTCGTTGGAGCGGCTGGGATCGGATGCTCCGGAGCAGCGGGGGCCGATTCGCCATTGGAACCGTCCGCCGAGGGTGTTGCCGTCTCGAGCAATGGGAACGACCGCTCCAGGACCCGCTCTTTTTCAGCGGCCAGCGCTTCCAGGGCTTCAGGTCGAATACGAACTTCCGATTCATGGGTCGAGCGAAAGCCGGTGCCAGCTGGAATCAGGTGGCCAAGGATCACATTCTCCTTCAAGCCAACCAACCGGTCTGTTTTTCCACTGAGCGCTGCTTCCGTCAGCACCTTGGTAGTCTCTTGGAAACTGGCCGCAGATATAAAGCTCTGGCTCTGAACCGAGGCCTTAGTAATTCCCAGCAACTGGGTTGTCGCACTGGCCATCTTCGGCTTGCTTCCCTTAACGAGTGTCCCACCATCTGCTTCGATCTGCGCATTGGCCTGATCCAAGACATCTTTGGGTATGAGCGATCCGACTTCATAAGCGCCATCACCTTGCTCCGCTACTTTGAGACATTTTGAGATCTCGTCGTTGGCTACGCGGAACTCAAGCTTGTCCAGGACGCTGCCAGGTAACAAGCTGGTATCGCCGGGGCTTTCGATGTGAACCTTTCGCAGCATTTGCGAAACGATAATTTCGATATGCTTGTCGTTGATTTCAACCCGCTGGCTACGATAGACATTTTGGATCTCTCGGGTGAGATACTGTTGCACAGCTTCTTCGCCACTAATCCGCAAGATATCGTGTGGGACCAAGGGTCCATCCACGAGCGAATCGCCAGCTCGCACCGTATCACCTGAGTGGACTCGCAAGTGCTTGTTATGGGTCACCAAGTGTTCACGCTCGATGCCACTTTCACTGCGAACGATGATAGACCGCTTGCCGCGTTTCTTTTCAGCTTGAATTTCAACAACCCCGTCAATTTCGGCAATCACAGCTGGATCTTTTGGCTTACGTGCTTCAAAGATTTCAGTGACGCGGGGCAAACCACCGGTAATATCCTGAGTCCCGGAAGCCTCGCGTGGCGTTTTCGCAACGAGTGTTCCCGGAGAAATAAGATCCCCCTCGCGAACCTCAATGTGAGCCCGCTCAGGCATGTAGTAGAAGTCGAGGATTTTTCCATCCTTGGGGTCTTCAACCACAATTTGCGGATGCATATCTCCCTTGTGTTCGGTAATAACAAAGCGCTGTCCACCGCTGGGATCCTGCTCAGTCCGCATCGTTTCATCCTCAACGAGGTCCTCGAAACGAATCTTTCCACCAGTTTCGGCAAGAATCGGAACACTATGTGGATCCCACTCACAAATAACATCGCCTTCCTTAATCAGCGTATTTTCTTCATGCTGAATGACCGCACCGGTTGGAACCTCATACTTTTCAACCTCGCGACCTTTGTCATCCACGAGCGCGACTTCACCATTGCGGGTCAGCACAATGCGCTCACCCGCATCGTTGACGACCACTTTCAATTTCGTGTACTTGACGATTCCAGCCTTGGTTGCCTTGATATCGCTCTTCTCGACCTCACCGGTTGCAACACCACCGATATGGAAAGTCCGCATCGTCAACTGGGTGCCCGGCTCACCAATACTTTGGGCAGCAATAATACCGACCGCCATTCCTTCTTCCACCAGCGATCCGGTCGACAGGTCCATGCCATAGCAGCGGCGGCATATACCGAGGGACGCATCGCACGTCATTGGGCTGCGAACCTGGATTTTTTCCAGGCCCAATTGCTCGATCTTGCGGGCAATATCTGCCGTGATCAGCTCATTTTCGCTGAGGATCACTTCGTCGGTAATTGGATTCACAATGTTAGCACGACCAATCCGACCTCGAATGGACTCGGCGAGACCCACCTCCACTTTTTCACCGCGGTAAATGATACCCTTGGTGATACCTTGCGTGGTGCCACAGTCGTCGGTGGTAATCACCACGTTCTGGGCAACATCTGCCAATTTACGGGTCAAGTATCCTGAATCGGCTGTCTTGAGAGCCGTATCGGCCAAGCCTTTTCGCGCACCGTGGGTCGAGCTAAAGTACTCGAGCACGGTAAGACCCTCCCGGAAATTCGCCTTAATGGGCGTTTCGATAATTTTTCCGGAGGGCTTCGCCATCAGCCCACGCATTCCGCCAAGCTGCCGCATCTGCTCAACACCGCCACGGGCACCAGAATGGGCCATTAGAAAAATCGGGTTGACGTAACCGCCATGACGGAAATCGGTCTCCAGGGCACTCATCATTTCGGTGGTAATTTCTTCGCGGGCGTGAGTCCAGGCATCCAGCACCTGATTGTAGCGCTCGCCCTCGGTGATGATTCCGCGGTGGTATAGCTTGTTTCGCTTAAGTACTTCCTTTTCCGCCTGGGCGATGATCTTGCCTTTTGTGGCCGGAGTCACCAGGTCATCGGTAGCGAACGACAGGCCGCTGCGCGTTGCAGCGTTAAAACCAAGCTGATTCATATCGTCCAGCAATAAAATCGTCTTGCTCCTGCCCAGGAACTCGTAGCAGTCACTAATGACCCGGGCAAGTGAACTGGAACGAAGTGGCATATTGTAAAATGGCATGCCCTCCGGCAGCATGTTGTTGAACACGACACGACCAATGGTTGTCTCGATTCGCTGGCCAAAGGCATCTGGATTGCCAATTTCTTCGTGCAAACACTGAGTTGTCGGCAAGCGGACTTCAATCTTGGAGTGCGTACCAACCTTGCCCGCCGAATAGGCCATCAACGCCTCTTGAACCGAGGAAAATTTCATGCCGTCTTCCGGCGTTTCTGGCACCTCCATCGTGATGTAATAGCAACCCATAACGACATCTTGCGACGGGCTGATGATTGGGGCGCCATTAGCAGGGCTGAAGATATTATGCGTACTCATCATCAGCGTATGCGCTTCGACCTGGGCCTCAATGGAAAGCGGCAAGTGAACCGCCATCTGATCCCCGTCAAAGTCGGCATTAAAACCTCTGCAGACGAGCGGGTGCAGCCGGATCGCATTGCCTTCGACGAGGGTTGGCTCAAAGGCCTGAATGCCCATTCGATGCAAAGTGGGTGCCCGGTTTAATAACACCGGGTGATTAGTGATGACCTCTTCGAGAATATCCCACACCTCTTCATCCTTGCGCTCCAGCATTTTTTTTGCGCTCTTGATGGTATCGGCGTGACCCAGTTCCTTGAGTCTCCGAATAATAAAAGGCTGGTAAAGTTCCAGTGCGATTTTCTTCGGCAAACCACACTGGTGTAGTCGCAATGTGGGGCCCACCACAATGACACTGCGGGCTGAGTAATCAACGCGCTTGCCGAGAAGATTTTCGCGGAAACGACCCTGCTTGCCCTTGATCATGTCGGTTAATGACTTGAGTGGGCGGTTGGAAGATCCCAAAACAGGCCGCTTACAGCGATTATTATCGAACAGGGCATCTACGGACTGCTGAAGCATCCGCTTCTCGTTGCGAATGATGACCTCAGGCGCATTGAGGTCCACCAATTTCTTGAGCCGGTTATTGCGATTGATGATGCGGCGATAAAGGTCATTAAGATCACTCGTGGCAAAATTACCGCTGTCGAGCAGAACCAATGGGCGCAAATCGGGAGGAATTACCGGAACCACGTCCAGCACCATCCACTCTGGCTTGTTGTCCGAGTCACGGATCGATTCAACTGTCTTCAGGCGACCGATGAGATCTTTCGCCTTTTGTTTTGATCCCGTCTCCCGAAGATCCTGACGGAGCGAATCCGAAAGGGTTACCAAATCGAGTTGACCCAGTAGTTTGCGAATGGCATCGGCACCCATATCCGCTTCAAACGACCCGTCACCAAACTGTTCTCGCTTGGCCCGGTACTCTTCCTCGGTCAAGAGTTGTTGTGGTTTAAGATCGGTGTCGCCAGGATCAATGACCACGTAGTCTTGAAAATAAATCACTTTCTCAAGACTGGTCGTTTTCATGGCCAACAGGCTTCCAAGCCGGCTCGGCATTGCCTTGAAAAACCAGATGTGCACGATCGGGGCAGCCAGTTCGATGTGTCCCATCCGCTTGCGGCGGACACGACTATGGGTCACCTTCACACCACATCGGTCACAAATCATCCCCTTGTATTTCATGCCGCGATATTTGCCGCACGCACATTCCCAGTCTTTCTCCGGTCCGAAAATCCGCTCGCAAAACAAACCGTCCTTTTCTGGACGATAGGTACGGTAGTTGATCGTCTCAGGCTTTTTGACTTCACCGAATGACCAACTGCGAATATCGTGAGGCCTGGCCAGGCTGATTTTCACAGAGGCATAGTCGTTGATGCGGTCAAAACTGGCAGTTTCCAGTAGGCTCATGACTTTCTCCTGTTGGGAGCGTAACGCCCATGGGATAAAGGTATGTCGCTTCAAGGCCCAGGTTGGCTATACCAACTCCCAGACCAACAACTTACCCACTTTGGTCACTCTTAAATCCGTCGCTTTTCCAATTGCATATTCAACCCCAGACCGCGAATCTCGTTGGTCAACACATCGAAGCTGGCTGGTGTCCCCGCTTCGAGCGTGTTCTCGCCCTTGACCATGGATTCATAAATCTTTGTGCGACCTTCTACATCGTCGCTCTTGACGGTCAATAACTCCTGCAAGATGTATGCAGCGCCATAGGCTTCCAACGCCCAAACTTCCATCTCACCAAACCGCTGGCCACCAAATCTCGCTTTACCACCCAGCGGCTGCTGGGTAATGAGCGAATAGGGACCCGTACTTCGGGCATGCACCTTGTCGTCCACCAAATGGTGCAGTTTCAACATGTAAATGTAGCCGACGGTTGTTTCCTGCTCGAAGGGATCACCCGTACGACCATCGATCAGCCGTGTCTTCCCATGCTTCGGCAATCCCGCAGTCTCCAGCGCCCCATTGATGTCTTCCTCACTCGCACCGTCAAAGACAGGCGTGACCGAACGAAAACCGAGTTTTGCACCAGCCCATCCCAGGTGGGTTTCCAAAATCTGACCGACGTTCATTCGGCTAGGAACCCCGAGCGGGTTGAGCATAATCTGCACTGGCGTACCATCCTCCAGGAACGGCATGTCTTCGACCGGCAAAATCTTTGAGATAACTCCCTTGTTGCCGTGACGACCTGCCATTTTGTCGCCGACCGAAATGACCCGCCTGGTGGCGATATAAACCTTCACCATTTGCAACACGCCGCTCCGCAATTCGTCACCCCGCTTCATCGAATTCAGCTTGCGGTCGCGGGCGTCTATGGCTTCCTCAACGTTGGGCCAAAGTTGGCGATAGATCTTTTCTACATCCTTCCTTCGTTGCGGACTGCGAATCTCAATCATGTCGTGCCTGAACCTGTTGGCCTGCTCTGCCACAAAGGCCAGATCCTGGTCATGCACCAGTGAATTGCCATCGTCGTCGGTCAGCTTTCGCTGGAGAATCCCCTCTATTTCGTTGACCAGTTCACCGAACACGGTCGCAATCCGCTCGTTGCCTTCTTTTTCGGCAACTTTTAGCGATCGCTCGAAATCCTTCCGCTGGTCTTCCGTTAGGCTCATGCGGCGGCTAAATCGCTGGGTATCGATGACGATGCCCTCCACGCCCGAGGGAACTTCCAGCGAGTCATTTTTAACATCTTCGCCCGCCCGCCCGAAAATTGCGTGTAGTAGTTTCTCTTCCGGAGTCAGTTCCGTCTTACTCTTGGGCGAAACCTTGCCGACAAGGACATCGCCTGGCCGGACATAGGTACCGACCTGCACAACGCCATTTTCGTCGAGATTCCGGAGCATCTTTTCGCTGACATTGGGGATATCACGCGTAAACTCCTCCCGACCGAGCTTGGTTTCGCGTATTTCGACGTCAAATTCTTCGATGTGAATCGACGTGTAGGTATCATTTTTCACCAACTCTTCGCTGATGATGATGGCATCTTCAAAGTTGTAGCCCTGCCAGGACATGAAGGCCACCAGCACGTTTCGTCCAAGCGCCAATTCACCCTGATAGGTAGCAGCCCCGTCGGCGATTACATCCCCCGGCTCCACCTTGTCGCCAGGTTTAACAATCGGTTTCTGGTTCTGACAGGTTCGCTCGTTAAGACCGACAAATTTGCGAAGATGGTGGACTTCCGGACCGATTTCGATCCGATTGGCATCGACATAGGTTACCGTTCCGCGATGGCCTGCCCGAACCAACATGCCGGAGTGCTGGGCCACATCTTTCTCCAAACCAGTACCCACGATCGGTGGATCCGTTACCAACAGTGGCACCGCTTGTCGCTGCATGTTCGAACCCATCAATGCACGGTTTGCATCGTCGTGCTCCAGGAACGGAATGAGCCCAGCCGAAACACCGATCATCTGGCTTGGTGCGACATCGATATATTCAATTTTCTCGACGGGCACGAGGACAAAGTCGCTGCGATACCGGGCAACGATCGTGTCTCCTTGAATCTTGTCGTTTTCCACCCATGCATCGGCAGAAGCGACCAACGCCTTCGATTCCTGATCGGCTCGCAACCAGACAACGTCTTTGGTCAAACGAGCGCCTTTCACCTTCCGATAGGGTGTGATTAAAAAGCCATACTCGTCCACCGAAGCATACATGGCCAGACTTGAAATGAGTCCGATATTCGTACCTTCGGGAGTTTCAATCGGACAAATCCGACCGTAGTGCGAAATATGAACATCACGAACTTCGAAGCCGGCCCGCTTTCGATTCAAACCGCCTGGTCCAAGTGCCGACAGGCGTCGTTCGTGTGTGAGCATCGAAAGAGGATTGGTCTGATCGACCACTTGCGAAAGTTCGCCTCGCCCAAAAAAGTACTCGATCGCCGCCGAGATACTTTTGGGATTAATCAGGCTTCGGGGAGTCATGTCCTCTACATCTTTCAGACTCATGCGCTCTTGGACCGTGCGCCGCAGCTTGAGAAAACCCTTTCGCATCTCGTCGCACGCCAATTCATCAATAGTTCGCAGTCGCCGATTCCCCAAATGGTCAATGTCATCGACCATCACATCCGGATCGGCAATTACCAACTTCAGGAGATATTTCACCGAATGGATTAAATCGTCCGGACGGAGAATCAACTCGCTCTCCGGCACTTCCGTACCGAGTTTTCGGTTGATCCGAAAACGGCCCACCCGGCCAAGCCGGTAACGGTTTGTGTCATAAAACTTCTCGTGAAAGAGCGCTCTCGCTTTTTCGAGCTGCGGGGGATTCCCGGGACGCAACCTTTGGTAAATTCTCAGCAGGGCTTCTTCGTGACTGCTCGTCGCATCGTCCGCCAGGGCATTCAACAACAGCGGCGCGCGAGGCACGTCCATAACCTCCACCTGCTTGACACCGCTGGTAGCAACCAACTCGGCAGTGTTTTTGGTGACCCGCTGCCCACATTCAATAAGAATCTCTCCGGCTCGGTCACTGCCAACGGGGTAGATAATATCCTCTACGGCAATTTTGCCTTCGATCTTGGAGGCACTCCGGCCATCCACAATCTTCTCCTTACTCGTTTCGTAAAACGTGCGGAGAATATCGCTATCGAGTCCAAACTTGGGATCCATCGCCCGAAGCAAAGTGACCACCGAAAACTTGCCGCTCTGGTCGATACGAACGGTAATGCTGTCTTTCTTTGTCGTATTGATTTCGATCCAACTGCCGCGTTCCGGAATCACTCGGCAACTATGCAAACGGCGCTCGCCTGCATCAACTTCTGACACAAAATCGATGCCTGGACTACGATGCAACTGGCTGACAACGACCCGCTCGGCACCATTAATAATAAACTCTCCGCCACCCAACATGATCGGCAGGTCGCCTAGATAAACCTCTTCTTCAACAGGCTCCTCCTTGTTGAGTCGCATCCAAATCCGAAACGGACGACCGTAGGTAAGGCGCAATTGACGGCACTCATCGGGTTCATAACGTGGCTTACCAAGCTCGTACCGCAAATAGTCAAGCGTAAGCGTCTTGTCGTAACTCTCGATCGGAAAGATCTCTCGCAGCACGCCCTCGAGACCGCTGTCATTGCGTTTGTCCGAGGCCACCTCGTTCTGCAGAAAGTAGTCATAGCTGGCTGTCTGAATCTGGGTGAGATCCGGAATCGCCAGCGACTCACGGCCACTGCCAAACTTCTTTATTTCTTGTGTATCCAATCGACGCTGGGCTGTTACGGCCATAGGACCTTTTGCTCCCTAATTCAGGTGGAACACACTTCGACGCAAACAAACGGGCAGATCAAACCTGTAGCACAGTCCTGACCACCAACTGCCCCGTGAACAAATGACGCCCTTGGTTAGGCGGGCATAGCTATCCTGGTTGGCGACGCACGATAGACGCCGCGTATACCACCATCGCAATCCATCTAGCCAGGGTGCTAAAATTTCAAACGGATGGGTGGGGAAACTCATACATCTCGCATCGCGCCAAGGCGATGCACTACAAGACTGAGGCTCTCACAGGAAAACCCGTCGCGATCGCTGGTTGCGACGGGCAATGACTAACTCGACTACTTGATCGAGACGGTTGCACCCGCTTCCTCGAGTTCGCCTTTGAGTTTCTCTGCATCTTCCTTCGAAACACCTTCCTTGATTTTTCCAGGTGCACCTTCCACCAAATCCTTGGCTTCTTTCAGACCGAGGCTGGTTGCGGCACGAACTACCTTGATGACGCCAATTTTCTTGTCGCCAAAAGACTCGAGGACGACATCGAATTCGGTTTGCTCGGCCGGTTCTCCACCATCACCATCACCACCGGCACCGGCTGCGACGACCATCGTTCCACCGCCAGCGGCTGGTTCAATGCCATGCACGTCTTTCAAGTAATCACTCAGTTCTTTGGCCTCCATCAAGGTAAGGCCCACAATTTGGTCCCCTAAGGTTTTGGTACCCTCGGTGAATTCTGCGACTGCATCGGTTGCCATGACTGTTTTTCCCTTTCTCAACGTGTAGGGCGGAGCGGGACCCGCCACTTGTAAAACTTGTGATCCTTTAGATTGGTTAACTGGATGGTCTCAAACCACCCCACCAACAAAACCCCGTACTGATTTGAACCCTTTCGGATGCTATTCAATGACCAACAGGTTTTGCTAGCTATCCTCTGTGACTGACTGCTTAACTTCCAGGTCAACTTTCGTCGCCCTCTCCCTTTTGCTTGATCTGACTCGCCAATTGACGTCCCGTTCCCAACAACTGGGCACTGAGAGTTGCGCCTGGACTCAAGATCTGTCCTAATAGCAGGCTTAGTTGTTCGGTGCGACTCGGCCACTTACTGACAGCTTTGACGTCCTCTGCCGAGAGCGGCTTGCCATCCATCACGCCGCCTTTTGCAGACAACGGCTCAAATGCCTCGTCGTCAGCCAGCTTCGTGATTTCTTTCGCCAGCGAGATAAGGTCTTCGCCACCCCAAACAACAGCACACGTACCGTCAATCCCCTCGAAGGCTGGCGCCAAAACGGTTCCTTCGGTTGCGCGACGGGCCAGACTGTTCTTGACTACCAGCAAACAGATATCTTTTTCTCGCAAGTGCTTCCGCAAAATAACGTTCTTGTTGTTCTCCAAACCAATGATATCGACAAGCAACAAATCGGATACTCCCTCCAACCGCTGGCGCAAATCATCGGTGATCAACTCTTTGACGTATTTACTCATGGCTTCCGTCGATGGTCTGCGGCAAGCCGCTGTTGGCTTGCCCCTTTGTTGCTATCTTGTTCACGGCCGCTTACACGGCTAACCGCACACTCGGACTCATGGTTGCACTCAAGTAGGTTCCTCGGAAGTAAGTCCCTTTCACCGCAGCCGGCTTGAGAGAATCAATCTTATCGACGAACGCCTGGATATTTTCTGCTAGCTTGCCGGGTTCAAAACTGGCTTTGCCCACGACCGCGTGAATCACACCCGCTTTGTCATTGCGAAATTCGACTTTACCCGCCTTGTATTCCTGCACCGTCTTACCAACTTCCGGAGTCACCGTGCCGGCACGCGGCGACGGCATCAAACCCCGCGGGCCTAAAACGCGACCGAGTGGTCCTACCAGCTTCATCATGTCTGGAGCAGCTATACAAGCATCAAACTCAGTCCAGCCGTCCTTAATCTTCTTGGCTAGATCGTCGTCTCCCACAAAGTCCGCACCTGCTTCTTTGGCTTCTTCAGCGGCCGGCCCTTTGGCAAATACAACGACTCGCTGCTGTTTGCCAATCCCATGTGGCAACACGATCGAACCTCGCACAATTTGATCGGCCTGCGTGTTGTCGATGCCCAACCGGATCGCAATCTCGACCGTTTGATCAAACTTGGTTGCGTCGTAACTTTGCAACTTTGCCACCGCCTCGGCGAGAGGCAGCGACTCAGGCACAACCTTCGCCAGTGCCGCCCGGAGTCGTTTCGATTTCTTCGCCATCTCTACTTACACCATGTTTAGTATGTCAACTTTGTCATGCTCAACGGAGTCCGCGATACGCTTGCCTGTTAACCCTTTACTTCCAGGCCCATACTTCGGGCCGTACCAGCAATCATCAGTACGGCGTGATCGACATCACGTGCATTGAGATCAGCACTTTTTGTCTTTGCGATTTCCTCAAGTTGAGCACGGGTCACCGTGCCCACTTTTTCTTTGTTTGGTACACCTGATCCCTTGGCGATGTTTGCTGCTTTTTTCAACAAAACAGCTGCCGGCGGGCTCTTCGTAATAAACTCAAATGTCCGGTCGCTGTAGACGGTGACCTCGACCGGAATCATCATGCCCCCGGCTTCCTTGGTCTTGTCGTTAAACTGCTGTACGAACTGGCCCAGATTGATACCGAACTTACCTAACGCAGTACCAACCGGCGGAGCAGGGGTTGCCTGCCCTCCAGGAATTTGAAATTTTGCGATGCCCGCAAACTGTTTGGCCATAATTTCACCGCAATTGGCCCCCGGTTTTTAGCCCACTGCCAGAATCGCTTCTGACAGCTGTACACTCACCGATAACCAATCGCCTCCTCACACAGATTCTACTTGCCAGTATTCCAATTCGACCGGCGTGCTGCGGCCGAAAATGTTGATCATTACGGTCACGCGACCACTTGCCCCGTCGATGGTTCCAACTTCGCCTTCGAAACTTTCGAAATTGCCCTCTTTGACCTTAACCTTATCACCTTCCTTAAACTTGATTGCCAGCTTAGGAGCTTCTTCTGTATCCGTTTCCTCGGTTTGCACCACCCGAGCTACCTCATGCGCCTGCATTGGTGTTGGCTTGCCAGCCGCGCCCGTGAAGTCACCGATGCCAGAAGTCTCGCGTACCGCAAACCAGGTATCGTCATTAATGTGCATATTCACGACGATGTAGCCGGGCCACAATTTGCGCTCCACAATTTTCTTCTTGCCGCCTTTAAACTCCGTCACCTTTTCGGTCGGCACAATGACCTGGCCGAAATGCTGATCGAGGCCCTCGATGGCAATTTTCCGCTGTAGCGCTTCGGCAATGGACCGCTCCCGATTGCTCTGCACTTTGAGGATATACCAATCCATCGTGATTGGTTCCTCCGTTTCCGCCGCCAATCCGCTCTCGTCAGACACCACATCGGTATTGGCCGAGTCGACTTCGGGCGCAACTTCGCCAGATCCAGTTTCGGCGACATTTCCCGCCTCTGGGGCATCGGCCTCAAAATTACCTGCACCATCTGCGGCACTATCAGCAACGACTGAAGCACCTCCCTCGAGAGCCTGCGATCCGGTTTCGACTGCAACCGGGTCGGGGCGCAACGACTGAGCAGCCTTTTCGTTGTCTGCCAAGTTGTGAGGCTCTTCATTCATAGATATTCAATGTCTCAATCCCAAAATGGCCTGAAGCGACTAGGCCGAAACAAACGGGGCCGACCGTGCTGATTCAGCCTCATTGCAATAGCCAGCCAAACACACCTTTCCATATGAGATCATAAAAGTACAAGAGAGCCGCCAATAAAAATATGACTGCCATGACCACAAGTGAAGCACGAATCAACTCCCCTTGCTTAGGCCATGTAACCTTGTTCATTTCGCCCTCTACGGAGATCAGAAAATCAGCAAACTTAGGCAACTGAACCAGCCGAAAAATGATCCACCAACCGAGAACCAACACCCCTAGGGGGACGACATATCCCAATTGTCTATCTGCATCCGCCCGACCTTCGAGCCACACATTAAGCCTCCAGGCACCCAGCGCAACGATGACCGCGAGGACGGCAAAAGTCACCTGCCGAGCAAAACGACCTTGACTACGCTTGTATAAGTTGAGCCGAAACAACTCGGCCATAAACGCGGCCACGCAGGACCCTCCGATAAAGCAGGTGGAAAAATCTCCGTGCACAGCAATTGGCCAAATACGCTTCAATCGGCCAAGTGCGTCTCAATCCATACTCGCTGTTCAAATCAGGCAGGGGCGGCGGGACTCGAACTCGCAACCCCCGGTTTTGGAGACCGGTGCTCTGCCAATTGAGCTACACCCCTGGGGAATGCGGAATGCCAACGGCCAGCAACTTTCGACCTGTGACAATCATGGACCTAACCCCTCTCCATTGAACGACTAATGCCCACCCTCGCATCTAACACAAACTATTCACTAATTTTTGTTACCACACCGGAACCGACCGTCTTGCCTCCCTCTCGGATTGCAAATCGGACGCCATCGTCCATGGCGATTGGCTTGGACAATTCGACACTGATCCGGGCATTGTCCCCAGGCATGCACATCTCAGCATCGCCCACCAAGTTTGCCGAACCGGTCACATCAGTCGTACGGAAGTAAAACTGCGGTCGATAGCCGCTAAAGAAGGGAGTATGACGACCTCCCTCTTCTTTGCTAAGGACATAAACTTCCGCCTCAAACTTCGTATGAGGCGTGATCGACCCCGGTTTTGCCAAAACCTGGCCGCGCTGAATCTCGTCCCGCTTGACACCACGCAGCAAACAGCCAACATTGTCGCCCGCCTGGCCTTCGTCCATTGTCTTGTTAAACGCCTCGACACCCGTACAAGTCGTCTTGGCTGGTTCAGCTGAGAGCCCGAGAATCTCGACCTCGTCGCCCACCTTGACCATTCCCCGTTCAATCCGGCCCGTAGCAACGGTCCCGCGACCTTCAATGGAGAACACATCTTCAACGGCCATCAAGAATGGCTTGTCCGTTTCGCGGGGAGGCTCAGGAATATAGGAGTCAATCGCATCCATCAACTCGCCGATACATGCGTTGTAAGCTTCGTCACCCGGATTCTCGTAAGCACCTTTGGCGTTTCCGCGAATAAACGGGATGTCATCGCCGGGGAAGTCGTACTTGGTGAGCATCTCTCGAACTTCCATCTCCACCAACTCAAGCAGATCCTCATCGTCGACCAGGTCACACTTGTTCAGAAATACAACCAACGCAGGAACACCGACCTGACGCGCAAGCAGAATGTGCTCGCGGGTCTGTGGCATAGGCCCATCGGCAGCAGACACCACGAGAATGGCTCCGTCCATTTGGGCCGCACCGGTAATCATGTTCTTGATGAAATCGGCATGGCCCGGGCAATCAATATGGGCATAGTGCCGAGTGTCTGTCTCGTATTCAACGTGGGCAACGGCAATCGTGACCGTCTTCGTGTCATCGCGGACAGTACCACCCTTAGCGATATCCGCATACGACTTGAAGTTGGCAAATCCTTTCTCGGCCTGCACGGCAAGAATTGAGCCAGTGCAGGTGGTCTTACCGTGATCGATATGACCAATGGTACCAACGTTGACATGAGGCTTCGTACGTTCAAAAGTGTCCTTTGCCATTTTTCTCCCTAACTCTCACTTAAACAGGGGGGTGCAAATAAAAGGGTCTCAATTGGCTATTGAGCAATTCAACTGGCGATCCAGTAACGAGTATAATTTTTCCCAAGAGCTGCTGACGAGACTTGAACTCGTGACCTCGTCCTTACCAAGGACGCGCTCTACCAACTGAGCTACAGCAGCGGATCAAGTCGTCGGTCTCCAAGATTAACTTCTCGGCTTCACTTTGGGTTAACCCTTCAGTTTCCTTATGCTTTCATATCTTAATGCTCAGAAAGCCGAGGCTTTCTGAGCTTGCGCGTGATTCAAAACAGTCTGGCCAACCAGCTCTCTTCGACAACTTCAAAAGCGGGTGAAGGGAATCGAACCCTCGTCATCAGCTTGGAAGGCTGTTGCTCTACCATTGAGCTACACCCGCAGGTGAATGACGAACTTCAAGTCCTGCCCATGCCTTGCACCACGTCGCTTTACGCAACGCTAAACATCTACTTTCCTCTCGTACCGAACAGTCGTTTCTCATTTCGCCATTAGCAATTGGGGGGTGCAGGATTCGAACCTGCGAAGGCATAAGCCATCAGATTTACAGTCTGACCCGTTTGACCGCTTCGGTAACCCCCCCGCGCGACACACTGCTCCTCAATCCCTGGGTCACGCAGCGCAGCTCCGTGAGTCTATTCCGCCTGGGGAAACCACCTTCCGTTCGCCAATTGCGTCACAATATATCTAAAGCCCGAAGCGCGTCGCTCACTCCATGCGGCCGGAGGGTCCGACTGGATCGCACGCCCGATTCACCTTGGGAAACAACCCAAAAGTAACCAGCATACCGACCAGAACGCTCCGCCAGCAGGGCCTACCGACGGCAACCCTCTGAACACTCAACTCTTCCTAAATCAATCTCAAAAGCTACTCGGAACCCGCGGCCCAAACCCTAGTCGTCTTGAACTTCACACCCCTAGGATTCAACCTACACTTTGGATTCAACCTGACTTGGCGCACGGACCCTGATTTGGAGCTAGCGGAGGGACTTGAACCCACAACCTGCTGATTACAAATCAGCTGCTCTGCCAATTGAGCTACGCTAGCGCACGCAACGGCAAGCTCGTGCGAATCAATTAATATACCGGTCTTGACACAAGCCGCAAGGGTGAGTTGGCCTGGAATTCTTACGTTCATGCGATTTCCTCTCCAAGAGGAGGGGCAAAATCGGAATGAGCGTAAAATACCCCGCTAAATTCACTAATTCCAACAACCGGCGTCGGTATCCGCCAAGGAGATCTGCCCAATTCAAGAAACTTGGGGGTTGGCCCATGTGGAAGTCCCGTCGTTTTACTGAGAAAACCACTTTAGTCGAAGGCGCACGGGAGCCGCCTGGCGGGAAACTAGTGGCGACGAACCAGTAGAAAAACGGGCCTACAACCCCAGTCGTGGACGCCCATAATACTTAACCTGATTAGCCTGAACCGCAAAAAACCGCTGAAATCATCAAAAAACACCGATCTTCCACTGAGGTCCACCCTGCCGGTCAAGACTCCAGGGCGATCTTTTCCTCCTGGACTGCCAGGCGCAGTTTGTTCAAGGCGCGTGCCTCAATCTGCCGGATTCGCTCCTTGGTAACCCCCATCGAAGCCCCTACTTCTTTCAGGGTCTGGGGTTCCTGGGAATGATCCAGGCCAAACCTTCCAATAATGATCTGTTGCTCGCGTTCATCCAGCCGACGCAAGATCTTGCCAATCTGGGTCTCACGGTGTTGCTGGGCACTTTCTTCGACCAAGGGATTACCCCGATATTCCTGCTTGGCTGCAAAGAGCTCTTCGTGGCTCGTGCGAAACCGATCACGATGCTTGTACTCGCCAGGAATCGTGCGGGCGTAGTTTTTCATAATGGCCCAACTCGCGTAGGTACTAAACTTGTTGCCTCGCGAAAAATCGAATTTTTCAATCGCCCTTAGTAACGACATATTTCCATCGCTAACCAATTCAAAGAAGTTTTGATCTGGCGAAACGTGCCGCTTGGCAATCGATACCACTAACCGCAAGTTTGCTCGGGCAATCTGGTTCTTGGCGTCGACAATCTTGTCGTACAACGCCTCGATCTGATCCATCAAGCTTGCCTTCGGCTGTGCCACGTCGAGTTGTTCGCGAAGTTTAGTCGCCTTGTATTTCAAGAAGTTGTACCCCCGAAACAGGTGAGCTTCCTGTTCTCGTGTCAACAACTTCAATTCATAAAGGCTAGCCAGATAAGGTGGCAAACCACTAGGCCGTCGGGGCTTGCGAGTTGACGAATCACTTTCGGGCATGGGTCCCAGGCAAAACTTTTCCGCGCCGCGCCGAGAAAAACGCGGATTTGGAATAAAGTCCAGGGGCAATTCCATGATCTTGCTCGCGCGGACTTCATTGATCACGCGATAAATCGTCGTCTTCGTTCGCTCGTAACGTCTAGTGAGTCGATCTACCGAGATGTCGCGGCAATACTCGTGGTAAATCATCGTTTTTTGGGCGTCGTTTAACGGGCCATGGATATCGGGGAAAATCGCCAGCTCGGGATTCTCGCGATCAAACTGCCGAATCGTAGAACGGATTGTCTCTACACTCCGCCCTGCACGCTTGGCAAGTCGGCGCGCGATTTCGCTCTGGCAACCACCGGAGGTGGCCATGCGTCGCGCGCGATCTATGATCTCGCGTCGTTGTTCGTCGTCCATTTGGCTGAATCGAGCACCACGAGATACCCGCTCGTGATTGTTCTGTACGAACCGGTCCACGCTGCTGCGCAAGAACCCTACCCGCTTGCGACCATCAAAGACCAGACGGCGACTCACCAGGCCAAGTTCCCGCCAGCGGGAAATGGTCTTTGTCGAAACATTAAATTGGCGAGCTAGCTGTTCGACCGTCAACACTTGCTCACCAATCGCTTCGGCCGACAGATCGATCGAATCCGAAAAATCTTCGATCAACAATCGCAAATCGTGGACAAGGTGGCTGCCCAAAATTTGGGTTGCCGCATCGTCTTCGGGACGATATCCGGTGATCCGAAAACAGACGTATTCGTAAGTGTAGACCTTCTGCTGGTCGATTTCTGAAGCCAATTGCTCAGCCGCTTCTAACTGCTGCAGGCGTTTGTCTCGCGGAGCATAGCGAATTTGCGAATCGCGCAGCTGTAACAAAATGGAATTTTGATAGCCTTGATGCATTCTCAAACCTCGTTCTTGGCTAGCAACCGATCTCTACGGTCGCCAGCACCTTGCCGCGGCGTCGTTGCCCGGCACGCGATACGCGCCGGATAACTCACGCTGCCTTACGAAATCTTCCCTATCCCTTTATTCGTTGCCCTCGACCCCAAAGTTGTCGCATCAGCCAAGTTCATCCGCTTAGCCACAATGTTTGCAACTACCATCAGTCACAAGGTTTGCAACCGGTTGCTGCCACATTGCGACGCGTAGCGGCTGCGATGCTGCTGTCAACCGGTGACATCGCTGGCACACCCGTCCTTGTTTTACGCAAAGAAGTCGATTTGGGTCGAGACAAAGTTCGCGCCGATCTATCAGAATTCTTCCCGGAATCCCCCCATCTTAAAGGCAAAATATGCATAACTCATTATACATAAAGCATTTACGGAATTTCAGGGTCCCAGATTGGAGTTATTGCAGGCGGGTCCAACCCACAAGGATCCGACTGGAGCTCAATGAGCCCTAGCGAGACCCCGCATGGGATCCCCCTTTGCGGTGGACAATCCAGCCGCCGTCGGTCGATTTAGGCAAAGAATGCGTTTTGGCGAGGTTCGTTCGCAGGAAAGGGGTCCGCCGCACGCTCAATCGACCTATTAACCCCCCCTCGGGAGGCGTATTTGTGGCTCTCTCCAGAAATCCGATCACCTTGACTTTACTGCTGGTTAGCTTTTCACCCATAGCAACTGGCCTGACTGCAACCTTGGATCTCACCTCCCGGCTGCCGGCCGAGGACCTTAGCCGTGTCCGCATTGAATTAGAAGTAGGTGGCATGCTGCAATGGAACCAGGAAGGCCTGGGCCAAGCAGGCAACCCCGATCACCTGTCGGATCAACTGCCGATCCACGTCGACGCCAAGCTGTCGTACCACGAGCGGCGACTTGACCGGACGACTGAACTCGCCTCCGACGAGAACTTCCCGCCTATCCTGTCTGCACTACGACACTACCACCAGGCAGAAGCCAAGATCCGTATCGATCAACAAATCCATGCGCGGAGCCTCGCACCGACAAATCGCATCGTCTTGCTGCGGCAACCAGCTGCTGCCCGGGCAACTTTTCTGGGCATTGACAATTTTCTCGAACGGGAACAACTCGATTTGATCGATGTGATCGGCAACTCTTTGACGGTCAACCGGCTTTTACCCTCCAAGCTCGTGAGTGCGACCGACTCCTGGAACCAGGA
>JAKVCB010000040.1 GCA_022448345.1 Pirellulales bacterium
GGAAAACAAAGTTCTTTGGACACACAAGGAGGACCGGTTAATCGACTCCCGTGGCATGGCTATGACCGGGGGCAAGCTTTTTCTTTATTGCCCCGACCTGCACCTCCGCTGTTTAGACACCGAGTCGGGAAATATCTTATGGACCCATGACGACCCGCAAACCTTGCAGTTGATTGAACAACCAGGCAAGGGCCTGACATCGACCCCCGGTTTCCGGACATCCTGCCTGGCGATGGCGACGCCAGCAGCGCTGATTATACAAGGCCAGACGCGGATGAACGTGATCGCCATCGCGACCCACAGTGGCTCGTTGCTCTGGTCCAAGAAAAAGATCACCAATAATCCCAACGCGATCTATATCGACGAGAATGTGATCCTGGGCGTGGGGCCGGGTGGTAACCATGTGGCGATCGATCCCGCATCGGGTGGGGTACGAGAAGATTTGCAGTTTCAAAAGCGGGCTTGCACACGGCTGACGGCCAGCACCGATTCGGTCTTCTGCCGCGGCGAGGGAATGTTGCGATTTGACCGTCAAACCAAGCAAGTGCTGGTTGATGGTTCCGCTCGGCCAGCATGCAACGATGGGGCGATTCCGGCCAATGGGATGTTGTACATCGGTCCCTGGCAATGTGACTGCAACCTTTCACTCATCGGCTTCGTCGGACGATGCTCGGCCGGGGATTTTTGCTTCGATCACGAGTCCACCGAGGGACGGCTCCAACAGGGAGAGGGCGACCCCCAAAAGGTCCAATCACTACCGATTCGGGAAAACGACTGGTCCACCTATCGTGGTAATAACTCGCGCTCTGCATCGTCAGCGGTCAAATTACCTGAAAAAACTCAGCTCCAGTGGGAATACAATCCGTCTGTGGAGTTCGTTCCGACGCCGCCCACGTCGGCCGGTGGGTTGGTCTTTTTGGGTGGCGATGATGGAAAAGTCCGGGCACTGGATGCATCCAGTGGGCAACTCCGCTGGGAATATGCTACTCCGAGTCCGATCAAGTATCCGCCTACGATCTGGCAGGGGAGAGCCTATTTTGGCAGTGGCGATGGATATGTCTATGCGTTGGAAGCCGCTACTGGCCGACTGTTATGGCGCTTTCATGCCGCACCTGTCCAGCGCCACATACCTGTTTATGGGTCTCTTAGTTCCACCTGGCCAGTGCAGTCGGGAGTTTTGATTCACGAAGGGGTGGCTTACTTTGCCGCCGGGATCATTGATTATGACGGAACGTACGTCTATGCGGTGGATGCGATGACCGGTGAACTTCGGTGGCAAAACAACTCTTCCGGACATTTGAATCCAACGTTGCGCAAAGGGGTTAGCGCACAAGGCAACCTCACGATTCACCGCCGCGAGTTGCTGATGGCCGGTGGTAACCAGGTTTCGCCAGCGCGGTTTGATCTGCAGACAGGCAAGTGTTTGGCCGATTTGCTGGAAGACGGGAACCCCAAGCAAAACAATGGAAAATTTGTGGGAGTCTTCGGCGACCAGACGGTGATTGTCGGGGGGCGTGTCCTTTACTCATCGTCCCGCAATGTCTCGACCAAGGGGAAATTTGAGGCGGTTACCGGTGATCAGCGACGTCGGCTGAACTTCGGAGGTATTCCCCCTGCCTGGGATGACCAGACCGTTGTGATGGTCAATTACCAGCACGGAGCGCTGACCTGTTGCGAGGCGGCGCAGGTCCAAGCACTACTAGCACCACAAGTTGGTGAAAACACCAAAAAAATCAGCGGAACTGTTGTTGAACAACTAAGTCAAGACGACACGATACGGTGGGGATACAGCCTGGGGCGAGAGCAGCGGTTTGAAGTGCTTTCTTTAGCTGTTTGTGCCGGCGACGTGGTTGCGGTGTTGCAACATCAACAAGGGAGGCGGGCCCAGCCCGAGTGGTCTGTCGCCGCCTGGGAAACCGAGACAGGCAAACCGCGATTTCAACATCGTTTTTCCAATGAGCCATTACCGGGCGGACTGCTGGTAGACCATGATGGGCGAGTAGTGGTCGTGATGTTGGATGGAAGTGTCCTCTGCTATGGCTCTTAGAACCCTTGTGACATCATTGTCCCGTAACATGGTGCCAGTCATTATACTTGCCTCGTCCGATGCTACTCCTGCGCCGTTTATAATCGCGGGTTTCGCTTGAGATTTCATTCTCCAACAGCGTTTGCAATTGCGGCATGCATTTTCAGCCATTCTTTCAGGACGCAGCAGTCAACAAGGAAAATCCGACAAGAAGGATGCGCCAAGGTGTGTAGCTTGAGAGCCTCCGTTTGGAGCGATCTATGACCAACCATGGATTGGAAGGGTTTGTTGGAACGACTTTCTGTCGTCGTTTTCCGCACGGGAACCAAAGCCGGGAAAAAGAAACACGCGACGCTGGAGAGGTGTGTCTGCGCGATCACGATTCAAGACGCACTTTGCAAGCGGGTGCAAAAGAATCTTGGCGACCCCGAATTCGGCAGACCCGATTTATCGGCACGATCCATGGTACACGCAGCCTGTCGCAACGCGGATTCGCTGCAATTTTTCAAGAAGGAAGACTGCTCGCGGTGCCCATATTCGCTTGGTTAGGAACTCCCAATTTGGGTATCGGGACTGTGGTGGTGCTCGCTTCTTCGGTTGCCACTGGGAGCATAAGTGTAAAGGCAGTCCCCATACCAACTTTGCTTTCGACGCGGATGCGCCCGCGATGTTCTTCGATGATATCCCGACACATCGCCAGTCCCAATCCGGTGCCACCTTTGCCGCTAGCATCGGGGCCTTGCTTGGTACTGTAAAATCGATCGAAGATCTTGGGCAGTTTTTCTTGCGGAATGCCAGAACCAGTGTCACGGATGGAAAGATCGACCGTGCCTGATGTTTGGTTTTCCGCAATGCGGATGGTAATACGTCCGCTTTGTCCGATTGCCTGACGCGCATTGGTTAGCAAGTTCAAGAGAACTTGTTGGATTTGATTCCCACAGACGTTGGCGTTGCGAGTTTGTTCGAAATCGGTCTCGACTTGAATTCGGTACTTGTGCATTTCCCGTTCAAGAAGTACCAGCGACTGACGGGTGAGCGCGACAAGATCCGTGGGGGACTTTTCGGTGCCACGGTTGCGAGCCAAGCCCAGTACTCCGTTGGTGACCTTTTCGGCGCGTTGGGCTGCCGTGAGGATCTTGGTTAACGCTTTGTCTCGGGTCGGTTTGTCGTCATGCCGAAGCCCCAATTTCGCATAGTTGAGGATCGTCATGAGGACGTTGTTGAATTCATGGGTCGTGGTACTTGCCAACTCACCCAAAGCGGCCATTTTTTGAGCTTGCCTCAACTGCTGGTGGAGGTGATTGATCTGCTCTTCGAGGGGGATCTCGTGCTGCTGCATGATTACCTCGTGATGCCTGCAAGTCATTCTTTGGGCAGCCAGACTGCGCAGACTGCCAAGTCGCTGCAGGCAAAAGTTTTTGCCAGGGCCAATATTCTTAACCTGTTATATTTGGGGACGTTACCACTGTTTTTCTATCGTCGTATCGAACTGGCCGACTCAAACCGAACACGCTAGAATCCCACTCCGCGGACCCTTTAATCGTTTTTCAAACCAAGAAGCCTTTATCCGGAGGTGCAAGGATGCACGCTGTGGGACTTCGAGAGCAAGCAATTCAAGTTGCCCGTCGACTGGGATACGATATTCGGCAGGACTGGTTGGGGGGAGAAGGGAGTGGCCACTGCCTGATTCGTGGTCGCAAGACGCTCCTGTTAGACTTGGCTGAATCGCCTGAGAGGCAATTTGCCGCAATTCGTAATGCCCTGGACGGTGAAATCCAGCTTGCCAGCGTGACCATGACCGAACAACTGGCCGACTGGCTCGATGTTCGCAGTGTTGCCTGAAAAGCAGCGTTGCCTGAAAAGCGGTGGCTTGAGGCCCCGAAAACTCAGGAGCATGGCCTTCGATAGAGCTGGTGTCGCTCGATGTAAGCGATGACAGGCTCAGGAGCCAGGCCTTCGATGCTATCGCCAGCACGGATCCGGTTGCGAATCAAGGAGCTGCTAATTGCTACTTCTGGCATGTCTATTTGGGTTGCCTCTGTCACGCAACCTGCCTGATCCAGTAACTCCTTAAGTAGCCGGAGGTTGGATGCCGATTCACCCGCGCGATGGGCCACGATGGGGCGGGCGAGTTGACAGATTTCGCCCGGTTTGTGCCAATTGGGGAAATCTCGTAGGGCGTCAGCACCCATCAAGAAGTGCAATTGGTCGTGGGGATGGTCTGCCTGGATTGCCCGCAGCGTATCGACGGTGAAGCTCACCCCTCCTCGGGCTACTTCCAGACGACTTAACCGAAAGGCGGAGTGGTTTAGAATAGCTTGTTGGATCATCCCGCAGCGGTGTGTTTCTTCGGCCTTGGGGCCAGCTGGCTTGTGAGGCTGTTGGGCCGCCGGTGTAAACCATATTTCGTCGAGTTTAGCCTGTTGTAAGCAACACTCGGCCAGCCTGAGATGGCCGTTGTGGATTGGGTCGAAGCTACCACCAAAAATACCTAAGTTCATGACTCCTGCCCGTAGTCCTCTGGGGAGGGTATCGTATCGGGTCTGGTCTATGACTTCCACCACGAAACTAAATTTTACCAATGTCTGACCGTCAGCGATCATTATTCGAAACAGACCCTGCTCCCTGGGAGGTCGATGACCGTGCTCAGCAGGCGGTTGCCACGATTGTATTCAGCGAGGGTCCCCAGGGTGAATTTGATTACCTTATTCCCCCAGAGTTTCGAGAGGCGGACAATGGTGAACAGATGCTGGAACCAGGTCGCCGTGTCGAGGTTCCTTTAGGCCGGGGCAATCGACGCATAACCGGTTATTGCGTTGCCGTCGAGTTGAAGTCTTCAGGGAGACGGCTGAAACAGGTCCTTGCGGTACTCGACCCAGCGCGTTTACTTTCTTCCGCGATGCTTCGTCTTGCTCGTTGGATGGCCGACTACTACATCTGCCCGCTGGGCCAGGTTTTAGACGGTATTATCCCGGCGGGAGTTCGCCATCAGGCTGGAACCCGTGAGGTGAAGTTACTCAGTGTGCCAACACAGGTTCTGGCTCAAATGACCAAACTGAAGCTTCCCAAGAAACAAGCTGAAGTCTTGCAGTTGTTGGCGACCAGTGCCAAGCCACTTACCGCGACCCAAGTTGCTGCGCAGGCCGAATGTACGGTTGGACCGGTCAACAGTCTTCGGAAGAAGGGTCTTGTTGAGGAATCGGTGGTACGTGTAGCCAGTGGATCGTCATCCATAGGGCCCAATACCGTAGCGCGGCAAGTACCTCATGATTTGAGCGATGACCAAACGGTAGCCCTGGAGCGGGTGCTTGGCGCGATGCACGCTCGAGAGCATCAAACACTTCTAATCCATGGAGTTACGGGGAGCGGTAAGACAGAAATTTATATCCGGGCGATGGAGGAGGCCGTCAGTTTTGGTCGGCAGGCGATCGTGTTGGTTCCTGA
Organism: Pirellulales bacterium; assembly: GCA_022448345.1. Lineage (GTDB taxonomy): Bacteria > Planctomycetota > Planctomycetia > Pirellulales > Lacipirellulaceae > JAKVCB01. The sequence goes on from JAKVCB010000040.1 coordinate 5,471, forward strand.
AATCAGTCTCACGCCTCAGACCGTGGCCCGGTTTCGTGCGAGGTTCGATCGGGTCGCCATTTTGCACAGTCACTTGAGCGATGTGGAACGTCATCAGCATTGGGGACGGATTGCTCGTGGGGAAGTGGAGGTCGTTGTAGGGGCCCGCAGTGCTGTTTTTGCACCGGTTCCGCACCTTGGCATGATCATTCTTGATGAAGAGCATGAATCGACCTTCAAGCAGGAGGTTGCCCCTCGTTATCACGCGCGGGATGTTGCTCGGTGGAGGGCACGTGAAGAGGGCGTGCCTCTTGTTCTGGGCAGCGCCACACCTTCCCTGGAAAGCTGGCAGCAGGCACAAGTTGGTGAGTTTCAGTTAGTCGAGATGCCACGACGCGTGCTTGCCAGGGCATTGCCCACGGTGAACACGATTGATCTTCGGTTGCAGGAACACAGTCGCCACTCGCGCGGATCGATCAGCCGCCCACTGGCTCAGGCGATCCAGACCAGTCTTCATGATGGAGGGCAAGTCATATTGATGCTGAATCGTCGCGGTTATTCGACGCACATTCAGTGTCCCCAGTGTGGGGGTGTTGTGATATGCCCCCACTGCGACATGTCACTCACCTTTCACCGCCAGACCAATTCCGCCATTTGTCACTATTGTGAATACGAGATTACGGCTCCTTCGGAATGCCCGGACTGCAAATTTGGGGGAATCCGTTATTCGGGGTTGGGAACGCAAAAGCTTGAAGATGAGGTGGCAGCCCGATTTCCTGACTACGTTTGTGTTCGCATGGATACTGACACCATGCGTCGGCCGGGAAGTCATCAAGCTGCCCTGACGGCATTTCGTGAAGGCGAGGCGCAGATTTTGCTGGGGACACAAATGATTGCTAAAGGTCTTGATTTTCCCAATGTGACGTTGGTGGGTGTCATCAATGCCGATACGGCTTTGCATTTACCTGATTTCAGAGCAGCGGAGCGCACCTTTCAGTTGGTCACTCAAGTTGCGGGCCGCACGGGGAGAGGTGAAAAAGGGGGGCAGGTGGTTGTGCAGACATTTTCGCCGGACCACCCAGCCATTGTGGCGGCAACTCGCCACGACTATGAAGCATTCACACAGCATGAGCTTCCGGCGCGCGAATTTGCCAAGTATCCTCCTTTTACATCTCTTGTGCGTATTGTCTTTCGAGGTGAGGATGAACAGATCACAGGTTTGGTTGCTGAAGAATACACCAAGAGCTTGAGCCGCATCGCCGAAGCCCATGACGAGGAGATCCGTGTACGAGGTCCTGCTCCCGCTCCCTTTGCAAAACTGCGTGGCTGCTACCGTTTTCATTTGCAAATGCAGTCGACCAATGTTGCCGCAATCCGCCAGATCGTGTTCGAGGTGGCTGCTGAAGTGAAGCTGCCAGACAAGGTGACCTGGACCATCGACGTCGACCCGGTCGACATGTTGTAACCAGTGTCGTAGTTCTACTTAGCCGGGAAAGTGTGCAATTTCGCGAAGGCCGGAGTGTGGCCCTCGGGAGTTTCTTCTGGCTGCACTTGGATCAATGGGGCCGGCTACCGTAGAATCAAGGTATGTCGTATCGCACCTTCAAACGTGTCCTGGGTGAAACGAGTCTTGAACGCAAATGTCGTTGGTGGTTTGGTATTTCGCTAGCGGTGATGCTGCTGATCAGTTTTACGTGGTATCAACGGGAGACCGACAAACAGGTCGAGCGGAGCACCCAGGAATTAGCTCGAGAATTGGTGCGGGCTGGATTGCTGGAAAACCACCTTGAGCATCTTGGAGAAATGGAGCGCGGCCCTGCAAAAGGGGACTCGGTAGCGGGCGACCTGGAGAACAGCTACGACACCGACTTCTACCGTGCTTTTAACGAAAGTGCCCGCGATCTAAAACTCGGACGCGACTTTGAGTATCAGGCTTTAAAACCACATGCCACGGATGCGGAAGTCGACTATCTTGACGACACCGAGCAGCAACTCATTGAAGCCCTTCAGCGTGTTTCAATGGACGCAGAAATTGACCAGACTGAGATCAAGCGAGACCGTGTTCATACCAACGATGAGGGAGAACGGGAATATCTCTACTACCATCCACTTCGCGCCAGTGGCGATTGTCGCGAGTGTCATAACAAGGTGCTCGGAGAAGACTGGAAAGAAGGGGATCTGATGGCCGTTGGACGGATTACCATCAATCATCAGCCAACCGTCGATGCCAAAGCCAAGAACCAGGCTCTTGCCTGGACACAAGCCGTTGTGGTGGGCGCTCTCTCGATGCTTTCCTTGTGGGCCATTGTTCGCTATGTCATTGTCAAACCGGTAACCCATCTCCGTGATATCAGTAACGCAGTTCGGCAGGGGGATACGGATCAACGAGCCCAGATTCGCACTGGCGATGAATTTGAGGAACTGGGTGCTGCCTTCAATCGCATGTTGCGACAGTTATTGAGCCAGCAGGAAGAGTTGCAAATCGTGAACGAGGAACTCGATACGCGACTTGACGAACTTGCCCAGGCCAACATGCGCTTGTTCGAAATGAACCGTTTGAAAGGAGATTTCCTGGCCACTGTCAGCCACGAATTGCGTACCCCTCTGAACAGCATCATTGGTTTTAGCGATGTTCTGACGACGATTGATACGCTTAGCGACAAACAACGCCGCTACGCGACAAATATTCAACGCTCGGGACGAATTCTCCTGGATATGATCGATGACATTTTGGACCTCGCGAAGGTAGAAAATGGCAAGATGGATGTGAAGCCCAGCGAGTTTGGGATTGGAGCTGTCGTGGCCGCGCAATGTGACATGGCCCGCCCCCTGACGGAAAGAAAAAATATCGACCTGGTTCACGCGGTAGACCCTGATCTTCCTTCCATGTTTCAAGATCAAGCCAAGGTACAGCAAATTCTTAATAACTTGCTATCCAATGCAATCAAATTCACGCCCGAGGGAGGGCGAATTGATGTAAAGGTCAACCGCCATTCTGGCGGAGATATGCAGCTGACCGTTTCTGATACGGGTGTTGGCATTAGCGAAGAAGAGCAGTCCTTGGTGTTTGAGAAGTTTCGACAGGGGACTAGCGCTGTTCCGGGAGCAGATGCCATGACCCGCGAGCATTCGGGAACCGGATTGGGATTGTCGATTGTCCGCGAACTGTGCCGTTTGCTGGGAGGTGAGGTTACCCTCCAAAGCGAACTCGGTAAAGGAAGTTCTTTTTATGTCCATTTGCCCTGGCAACTTGAAACGGAAACGCGTTTCGAAAATCCTCAAAACGATGAACTGGAAGCCTTAACCCGACCCTTGCCAGGTGTTGCTGTTGGCAAAAGGACTGGTCAACAGGCTGGCAATAGTGACAATGTGGGTCCGCCCACAACCACGATTTCCTCGACTCCTTAGGTAGTGTCTTCCGGTGTGCTCGGAGGTTTCCTTTGGGGGACTTGGAGTCCCCGCCGTGTTGTTGTGCCCACCCACCTTCCATCACTAGAGGTAAAAAGTCGACTTATGTCCGAAGTTCAGCTCTATACTGATGGGGGGTGCAGTGGTAATCCGGGTCCAGGAGGATGGGCATTCCTGCTTCGGCATGCTGTCTCCGGCAAGGAGATGGAAGATTCTGGCGGGGAACCTGAAACCACCAACAATCGTATGGAATTGACCGCCGTGGTTCGTGGGTTAGGAGTGCTTACGCGACAGACGCAGGTCGAACTTTTTACCGACAGTGTCTATGTCGGCAAAGGGATTAGCGAGTGGCTTGCAAAGTGGAAGGCAAATGGTTGGCGTCGTCGTGAAGGGAAACGGTGGGCCGCGGTCAAAAATGAGGATCTCTGGCGAGAACTGGACCAGTTGCTTGAAAATCATGTGGTGACCTACACCCGCGTGGCTGGGCACAGTGGCCACCTGGAAAACGATCGGGTCGACGAACTCGCCGTTGCGGCCTATCAAAAATATCTTTGAGGCAATTCGGACTTTCTGCCGATAAACACCGGTTTGGTAAGGGCCCTACTTATACGCCCATTTCCCGCTTTTTTCCAAGGCTGGCATAACGCCACTTCGGTTCTACAATGACAGCATGGATGCGACGAAGCGTGAAGGAGAAGGTGCTGCTCAAAAAAATACCGCCCCCACGGAGGTGTTGGCAACTCCCGTGTCCCAGGTTCGCGAGGTCACTTCGCAGTGGGTGCCGCTGTTGGATAAATTGGGTATTCGCACAGCTGCTGATCTCTTGTTTTTCTTTCCCCGCGATTACGAGGACCTTTCAGATCGCCGAGCTATAGCCGACTTGGAGGAAGAAAAACTACAAACGGTACGTGGGCAGGTGGTCGAAGTGGACGGTCAGTCGGGTGGCTTTGGCAAGAGCCGTGTTGGTGTGGTGGTGCGCGACGATACCGATTCCATTCGGGCGATCTGGTTTAACCAGCCTTTCATGCGACGTAAATTTCGGGTGGGACAACATGTCCTGATGTCGGCCAAGCCACGTTTCCAGAGTGGGCGATGGGAAATGGCGCATCCACGGGTCAGTTGGCTTGACCATCCTGAGGAAGGAGCAGGTGTTGACTTGCTACCGCTCTATCCACTGACCGAAGGGCTCAAACAATATCAGGTGCGGCGGATTGTCACCGCTGCGTTGGAAGATTACGCTGCCGCTCTTGAAGAGGTATTTCCCGAATCGCTTCTCGCGAGCCTCGATTTGGAATCACTTCATGCAGCGGTGCGGTCGATTCATAATCCTGCCAGTCGGACTGAACTGTCGGTTGCCCGCCGGCGTTTCATCTACCAGGAATTGTTCATTCTCCAACTGGCACTTGCCGCCCGCCGTTGGCAACAAAAGGTCGGCTTCCGCGCTCCAGCCTTGCCCGCCAGTGCACAAATCGATGCGCGCATCACGCGCCTGTTTCCTTTTGAGCTAACCTCCGGACAGCGGGAAGTGATCCAACAAGTGGCAGACGACATTGCCAGCGAAACACCCATGAACCGCCTGCTCCAGGGGGATGTTGGTAGCGGAAAGACGGTCGTGGCGGTTTATGCAATTCTCACAGCCGTTTCGCACGGATACCAGGCAGCATTGATGGCACCCACTGAAATCCTTGCCCGCCAACATATCAATACGCTCGGAACACTGCTTGAAAAAAGTCGAGTTCGGTGTCGGCTGCTGGCTGGCAGTGTCACTGCCAAAGAACGGGCAGAAGTCCTCCAGGAAATTAAAGCTGGCGAAGTTGATGTAGTGATCGGTACCCATGCGGTAGTCCAGCAAGATGTGGAGTTTTCCAAGCTTGGACTTGTCGTGATCGATGAACAACACAAGTTTGGCGTTCGCCAACGGGCGGCTATCCGCCAGGGTCATTATTCCCCTCATTACCTGGTGATGACTGCGACACCGATCCCGAGAACTGTGAGCATGGCACTGTTTGGCGATTTGGACGTATCGGTTTTGCGCGATATGCCACCGGGAAGGTGTCCCGTGAGTACTTACCTCATTGAGCCAGATCACCAGCAGAAGTGGTGGGATTTTGTCCGCGAAAAACTCCGCGAAGGGCGCCAAGCCTTTGTGGTGGCACCGCTGGTCGACGAGTCGGAAAACTTTGCCGCCAGAAGCGTTGCAGAATCCTTTGAGCAGCTCACGAATGGTGAATTAGAGGCATTTCGCGTGGGGTTGGTGCATGGGCGGCTGCACCCCCATGAAAAAGAACAAGCGATGTTAGAGTTCCGAAGTGGGAAAACCCAGGTGTTGGTTTCTACGACCGTCATCGAAGTGGGTGTTGACGTTCCCAATGCGACGATTATGGTGGTCGACTCACCAGAACGTTTTGGTCTCTCCCAATTGCATCAATTGCGGGGCCGAGTTGGTCGAGGGGCAAACCCAGGTTTCTGTGCCGTGCTGGTCGACGAGCAACTCAGTGATTCCGCCCGAGAGCGACTCAATGCTTTCGCCTCCACCAGCGACGGGTTTGAACTGGCGGAACTCGATTTTGATCTCCGCGGACCTGGCGATTTATTTGGGACCCGCCAGCACGGCTTGCCCCCGATGCGGGTGGCGGACTTGCGCCGAGATCGCCAGATCCTGGAGGAAGCACGGCGGGAATCGCAGGCCCTGTTTGCCAAAGATCCTGGTTTGAGCAGGCCGGAGCATGCCCGCCTCCGTCGACAAATGCTGAAGCGTTATGGGCAGGCCTTGGAATTGGCCGATGTTGGTTGAAAAGGCCGCCGTTGGTTGAAAAGTCCAATGCGACCGCAAGAGGTTTTGCACACCTCGTGTTCGAGGGATCGGAAAGCAGATTGGCAATTCCCGGATGCTGCGCCACTGGAAATCCGGCAATGGGGTCAGGCATTGGCGGTGATGGCCTCGGTAGCTTGCCATCCAGTTTCATCCCGTTCAATTTGTCGATAGAGCGTGTCGCGTTCAATCGGGTCGCGACCGGCCTCGGTAATCAGACGACGGATTGCGACATCGCTGAGAACTTCGGGGGTGGTCGCACCTGCGTCGTGATAGATGAGTTCGTGACGGACGGTACCGTCGATGTCGTCAGCTCCATAGGAGAGCGCAATTTGTGCCGTGCCGATTCCCAGCATGATCCAGTACGCCTTGATGTGAGGTATGTTGTCGAGCATCAGCCGGCTGATTGCCATGACGCGCAAGTCAACAAGGCTCGAAGCTTTCGGGATGTGGGCGAGGCCTGTGTTTTCCGGGTGAAAGGCAAGCGGAATAAACGTTTGCAGTCCTCCCGTTTCATCCTGCAATTCGCGTAGCCGAATTAGGTGATCGATTCGGTGGTACGGTTTTTCGATATGCCCGTAAAGCATCGTACAGTTGGATCGCAAGCCAAGTTCGTGTGCTGTCCGATGGACTTCAAACCAACATCGGGAGTCGGCCTTATGCTCGCAAATCTGATTGCGAATTTCTGGATGAAAGATTTCGGCCCCACCTCCAGGCAAGCTTCCGAGACCAGCATCAATCATATCTTCCAGCACTTCTCGAACCGACTTCTTCGCCAAGCGGCAGAACCAGTCGATTTCTACAGGCGTCCATGCTTTTAGGTGGAGTTGTGGATAGGCCTCATGCAGCATGCGAATGAGGTTCACGTACCAATCATAATTCTTTTGGTGGTGTAGTCCTCCTACGATGTGCATTTCGGTACAACCGTTTTTGGTTGCCTCGGCACCACGTTCCAAGATTTGCTCATCGCTCATGACGTAACCTTTTGGGTCACGTAAATCGGAACGAAATGCACAAAAAACGCATCGGTAAACACAAACGTTTGTTGGGTTCAGGTGGGTGTTGATGTTGTAGTAGGCCGCATTGCCATTTTTGCGCTCGCGGACAATGTTTGCCAGTTCTCCCAGTTCCGGCAGCGGGACCGTTGGTTGCTCAAGCAGCAACCCGTCTTCCATTGTCAACCGCTCTCCCGCTTCGACTTTGTCACGGATTGGCTGCAGTGTGGGGCTGGCAGTTCGAAGCATCATGGCATTAGGGGGTTGGGGATGTACGGTAGTCAAACGGTAATCTAGCGATTCGATGCCAGGCTGCGGGCAAGACACCAAATTATAGTCAGCGCACCCAGGTCGGTTAGTATCGCGAATATGGCCTGCCGTGCAAAGCGAATGGAGTCAGGCCAACGTAAAGTGCCAACGGTGGTGTCAGACCAAGTCGTTTCATCGCCCTCATTATCTCCCGAGTCCCAGCCAGAGGTCCAGGCTTCCAATCGCAAACAAACCGAGACTGATTACCGCGTTGATGTTAAAAAACGCAATATTTACCCGATTCAGGTCATTGGGCCGCACCAAGGCATGTTCATAGACCAGCAAGATGGCTACCCCTCCTACACCGAGCCAGTAAACCACCCCGAGTGGCGGATAGACGAGCGGCAGGCTGGCCAGCAGTACAACCGTGACCAGGTGACAGGCAGCCGCAATCTGCAGCGCTCTGGCAATGCCGACCCGGGCAGGTACGCTTTGAAGCTTTGTCTGGCGGTCAAATTCGTAGTCCTGGCACGCGTAAATAATGTCGAAACCGCCAACCCAGGAGAGGATGGCTCCTGCCAGGACAAGGGCCGGCAGAATGCTGGATGGATCGGCCACGACCGCGTCACCACAGATCGCGATCCAGGTTGCAATTGGCGCGAGTGCTAAAGCAGCTCCGAGCCAGAAATGGGACAAAGGAGTAAACCGCTTGGCATAGCTGTAGCCGGCCAGAAAACCAAGGACCGGAATTGCCAGCAACAGCGGCAACCAGTTGGGCAGGAACAAACAGGTTGATGCTACAAATCCGGTTCCGTTCAATACCGCAAAGATCCACACACTTTGCCGGCTGAGAATGCCGGCAGGTAAATGCCGCCCAGCTGTCCGCGGGTTGGCAGCATCGATTTGTTGGTCGGCAAGCCGGTTAACCGCCATAGCAAAGCTGCGTGCCGTCGCCATTGCCAGCAGAATACCGATCAGGGCTTGCCAGCGAAATGGGGTTGAGTGCCAGGCCATGACTGCCGCCAGCAGTGCAAACGGAAGCGCAAACAGCGTGTGGCTGAAGCGGATCATTGCCAGCAGGTGTTGGACGGTATCGAGCATGTGAGCGTTGGCTAAACAATCTCAGAGGATAGCAAATTCTTCAAGGGCTGCCCCACCGGGTAATGCAATTATTTTCAATTTCTAGTTGATCGCAAATACGTCCCACGATGAAGTCGACCAGGTCGTCCAGCGAGTTGGCGCCATGGTACCATCCTGGCGAGGCGGGAAGCACGGTGGCGCCAGCCTCGGTCACGCGTCGCATATTGTCGATGTGTGTGAGTGAGAGAGGGGTTTCCCGGGGAACCAACACCAGTCGACGCCGTTCTTTTAGGTGGACTTCAGCGGCCCGCTGAATCAAGTTTCCCGATGCACCTGCCGCAATCGCACTGAGCGTCGTTCCCGAGCAGGGGCATATCACCATTCCCCTGGTGAGAAATGATCCACTGGCCATCGGGGCCAGAAAATCGCCGCAGGGATAATAATTCAAGCGACCTCGTTGGCCTGAATCCTCGTTTGGATGGCCCAACAGGTCAGAAGCCTCGAACCGATCAAGGTCGATATTTAGACCGAGTTCCTGGCCGATCACTTCCCGGCCTGAGGGGCTGATCGAGAGGTGAACATCCAAACCGCTGGCAATCAGCACCTCCAGTAACCGTACTGCGTAAACAGCACCACTGGCTCCCGTAATTCCCACACAGATTGGAGTACCCATAAAATTTGCAGCAAATCTTCCGACGTAAGCCACGACCGGAGTTGCAACCTGACAGGCTGCCGTTCGAGTGTGCGACGATCACTCAATTTCCGTTGGCGTCGTATTCGTTGGACACGCTTTTTCACCTACATACAGTGTAGCGACACCGAAAGTAAACGGGTAGAACCGTACATTGGTCATGCCGGCTTTTTGCATCCGGTCGACCAGTTGTTCGTATTGGGGAAACTCTCCCACGCTGGTGGGAAGATACTCATATGCATGCTCGCTATTGCGGGAGATCGACTGTCCAATTCGCGGCAGCACGTTGCGAAAATACCATCCGTAGATGGACTTCAAGGGTTGCCAACGCGGGGTTGAAAACTCAAGTACCGCGATCTGGCCACCAGGGGCACAAACCCGGAGCATTTCCTGTAGCCCCCGATCGGTGTCACTGACATTTCGAAGTCCAAACGCAACGGAAACGATTTGGAACTGATTTTCGTCAAAGGGAAGGTGTTGCGCGTCGGCTTCAACCAATGAAATCCGACCCTGTGCCGCTATTGATTCAACTTTTTCCCGCCCTACGACGAGCATTTCATGACAAAAATCACTGGCGACGATCGATATCTGTCCCCTGGCTGCCCGGTCGTAGGCCATTGCCAGATCTGCCGTTCCCGTACAGACGTCCAGAATGGGGCGATTTCCGTCGGGTCTCACAATCCGTACGGTTTTCCATCGCCAGTAGCGATCGACGTTCAGCGAGAGAACGTGGTTTAGCAGATCGTAGCGGCGTGCGATCTGGCCAAACATGCGCCGTACGCGATCGCCTGATTTGTCAACGGTTGGTGGTCTGGTGGTCGCTGATGTCATGGATATTCGTTAGACTCTTGGTTCTCAACAGTGTAACCAGAAATGTGGAAATGAGCTTAACTCAAATGACGGTAACGCCTGCCCGACTCCGTGTCCACTTCCTTCCGCAATTTGTGGCCGAAGCCGAAATGGCTGGCAGTACGGTTGTGGTGGTCGACCTGTTGCGTGCATCGACCACGATCTGCCAGGCCCTGGCTTCGGGAGCACGGGAAATTATACCCTTTGTCGAGGTTGAACTCGCTGCCCAGGCAGCCTCTGACTACGGTCGTGAAGAGGTGTTGCTTGGTGGCGAAAGAGGAGGGGCCCGAATCGAGGGCTTTGACTTGGGGAACTCGCCTGTCGAATACACGTCCGAGGCCGTTTTTAACCGCACGATCCTGTTTACCACCACCAATGGGACCCGGGCCCTGGACCATGCCCGGAAGGCCGACCAGGTTGTGCTTGGTGCCATGGTCAACCTCTCAGCGGTGGTGGCGTTTCTTCAGCAGGTTTCCCAGGTTGATATCCTCTGCGCCGGCACGAGGGGGCAGGTGACACGGGAAGATATCCTCGCGGCCGGAGCGATCGTGCATAATTTGCTGGCCCTCAAGGGGGGCCGGTGGGAACTGAGTGAAGAAGCGAAGCAGGCACAGGTGGCATGGGGAGGGGTCTTAAATGCCGCCCGGGTAGCAAGCCGTTCGCCCAGTTCACAGCTGGCCATAGAGTTGCAAGAGACACCCGGCGGTCGTAATCTAATTGCCATTGGGCAGGATGACGATCTGGCCGAATGTGCTCAAATCGACCGCTTTGAGATCGTGCCTCGGTTTGATCCGGTGGCATCGCGAATTTTCGTGCCATAGACCGGCAATCGATTCCCCCTCTAAAATAAGAGGCTGGTCGCTTCGGCGGCGGCTGACCGTACCCTTTACCCTTTGCCAACTCACCTCGTCAACCACCATTGACGTTCAACACTGCGATACAAAACAACATGGAAATGGAAAAACTGGTTTCTCTCTGTCGTCGGCGCGGATTCTTGTTTCAGTCGAGCGAGATCTACGGTGGGCTCAATGGTTTTTGGGACTATGGCCCGCTGGGGGTGGAACTCAAACGGAATGTCAAGAGTGCCTGGTGGCATGACATGATCAGTGGGCACGATGAGTTGACCCAGCAACCAGGAGCACCTTCGACCTACGAAATGGTTGGCATTGACAGTGCGATCATCATGCATCCGCATGTCTGGAAATGTTCAGGGCACTACGATTTGTTTCACGACATGATGGTTGATTGCCGGCAAACCAATAAACGGTATCGGTTTGACCAGGTTCGCGGACGGTGGGCCGAGGCTAAAGGCCAGAAAGTTTTCGTTTCCACAGTGGCAGAAAACGAACAGCAAGAAATTGAACGCCAGGCACAGAAACTTTTCAAAATCAGGGCAAAGAATGCAGATCAGATTTCCTGGGATGGGGCAATCACAACCCTTGACCAGCTTGATGATTTGAGCCAGGTACTCGGTCCCGATGCCAGTGAACCGGGTACGCTTACCGAGCCGCGCGAATTTAATCTCATGTTCAAAACTATTGTTGGCGCGATGGGTACCGACGAGGACGCGGCTTTTCTTCGCCCCGAAACGGCACAGGGCATTTTTGTGAATTTCAAGAATGTGCTTGATAGCACTCGTGTACGTGTCCCGTTTGGAGTTGGCCAGATCGGAAAAAGTTTTCGAAATGAAATTACCCCCCGAAATTTTACATTTCGCTCACGAGAATTCGAACAAATGGAAATCGAGTTCTTTTGTCACCCGGAAACTTCCCGAGATTGGTATGAGTTCTGGCGGGACCGGCGCATGAAGTGGTATACCGACCTCGGGTTAGCCAGTGATCGACTCCGACTCCGCGACCATGACCAAGAGGAACTCAGCCATTACTCAACAGGAACTGCAGATATCGAATACGCATTTCCATTCCTGCCCGAGGGTGAGTTTGGCGAGTTGGAGGGAATTGCCCATCGGGGTGATTTCGACCTGCGGAGCCATATGGAAGGCAAACTTGATCCGACAAGTTGCCCTCTGGAAGTGGAGACCACAGAAGATGGAAAACCACTTTACAAAGGGTCAGGGCGTGATCTCACCTACCGCGATGATATCTCGGGAGAACGGTTTACACCCCACGTGATTGAACCTTCTTCAGGTGCAGATCGAGCAAATTTGGCTTTTCTATGCGAGGCTTTCACCGAGGATGAAGTTCCTGACGACAAGGGAAAAATGCAAACGCGGACGCTCATGCGGTTCCACCCTCGCATTGCACCGATCAAAGCCGCAGTGCTGCCGCTTGTGAAGAAGAATGGTATGCCTGAAGTTGCCAAGGAGATTTACCAGGCGCTTAAAAAACAGTTTTCGGTTTTCTACGACGAAAAAGGAGCCGTTGGTCGGCGCTATCGCCGCCAGGATGAAGCGGGGACACCGTTTTGTATTACGGTGGACGGACAATCCCTCGACGATCAAACCGTCACCGTGCGCGACCGCGATTCCCTCGAGCAATCGCGGGTAAAAATCAACGACATCGTCGAGGAAATTGCCGACCGGATTTCGTCATACAGCAGTAGGGAATGACAACCAGAGTCAACCGCGGCCCCCCCATCTTTCGGATTGTCCCGTTCAGAGGGGTGTGTTAGAAGGAGGAAAGTCGTATTTCCCTGCTATAGGAAAGCTACAGGGAATGAGTTCTGCTTCTCTGGTCAAAATAAATGATCATGTCCCCATTCGGACTTCGCGCGATCAAAAACCGTTGGGTGTTGGGCATCCCGGTTGTGTTGTCGGGTTTGCTGTGGGGATTCATGAGCAGAAACCTGACTGCCGGTCCTTTGGGTTGGTTGCAACGGGGAAGCTGGTGCGAGAGTCGTGCGTTTTTCTCCGGTTATTCCCCAACCGGTATCGCGAGTTTCAATTCCTGGTCATGCGATGTTCCCACTGGGAGGCCGTGTTATCGTTTCCCGTACTGGTTGGATAGACCTTGTTGCGGTTGGGGTAACCGTTCGTGGGTGATTTTCTCTCCTTACTTTGTAGATGCGCGTCTGTGGTATGGGCTTCGCCCTTGGGTCGCGCACCAAGGGAATCCGGGTGTGTGGGGTAACCAGGCGTTGTTACCTGCCGATGTTGCACCCGATCGGTTTCCCGTACCCGCACCGCTCCGGGATAGCCAGCCTTTGCGTGGCGACGCGCGTAAGCTGGCCTGGCGATTTATTGAGTTCGGCGACAAACAGTTCCGAAACGGCAAGTATCACCGGGCATTGCAACGCTACAAAAAATCTGCAGGCGTAAAGCGTGACGTTGCCACCGCATTTTTTCGACAAGCGCTGGCTTACTTTGCTTTGGGCAAGTACGGCCGGGCGACGGCAGCGATTAAACGCGGTCTTGCGATCGCTCCCGATTGGCCTCATACGAAGCTTCGGCTGGAGGAACTTTACGTCGATGCGAATGAACAACGAGCCCATCGCAAACAACTGGCCGATTGGTTGGAAGAACATCCGCTGGACGCCGATGCCCATTTCATGGTGGGCGTGATTTCACATTTTACCGGACAGGAACAACTTGCAGCCGCGGCGATCACGCGGACCATTGAATTAGGTGGGCTTTCCGACCACGCCACCGCATTTTTGGAAAAACCTGAACCTGGGAAAATGGCTGAACCGGGTCCTATTGCAAACCCTTGAACTTTCAGGCGTTGCGTTTCAGCTTTACATTGAGCTGGTCGACTTGTCCCTGAAGATTTGCCAGCAGCGTTGCTGGACTTGCCCCGCGGGCCAGTTCTGCATAGAAAGCCGGCGCGTTGCCGTTCCGCAGCCCAACAATGGTTTGGGCGGTTCGTTGAACCGAACTGAGTTGCCAGTGCACTTCCTGCAGCTTACTCGTTGCAGATCGACTGTTCTGCCAGAGAAAGAGCAGCACCAGAACCAGCCCGAGAATCAGCAGGCCCTGACCAGCAAACGCCAGTGTAACCCCCACATCCCAATAGAGGGGCAAGTCTTCAAGCAGAGACCAGCTTGTCAAAATAGCGCCACTTGCGAGTGCTACGACTCCGAAAAACACAAGTAACCAGGCCATAACCTGGCCAGCCCACCCGTTGCCACGGTGGTTCGTCGGTGTGGTCTGATCATAATCAGCCAGTGCACCACTTGGGTCCCACGGCTCGGTTTCTGACACCAGGTCCTGGGGTGGCTTGTGATGGGTGTGTGTGGTGGACAAACCCTGGTAGCGGTTTGCCGAATGGTTGTCGGTACTGCGCAGGGTTTGGGCCAGGTGACGAAACTTGCAGTCGGTTCGCCAGTCGGTCAAATTTTCGACCGGATCCTGTGATGTATTGTCCGCCCCGTTTTCGGAATCGTCAGAGCTGTCGAATTCGAACATTCGAAGGGAAGGGGGAGTTTCGAAGCCTCGCTGGCAACGAACACAGACAACCTCCCCACCAACAGAGTGGGCGATGGCAGGTACATCTTGCTGGCAATGCTGGCACCACATGACTCAACATCCTTGTTGTCAACGTCGTTACTTTATGGATTGGATCGGAGTCGGACGTTTCAAACTGGAGCGATTCTAATAACTTTGCACGTGATTGTCAGGCTTTTCGCTCTATAGCCTGAAGGTTGTTGCCATGAGAGCCAGATGTCTGCCGACAGAGGGCCTGGCACAAAACCGTCGACACTCCAGTTCCGTGCCGTCGTTTACGGTTGCGGCTGGTTCCAGGCGGCGCGGAGCCAGCCGGTAATGAGTTCAAGTTCTCGCCGCGTCAATGAGTTGATCCCTGAGTCCTCGGGATGCGGTGCAAATGGCGGCATCATCTTGTCGGCTTCCTCATCGTCATAGTTGTCTGCCGCGTAGAATCGTTCACTCGCCGGATTGCTAATAAAGTCCATAAGCCACTCTGTGGATCCGTAGCCCGTAAGATCTGGAGCCATGCCAAGTGCCCCCTCATCTCCAAACTTGTGGCAATCAATACAGCTGAGTTCGTTGATGATCAATTCCCGGCCGCTGGCAATTTGGTTGGTTGAATCTGCATCAAGTTTTTCCTGGCCCGGCAATTTTGCTTCTGCCGAGAGGGCAATGGCGACGTTTTCAATTTGTTCTCGTGGCGCATTGGTCAGGTTGTCGACAACCCATTCAACCATGTCTCCTTTAGCCAGGACGGTGTCACCAAAGTAATGGGTGCTTTTGATCTGATCGGGGGTGAGAATTCCTTTTACCCATGAACGCGACGCAAAACCGAACAGGTTGGAGGCGGTCGGTTTGTCAATCTTAATGGTTTGCAAGGGGTTTGTTTCTTTACCGTGGACATCGTAATGGCTGTGGCAGGTAGCGCAGTGCCGTTTGAACAAGCGATAACCGGCTACCGCAATATCATCGCGGACGAGTGAGAGAGCACCACTTGGGTCAATGCCCTCGGCTGCCAGTTGATGGGCCCGCTGACCCTCGGCGTGGGCGATGGCAACTGCTGACAGGTGGCTTTTGGATTTGTCGGTACGCCCATTGAAATCTTCGTACAAGGCAGCGATGGTCAGGCCAGCGGCTCCGAGCATCAGGGCAGTCAAGAAACCAATGTTAAATCGGTGCCCGAGCTTCCAGCAGCCAATGAACGGCATTAGGGCCATCAATGTAAACACCAGGCCTGGCAACAAAATGGCCCCCAGGACCTCCCCTGTTTCCCCGTGAAAGCATTTGAGGAACTGAAACAGGAACAGGTAATACCACTCCGGCCTGGCTGCGTTGTAGGCAACAGCCGGATCGGCGGGGGCGCCCAGTTCGGCTCGGAACATTGCAGAGAGAAAACAGACAATCACCAGGACGGCAAGACAGGCAACGCCATCCTTGAGAACCTGGTCCGGCCAGAAATCGCACTCCTGGCGGGCATAGGGAAGTTTAGGGGTGACTCCGTGCTTGCGAAAAAGAGCCAGGTGCATCACGAGCAGCAAAATCATCAAGCCGGGAAGCACCCCGGCGTGAAGGGCAAAGAACCTTGTTAGCGTTTGATGACCATACTGGTTGCCGCCCACCACAAGCATCTTGAGCTCGTCGCCCACGAGTGGCGTGATACCCATGATTTTGGTTGCTACTTGGGTGGCCCAATACCCTTTTTGATCCCAAGGCAAGAGGTAGCCTGTGAGTCCAAGCGCAAATACCACCAGCATTAGCAGCAGGCCCAACCAGAAATTTACTTCACGCGGTGCGCGGTAAGCACCGTCGATCACTACCTGCATCAGGTGCAGCGCCATCAGTACGATCATCGCCTGAGCCATGTAGTGGTGCATGCCACGCAACAGCCAACCGCCATACAGCTGGAATTCGATGTGGTAGACACTTTCCCAGGCTGTTTGCGTGCTGGGGCTGTAGTACATCCAAAGGGCGACACCGGTGACCAGTTGGACAAAGAATGTAAAGGCCAGGGTGCTACCCCACACGTAGCGCCAACGGGCTCCACCAGGAATCCGCTCGTAAAGTACGTCGCGGAGCAATGCGCGGTACCCTGTGCGGTTATCAAGCCATTCAAGCGTGCCAGATATCATGCTTCCTTGCTGCTTTGCCTACTCTGCGTTTTTTTTGCGGGTTCCGCTCTTGAATCGCAGATAGTGGACCATCACCTGGTTATCTTCCGGACGGATTTTGACGTCCAAAGTGTCCAGATTGCGTGGGCTGGGAGAGGTTGCTGGATCGATCCGTGCGCCGTCAACCGTGAACATGCTGTTGTGGCAGGGGCATATAAATTCATCTTTTTTGGTGCTGAAATCGACGGAGCAACCAAGATGGGGGCAGATACTGCTGAGTGCCACAGGATTTTCAGTTTTGCTTGTGCGGCGCAAGTAGATCGAACCAATGGCTTCGGGTGGATAGGAATTCCAGGCATCCCAACGGTCGGTGATGACCGGAAAGCGATACGGCCGACCATCTGCTGGCAGTGCATCGAGTGGTGTTATGGCAATCCATTGGCTTCCTTCAACGCGACGTCGGAGCGGGTTTAAGAAGACCACCACCGCTGTGGCGACCGGCACAATTCCCGCCAAGAGGCTCACAACGATCGCAGCCACTTGCGAAAAGAAAGAGCGGCGTCCTTGGCGTTCGTCGGGGGGGGAGGTTTCCAAAATCAATCCAGGGGAAAGCGAGGTGGAAAACGGAATAAAAGCGGGTGGAGGACCCGCTCCGTTTGGCCTTCGGGAGCGATGCGGCCACCCCTTGATTATTCCATTGCCTTGCGCATCGCGTCAAGGACGGCTGTCTTGGCTTCGGCCAGGGATCCCGCGAAACGGACACCGGCAGCGGCGGTGTGCCCACCTCCGCCAAATTGTGCGGCAACGGCACGAACGTCGACAGTGGTTCGGCTTCTCAGGCTGACCTTGGTTTTTCCCGAGTCCAATTCAAGAAACAAGAGAGCAACCTCAATTCCACCAACCGAGAGCAGGCGGTTCACGACATCTTCGGTATCGGTGGCTTCGGCGCCGGTCTCGAGGAGGTCTTTACGAGTGACGCAACTGTAGATCAGCCGGCCATGAATGTCCATTTGAGCACTTGTAAGGATGCGGCCTTGCAGTTGTAGGCGGGCAAAACTATGTCGTTCATAGAGTGAGGCAAAAATGGCTGTCGGGTCGGCTCCAGCAGCAACCAGTTGACTTGTTGCCTTGTAGGTTTGGGCCGTTACGGAGGAAAACCGAAACCAGCCCGTATCGGTTGCGATGGCCGCAAAGAGGGCGGTAGCCACTTGAGGCGTGAGGTCTACATCCATGGCTTCCATGGCTTCCAGGACAAGTCTCCCGGTTGCTTCGGCGTTTACATCGGTGAACGATTCGGCCCCAAGATCGTCGCCACCTACGTGATGATCAACCACGACTTTCACGGCATTGCTCGCCCGCACGACATCGGCCATCGGGCCCAGTTGTGACCAGGCACTGGTGTCAAGAATCATCAAGACATCGGTTTTTCCTTCGTCAGCAGGTGTGGCCTCGGAGTTGAGTGTCTCAACCTCGCCTGCCGAATCGATAAACCCGATGTGAGGAGGGACACCGTCGCCATTGAGGATGCGTACCTGTTTGCCTAAGGACCGCAGGGCGTATGCCATTGCCAACTCGCTGCCAATTGCATCGCAGTCAGCGCGCATATGTGTTGTGAGGGTAAAGGAATGGTTTTGCTCAACAATTTTGCAAAATTGTTTCCAGGAGATAGGCATGCTCGTTGGGCTCAGTTGCGAATTTCGGTAACGGAGTAAGTGGATGGTTGCGAGAAAAGATCCAGCAAAGTATCACGCAAAGGCTTGCGGGCGGAAAGGTCAGAATTGAAAACAGTTAAAGAGTTACCCTGGTGTCGTTGTGGAACAAAAAAAATTGTCAGCGGCGGAACGAGCCCACCTAAACTCTTTAAGGGAAAGTCGCTGCGATTTGGCAAACTTGCTGAACGTCTTTTGCCAATTGTGCCTTCAGCGCTGCTGTCGTGTCGAATGGGCGAATTTCTCGCAGGCGGGCAAAAAAGTCGACTTCCATAGGTTGACCATAGAGCGACTCTTCGCAGCCGATCAGGTGGACTTCCACCTTGACCGAGGTGTCGCCAAAAGTTGGATTTGAGCCAAGATTAATGGCCGCTGGCCAGCTGTCATTGCCAACCCAGCCCTGGCCTGCGTAAACACCCTGGGCAGGAAGCAGGGTATCGACCGCAGCCAGATTTGCGGTTGGAAAACCCAATTGGGCACCACCCCGACCAGCCCCATGCATGACCATGCCACGGATCCGATAGGGAGCCGAAAGCAGTTCTCCAGCCAGATTGACCTCGCCAGCGGCCAAAAGTTGGCGGATTCGTGAACTTGAGACCAGCGCCCCATTGGCGGTGACCGGCTTGACCACATCAAGCGTCAGTTCCGCTTGTGCTACCAGTTTTCGGAGTTGCGCGATGTCGCCTTCACGATTATGACCAAAGTAAAAATTGGGCCCCTCGACCAGGGCCTTTGCATCCAGCGAATCGCATACGACCCGCTTGAAAAATTCACTGGCCGACAGGCTCAAAAGAGACTTATCCGTTGGATAGGCCACAATCCAGTCTACCCCATGCGAGGCCAGCAGTTCGGCTTTGCGCTCCGTCCAGGTCAGCGGCGGTGGGCACTCTTCTGGACGTAGAATGCGCACCGGGTGAGGATCAAATGTGAACACCACTGCCGGACCCTTCACGTCCGTTGCCCGCTCGAGCAGGCGGTTTACAATCTTAACATGGCCATGGTGAACACCGTCAAAATTACCAATCGTGACGGCGCCACCCCGAACAGTGTCGGGTAGAGCAGTGAGGTCGCGGAGAATTTTCACAGTAGTCTTTTTGGAGTTCACGTGAGGGGTGTTTGTTGTTTGCCGGTTTTCAGCCGCCGATGGAAGTTGTGACGCAGGGAACCTTCAGGAATTTTGGTCCCCAGGGGAAAATCGGCTGTTGAGGGTGTTCTGTGGCGGGTTCTCTAAATCTTTACGGGTTCTCTTCCCTGGGCTGGCAGGATTGAAACGCGACGGGCAGGAATTCAACCAGGTCACTGGCCACCAGCGAAATTTGCCCCAGCTGATTTGTAGCCAGGTCTCCGGCCAGGCCATGAACGTGTGTGCCCAAACGGGCTGCCTCCCACGGTGAGAGCCCCTGCGCCAAGAGTCCCGTGATCACCCCGGTCAGAACGTCGCCGCTGCCACCGGTTGCCATCCCGGGATTTCCTGTCCCGTTGGTGGCAACCTGGTTTGTTTGGGCGATGACTGTACCCGCCCCTTTTAAGACGATGGTGGTTTGTCCTGAAGGGTCATGGCTGACGAGCCAGGCAGCTGCCCGGCTCCGGTGGTGTACGTCACCAGAACCGGCTTCCAGGGCTGTATCCCAATCGGGGTCAACTGCCAGCGCCAGTCGGAGAAACTCGCCCGGGTGAGGGGTAAGGACGCGCGGCCCGGGAGGGTTCGCCAGCAATTCCGGGTAGTGTGCCAGGCAATTCAGGCCGTCGGCGTCGACAACCAGGGGGCTGGCAATCGTACGGTAAAGCTGCTCGACGACGCGCCGGGTTTCTTCATTGCACCCCAGTCCTGGTCCCAGCGCGAACACATCTGTTTTTTTGAGGACCTCCTCGGGAATTTCTAATAGGCTGATTGGCCCCAAAAAACCGTCATCGCTGCCAACCAGGCCCAGCGTCATGTAGCACGGGTCGAATCCGGCCACGACCTGTTGAATCCTTTCGGGAATGGCCAGGGTGACCAGACCGGCGCCACTGCGGAGGGTTGATTTTCCTGCCAGGCCCATAGCACCTGCCATGCCCACCGAGCCTCCCACCAGAAGCGCGCGTCCGTAATTTCCCTTGTGGCTATCGACCAGGCGGTGTGGCAGTTTTGGAAGTGGTTTGTTCGAGAGATCTTTCACCGACCAATTCCTCACAGGTTGGGGAGTCGTAGTTCATACGACCAATGGATTATGCTTTAGTGCCAGCGGTACGGTTTTCGTTGCTAGAGTCCGTTTTCGCAATCAGACCGGCCATGTAGCCCGCTTTGAAACCCGCATCGATGTTGACGACGGCAACGTTACTTGCGCAGCTGTTGAGCATCGAAAGCAATGCGGCAATGCCATTGAGGCTTGCTCCGTAACCAACACTTGTCGGCACGGCAATGACCGGGCAGGCAACGTATCCACCCACCACGCTCGGCAAAGCGCCTTCCATTCCGGCAACGACCACAATCGCCCGGGCAGTTTCAAACTCGGCCAGCCTTTCCGGCAGGCGGTGGGGACCGGCAACTCCCACATCGTGGATCATGGTAACCGATACGCCCATCCAATCGAGTGTTTCGCGGGCCTCTTCGGCCACGGGTAGATCGCTGGTGCCGGCGGTGATGATGG
>JAKVCB010000400.1 GCA_022448345.1 Pirellulales bacterium
GTTTACACCGTTCCAGATGAACTCTTCGCCTCTCGGACTGGCAGCAATAACCGCTCAGTATCCAGAACAACCAGTTGCCTCCCCCGATACATTGATGACCGGCAAGCAGTGGATCGATAATTACCTGCAACCACTCGCAGACACAGACTTGTTACGAGGTAAGATCCACTGCCACACGGAAGTGATCGCTATCTCCCGAATCGGTGGTCTTAAAACTGACACCCCGGGGAATCCAAGCAGAGCAGAGCAACCCTTGCGAATCCTCTTTAAGGATTCGCAAGGGAAGACGCAAACCAGCAACGTCGAGATTGTGATTGATACCACCGGCGTCTTTGCAAACCCAAACTGGCTGGGTCCTGGCGGTGCACCTGCCCACGGAGAAATCGAACTGCGAGAACAAATCTGCTACGAAATCCCAGATCTGCTTGACCAGGAACAAGGCCTCTATCGAGACAAGCATACGCTCGTCGTGGGCGGAGGATACTCGGCCGCCACCACTATCACAGCACTCGCCGAACTTCAAAATCAGTTCCCACAAACTCGCATCACCTGGGTGACACGCCACCCCGTTCCCACTGGCTCCAATGGCCCACTACAGGAAATCCCAAACGATCCACTCGAGCAACGTTCCCAGTTAACCCAAGCTGCCAACCAACTCGCAACCGGTCAATCAACCACGATCCAACACCTGGCTGGCGCTAGCATTGAAGCAATTTGCTATGACTCACAGTTGGAACAATTCAACGTGCGATACGAGCCACTCGATTCCAACTCAAGTGACGATCACCAATCACTGGTCGTCGATAGAATCATCGGCAATGTTGGTTACCGCCCAGACGATCAACTTTTCCGAGAACTGCATGTCCATCAATGCTATGCAACCTCAGGCCCCATGGCATTGGCAGCAGCCTTAATGAACGACTCGACCCAAGACTGCCTACAGCAAGTCGCCACTGGCCCCGAAACGCTGCGCACACCAGAACCTAACTTCTATCTCTTGGGAAGTAAAAGCTACGGTCGTAATCCCCAGTTTTTGTTTGCTCGTGGGCTCGAGCAAGTCCAGCAACTGTTCACAATCATTGGGGAACGCAAGGACTTGAATCTTTACGACACCTTCCGCAACATGGCAACACCACCGGTTGATTAAGAAAACAGTACACCTCTACGAAATGACTCTATGCCGTCAAGCGCTCCCATTCTCGAAGAGCCTCTAGTGAGGCTCAGCCATCTGGACCATCTTTGGTTTCAAGTTGCCGGCACCCTTTGCAACCTAACCTGCCATCATTGCTTCATCAGTTGCAGCCCCAAGAATGATAGTTTCGGATTCTTAAGCCTGACGACGGTAGAGCGTTACCTGCAAGAATCTATCTCGCACGGCGTGAAGGAATACTATTTCACCGGTGGCGAACCATTCCTCAATCCAGAAATGGTCCCGATCCTGACCACGACACTCCAATATGGGCCGGCAACCGTTTTGACCAATGGAACCGTCCTCAAAGATGAATGGCTCACAACCCTGGCCGAAGCCGAAGCCAACAGCGTTTACTCGCTCGAGTTTCGAGTCTCCATCGACGGGTACTCTCCGGAAACAAATGACCCTATCCGAGGCGCAGGAACTTTTCAGCGAGCCCTGGACGGCCTGCAAAAACTCGTGCAATTCGGTTTCTTGCCAATCATCACCGCCACGCGAACCTGGCCCGACTCAGAAGACACGCAAATTCTGCAACAGTTCACTGCGACTTTAGAAGGGATCGGTTACCAGCGACCGCGTATTAAGCTACTCCCTACACTACAAATCGGTGCGGAGGAAACACGCACTCACGGATATCGCGACAGCGAACGCATTTCAACTGAAATGCTGACTGATTATGACGTTAGCCAACTGGTCTGCGAGCACAGTCGGATTGTTACCGACCGGGGAGTT
>JAKVCB010000401.1 GCA_022448345.1 Pirellulales bacterium
CCGAGCTTTGCGGACTCCCGAACCCCGGTGGTCTGATTGGACGCAGCCTGGTTCCTGATTTGAGGAATACAATTGAAGCGATTGGTGCGAGGCATTTTGCTTTGACTCAAACACCTCGTCCAAACTACCCCCGCGGCAAACCTCCCACTCACATGGGGTATTCAATGCGAACCGATCGAGTGCGTTACACCGAGTGGCGAAAGTTTGACAGTGGGCAGGTCGTCGCTCGTGAATTGTACGATCACACTTCCGATCACGATGAAACCGAAAACAGGGTGAACTCTTTTGCGGCGGACCAACTCAAATTGTTATCCGAGCAACTGCAGCAGTTGGTATTGGGTCGGAAAACGACCAAAATCGAGAAGTAAACGCAGGGATTTTTCACCCGAGCATTGAATGAATATTTGGGTTTGTGCATAGCGAAATACGCTGGTCATCAGGTACGCGCAGACGGTTCGTGGCTTTCAGCAAGAATCGACTATTTCAACCTGGTGCTGAAAATGTTTCCTGTACATGGGACCACCGTAATCTCCGAAGGACTTCCGTCGCTGCAAGCTCATTGACTTGGATGACAAGCGATCTTCTGTTCCCCGAGACTCATCTTTCCTCAATCTTCACAAGATCCAGAATGATTTGAAGCCCCGGGGAAGGTGGGGCTTTACTACCGCAGTGGTCTGATTGTTCAAAGGTAGACCTTGTGCTCATTGGATGATTTCGGCCTATTGCTTCATCTAGTGATGATCTGCTTTCCGGTCAAACACGGCGGCCTCTCATTTAGCAAACGCGGTGTTGAGGCCACAAAATGGTTGCAACTCGAGTAAACTAGATAGTCCTTTGGATCGCAACAGGTCATAATCAGGGTCCCGCTCGATCGCCTACCTTGCCGCAATGTTCCATGCTCCGTCTAACTTGCGCTGTTTTATTTGTCTCGGTGTTCACCGCATATTTGCGGGCTGAATTGCCTGCGCTCCTGCGGTTTGAAACCGATGTGCGAGGGATTCTTCGTGCACATTGTTTTCAATGCCATGGGGAAGAGCCTGAGGTTCAGGGAAATCTTGATCTCAGGTTGGTTCGTTTCATGCATCGAGGTGGTGATTCAGGGGCAGCCATTGTGCCAGGAAAACCTGATGAGAGTCCGCTGTATCAGCGTTTGCGTGACGGCGAAATGCCACCAGACGAAAGCAACCAGATCAGCGAGAAAGAACTGCGTATCATTCATGACTGGATTGTTGCGGGTGCCGGTACCGTCCGAGAGGAACCCGAGAGTCTTGGTTTGGAACCCTACCTCACTGAGGAAGACAAGGCCCACTGGTCTTTGCAGCCGATTCGAAGGCCCACCGTCCCGACTCAAGTGAATGCTGATCTGGTTGCAAATCCAATCGATGCATTTCTTTTGAAACAACTGAAAAAACATGATCTGGAGTTCAGCCCGGCCGCGCATCCGCGAAAGCTCTTGCGACGTCTTTCGCTGGATCTTCTCGGGCTTCCACCGAGTCCGGAATCAGTTCAACGCTTTGTCGATTTGATGGCTTCGGCTGACGGTGCTGAGAAAACATGGTCGGCTACAGTCGATACGATGCTGGAGTCGCCGCATTACGGCGAGCGCTGGGCACGGCATTGGCTGGATGTCGCTGGTTATGCAGATAGCGAAGGCTACACCGATGCTGATTCAGAACGCCCTGATGCCTGGAGATATCGTGACTACGTAATAGAAGCGTTCAATGCTGACATGCCATTTGATCAGTTTATTACGGAGCAACTTGCTGGTGATGAGTTGATCACTTCTCCCTTGGAAAATCTTTCACCAGTTGATGCAAAGCGTCTTGTGGCCACAGGATTTTTGCGTATGGCACCCGACGGCACGGGTGGGGCAGTTACTGACAAGTTGCAGGCACGTCATGACACGATAGC
>JAKVCB010000402.1 GCA_022448345.1 Pirellulales bacterium
CTTCAGTGTGCGGCTCATACCCAGCCCCAGAACAGGAAGATGCTGATGATGTGACCCAGTGCCAGAACGGCGAAGACGATGAAGATCGGGATGTGGACCTTGCGCCACTTGGTCATGGCATCCAGGGTGACCGCATCCCAGAACACCGCGCGCTCAATATCCTCTTTGGACATCCCTCGCAGTTGGTAGTGGTCACGCTGTCCCAGGACATGCTCGCGCGAACGGCCGAGAAGTAGTTTGCCCACCATACCGCTGATGACATTCACGCCCATCGCCACCGTGGCCAGCCAGGGCAGGATGGCGTTGAAATGAATGCCGGCATGCAGCAAGACCATCAGAGAACCCAGCCAGGTACCGACTTCGTGCATGCTGAGCCAGGATTTCATGTTGCCCGACGTGATCATCTTGCGCTTGCGCAACGAATAGATCAGGGAACCGATGATGAGCAATGTGCCCGGAATGCCCAGGTAGCGCCCGATCCAGACCAGATTGAAGCGATGCAGCAGATAGTCGCCCACCAAGGTCGCCACACCGAGCAGGCCAACCAGCAAAGTAAAGGGAAGGATATGATTGCGCCAGAGGTTGTTGGTCATCTAGGCCTCCAGAGTCACGCTGGTCTTCGGGGTGCAACTGCAGAGCAGGCAGCTACCTGGTTCGGGATCAAAGTCTGGCGCATGGCCGTAAGCCACTTCGCCTGTTTTGATCGTGGTTTGGCAACATCCGCAACTTCCGGCCCGGCAACTGGACTCGACCTTTACCCCATTGGCCTCGGCAAAATCCAGCAAACTCCCCATGCCCAGCTGCCAAGGAATCTGTTTGTCCGACTTGGCAAAGGTGACGACGATATCGCTTTGTATTGCCGCCACAGGTAAAACGGCTGTCAGGTTTGCCGAACGCTTGATCGATGCCGGGCCAAAGGCTTCGTAGTGGATGCGACTCTCCGGCACGCCCCAGCCTTCCAGGCCCAGAACGAGGCTTTCCATCATCGGTGTCGGTCCGCAGATGTAGAAATGGTAGGGTTTGAGGGGGAGTTCCGTCCTGAATAGCGCGATATCCACGCGCCCTTGGTGGTGATAGTCGCGTCCAAGCTGATCACCCGGCAAGGGATCACTGAAACACAGCCGCAGATGGAAGTTCGGGTAGGTCGCGGCAAGCGCTTCGAGATGGGATCTCTTGATGGGTTCGCTGCTGTTGCGAACGCCGTAATAGAGCCAGACTTCCCGGCCAGGCTGCTCGGCCATGCACCAGTTGAGCATGGAAAGCACAGGGGTAATCCCGATACCGCCGCCAATCAACACGACTGGTGCGTCACTGGAGTCGATATGGAAGTGACCACCAGGCGCGCGGACTTGCAGTTGGCCACCAACCTGAATGTGGTCATGAAAGAAATTCGACGAGCGGCCCGGTGCATAAGCGCTGCCGGCAGGTGCAGGTACGCGCTTGATGGAGATGCGGTAATACCCCGCGTGGGGTGCATCGGACAAGGAGTAGCAGCGAGTAATCTGCTCTGTCTTGCCGTCGGGCGCGGGTACGTCAATACGGAATGTTAGGAATTGACCTGGCTTGAATGCCGGAAGCGGCTGCTTGTCTTCCGGTACCAGGTAAAACGAGCAAATGGATTGGGCACCGTCTTCAATTTCCTTGCGATCGACCCGAAAATTCCTGAAACCACTCCACGCCGCTACAGATGCCGGCTCGGATGCTGAAGGCAAAGTCTCTTTAACGGGAACGGGCATTCCCCCGCCGGACCCCACGTCTGTGCGCAGCGTCTGATACTCACTCCAATGCCTCCAGAAGCTGATACCCAGCCACAGCGCGATTTGCAGCGTAATCCCCAATACGATCCAGAGTAGCAAGGAGACCGAGGTCATTTCAGGTGGCATCATGATTCTGGCAGTCTTTCACGT
>JAKVCB010000403.1 GCA_022448345.1 Pirellulales bacterium
ATCACAACAACCAGATGAGCCAGACCCTCTCTTAGATCAGACCGCCATCTGTACCAAAATCCCTGACGACGGACAGATATCGGCGAATACATATCCTGCTGCAGCGCGAAGGCTGGCCCGTGAATTGGCCCGCATTTAGGGGCTTTGCATCCAAGGGATTTCACGGATCGGCGCGATTAGACAGGTACAAATAGCGGAACAGACGTTTTACCGCTGGCGTAAGCACTAAGGTGGGATGGGAACCGACCAACTGACGGAACTCAAACGGCTCCAGGAGGAGAACGGCCGGTTGCGCCGAAAGGCGTTAGACTTGGCGCTGAACAAGCTCATATTGTCGAAGCAAAACGGAGAAATTACCGAGCCCTTCGCATCGTCGTACCCGCATCGATCACATCTGCAATCACATCAGAGTGTCGAAGCAGCGGGTTTGTCGTGTCTTGGGGCAGCACGGGTTCACACAGAGTCGTTTGACCTGTCAGATTGCAATCAGGTGGTTGTCCCAAGCTAAGTCGTGATTGATATCACCGAACTCAGCTGCTCGAGCCAGCCCCGTGCCTGTGGTAGCGAAGAAACCGTTTCCAATAGCGGCAACGCCACAAACATCTGCCAAGTTGGAACGAGCGTGCAAGCCGTCCTTACCAAAGATTTGCACCACACCGCTTCGAGGTGACGTAACCGCGATTTGGTTCATGCTGCTATTAATGGCGATACTGCCCAGGTACCCATGCATCTCCCGTACCGACGCTTCTTCGAACAAATGCGGGTGCTGGCTGAGGCTACGCTGAACCCCCAACAAGGGTTGGTCACCTGTCAGATCCCCCTGCCATTGCATAGCAAAAGCGACCTGACCATCCGTTGAAACAGCAAGATGACGGATGGAGTTTTTTCGCAAATCGTTGGCAAGAAAAACTTGCCCCAGAATCGAGCCATCTAAGCTTAGATAACTAAGGTTCGGTCGCATTGTTGGAATGTTGAGTTTGGTACGTCCAGTTTCTGGATGTGTCTCAATCCCACCGTTAGCAACAACCAGCGTTTCACCGTCGGGCATTAGCTTGATATCGTGTGGCCCAGTCCCACCGGACCAGAACTCGCCCACCCGTGTGTATCCCCTCCGAACACTCCAAACGCCAACAACACCCCGTGCTTTGCCGTAGTCATTCTCTGTTGTGAACAATAGTTCTCCAGCTAAAGCGAAGGTCCCGTGGCCATAAAAGTGACGGCCAGCCGGGGCGGTAAGCTGTGCTTTCGCCGACCCGTTGGAGCAATCAAGAACGATGGCATATGTTCCTGGCCTACGAGCGAATGCCACGGCCTCTGGTAGTATTGGATGCGCTGCGGCTGCATGCCCTCGTGCTGGGAGCGGTAACTCAAATGCGATTGAGCCGTCCGATCTTAGGCCACACAGCACATAGCTGCCATCCGGTTTCATTCCCGCCGAAATGTAGGCCGCCCCACCCGCATCTGCCCAGGTTGGATTAGGCGTGAGACCAGTAGCAAGTAAGCCAGTGATGAAAGAGCGACGCGTTCCCACTAGTCACCATCCAGCGAATTGAATCCAGCGGAGATGCCCAATGCAGGACCAACCTCTTCCGCCAAGATGGTTCGGATCTCTTCAATATTCTGCTGAAGAACTTCGATGCGCAAACGCCCCTGTGGTTCCGCAACTCCTGCAAAGACAGGATCATCCAAAGCAGCGGCCCGCCCGATGGCAGTTTGAAATGCCGTACCAAGCGTATCATTCTCGTTCGAGATCAACCCCGCCAATTCCCATGTGGCTTCAAGCGAAAGCACGACATGTCGCAAAGATCGTTCAGATCGCCGAGCTTCCGCACGGTTAGGCCGAGGACGTTCAAATGTCCCCATCGGACGACCCAGCCGAGTTTGAGACGTGAACTCCAGGCC
>JAKVCB010000404.1 GCA_022448345.1 Pirellulales bacterium
CCTGGTCCGATCGGATGTAGAAGTTACCTTGTGAGACTGCCATCGATGCGAGACATGTAACGCTGATGTCATTTCGAGCGACCTCAACGTACTTTGCGCCAGGCCGCAAAACCAACGTCACTCCCTCCTCTGACAGAATGTAGATTCGTCCATCGGCATAAACGGGCGAAGCCCAATGAACGCCAGACAGTCGCTGCATCCAGATAATTTTTCCGGATGAAGCCTCCAGACAATGGAGAATATTGTCTCTAGAAATTGAGTAGAGATAAGGCTTTATGTACAACAACGATGAAAGTGCTGCGACACCTCGTTTTTGTTCCCATGCGATGTGGGTCTCAGTGACATCGCCCTTGCCGCCGAACCGAATGGCCCGCAACGTCGGAGCTTCAAAGCCAGAGGACGTGTAGATGAGCCCATCGCCAACAACGGGCGATGGGGTAACACCTTCGCCCTGGCTATAGACAGACCAGATGCGGCGGCCGGTCATCACGTCGAATCCCTGGACACGATCGCCTGCTGCACTGACGAGTTGTTTACCGTTGTCAGTGAGTATCGGCGTGACGTGCCCAACACGTGATTTTCCTCGCGTGCCCTGCCAACGCACGGACCCATTTCCTGCATCGAGCGAAAGAATAACGGCCTTCTCCCACGGAACTTTCCAACCAACCCTGGTCTCTTCCCGACTACTGCCGTCGAACGGCATGATGACCTGTCCATTCGCGAGAATCGGCGACGCGCCGAGGCCATGCAAACTAAAGAACTTCAAATCACTGTTCTTCCAGACAAGCTTTCCAGAAAAATCAACCGCAGTCACCGTGCCGTCATAAAAGACTGAATAGACTTGTTTGCCGTCAGTCACGGGTGTCGGCGTGGCGTACGAGTTCTGCTTCCGCATCGGCCCTGTCTGTTGCCGATGGACTTCTGTTGTCCACGCAATGGTGCCATCCTCGCGGTTGATGCAGATCACACGGCAGGACACACCTTCTTCGGTAGATGCTGTGAGAAACACATGCTCCTCAAAGACAATCGGCGACGACCACCCTTTGCCTGGGAGACTCGTCTTCCACTTGATATTCCTAGTCGCCGACCATGTGACTGGCAGTTTCTTCTCGCTTGAAATTCCTTGCCCCGTCGGGCCTCGGAATCGCATCCAGTTCTCGCCCCAGGCTGAGTCAGAAGCGGTCAAGCAGAACGCAAAACAGAGTGAGCACCCAATGATCGTTTTCATAATGACTCCTGTGCCGCTGCACTGATCCTCGTTTTTCTACATTCCCGGTGGCGGTTGCACATGTGAATCAGCCACGCAAACCAATCGTACCCCACCGGGTGGTGCAATGACAGCTTCACTGATCGGGGCAGCGTTCTCAGTTGAGCTGACAGCTCAGAGGCAATTGGCCATGCCGGCACGCAACGCGCACCGTTACGGGCGACAGCCTAACAGTGGCAACAGGGTTGCCGTCAGGGATTGGCCGCAACCCGGGAAATATGGGAAATACCCGAAGGATGGTTCTACACCAGGAGGTGCCCCAGAGGCCCCACAGCGCAGACCAGAAGGCGGTAGAAAAAAGAGATGTTTTGAGAAGCGCACATTATTGGCGTTCTCAAACGACTTCTGCGCGTGCCGGGATACCGGGTCTTGGCGCAAAACGCCGGTGCCGGTGTGCGTGCTCGCCACACGCACCCACGCCAACCTCTATATTGGAAGGTGTCTGGATACGCCAAACTCAGACACTGCGTCCCTGCTACCGGACTACCTGGTTCGTAAGCTCTCGACCGGCACAGGGAGCAATCCTGTTCAGCTCGCACCCAGACACCAGAAGACATACGACCATGCTTACTTCCCGCGTCACCACGAACCTATTGATTCTGCTGACATCAAGCGCCCTGACTGACA
>JAKVCB010000405.1 GCA_022448345.1 Pirellulales bacterium
GGCCTTGCTTGCCGATTGTGGTTTTGACCGTGTGAATTATTTTATTGGGCGCGTTCGCCAGGAAGTGATGATCGACGAAGCGCGAGCGAGCCTGGCGGTGGCCGGGGTGTGATTAATGCGGGACGTCCCAAGAGCGGCCCGTTTAAATTTTCCGGGCCTTTGCTTGGTATCCGAAGCGAGGCGCCCCGCTGCGGGTTCGAGGGTGGAGTGAGAGCTGCAGGTGCAGGTGAAAATCGGGTCAGCATGACCGATTGCCCGACTTGGGTACCCTTGTGACCAGGAATACTGGCGTGTTGTTAGCAAGTTGGACTACTTGTTTAGGCTGCTTTCACTCCAGGTTGCGGTATAATTGGGGATCAGGCAGTTGCATCCGGTACACGCGTGGTCCTGTTTAGGGGCCAGAATGGGCAACTCGCATGGCAATCGTTAGTGAGTAGGTCTGTGGACAGTAGTAGCAACCAGGTATCACTTGAGGTCCAACGAGAGATCGACGTACGTTGCGATGCGTTCGAGTCGAAGTGGAGGTCGGGCGATGCGCCCCGGTTGAGCGATTTTCTCGAAGAGGTAGCCGAGGGTTTGCGTGGACCACTCTTGCGGGAACTACTCGTAATCGAGTTTCAATACCGCCGCAGCCCTGATGGAAAGAGTGCTTCTGACCAGGAATTGATTGAGGCGCATCCGGAGTTGGAAGAGGAACTCGTGAAGCAGCTTGCCACTCTGCGCAAGTCGGGCGAAGCGATGGGGGGAGTGGCTCTGTCTGCCGACACCATCGAAACGATTGTGGTGGGTTCGAAGCAGGGGATTGATTCAGCCGGGCTCCAT
Source organism: Pirellulales bacterium (assembly GCA_022448345.1). Lineage (GTDB taxonomy): Bacteria > Planctomycetota > Planctomycetia > Pirellulales > Lacipirellulaceae > JAKVCB01. The sequence goes on from JAKVCB010000405.1 coordinate 823, forward strand.
ATCCGTTGCCCCCACTGCAACAACCCCGTGGAGCTGTTGGACGATTCGGTTGATAAGGATGTGACCTGTGTTAGCTGCGGCAGTACGTTCAATCTGATTGAGGAGGATGATAGCCCTGAGGCCAGGATGAGTGGCCGCAAGTTAGGCCGGTTTCAGCTGATCGAACAGTTGGGGGTAGGCGGGTTTGGGAGTGTATGGAAAGCACGCGACGAGGAACTCGACCGATTTGTTGCCGTCAAGATACCTCGCCGAGCAGGCCTGGAGCGCCCAGAGACGCAACTCTTTTTTCGTGAAGCACGCACCGTCGCTCAACTGCGGCACCCGAACATCGTGCCGATCCACGAAATTGGTCGCGATCAGGAAAACGGAACAATTTACATTGTCAGCGAACTTGTTTATGGCAGTTCCCTGGCCGACTGGATGAAAGATCGCCACTGTAACACGCGTGAAATAGCTGAGCTGAGTGTTCCCATCTGTGACGCACTGAGCCATGCGCATGCACAAGGTGTGATTCATCGGGATTTGAAGCCATCGAACGTGATGATAGACGAGCAGGATCATCCATTTGTGATGGACTTCGGGCTGGCCAAGCGGGAAGTTGGCGAGATCACAATGACTCTCGACGGGCACATCGTGGGGACTCCCGCTTACATGTCTCCCGAACAGGCCCGGGGAGAGGCGCACTGGACCGACCGGCGGACCGATATTTATTCATTGGGTGTCATGTTGTACGAGCTTGCTGCTGGTGAATTGCCCTATCGGGGAAATGCCCAGATGCAGGTTCAGCAGCGGTTGACCAATGATGCGCCCGACCCGCGCAATCTGAATCGTCACATACCGGCCGATTTTGCCACGATTTGTTTGAAGTGTTTGGAGCGGGACCCGAACGGTCGCTACGAGTCGGCTGAGGCGGTGGGCAATGAGCTGCGTCGCTATTTGCGGGGTGAGCCGATCCGTGCCCGCCCCGTGTCGCGACTGGAGCGAACTTTGCGTTGGTGTAAACGGTATCCTTTGGCTGCCACCACGGTTGGGCTGGGAGTTTTTCTGGCCATTGCCGGACCG
>JAKVCB010000406.1 GCA_022448345.1 Pirellulales bacterium
GATAAGGATGAACTGCCACCACTGGCAAATAGTGCTGACTGCACTAGCTCGGAAGGGTTCGTGAGCGCCTTGGATCAGAACCACGCTCCGACTACTGACGAGGACATCACGGATGACGAAGCTGACATTGACCTTGAAGAAATGATGAACCTGCTCGGCACTTGCAGAACGGACGTCAACTCTTCCGGTGACATCGAATTTGGCGACATCATCGAAGTGCTTTCCAACTTTGGCAGCACCTGCGACTGATTAAAGTCACGGCATCCTGCCCACAGACCCCCAGGGAGCAATTCCCTGGGGGTTTTTTGTGGAAATTTCACCCAAAACTTACGTTCCAATAAAAGGGCTAAATTTTGCGTGCAAATATCTAAATTATTGGAATATAGTGTTTTACATTGTGCGACGGCTGTCAGGGGGGGATCCGCTGACGCATGGGAGGGATGGTCCCGACCAACTGGAGCACGGACTCGTTCTACGGAGAACATCTCATGCGTAATCACATTTCGCTGCTTGCGGCCTCAGCAGTAACCGCCGTCGCACTCGGGCAAGAATTTCCCGATCCCAACCCTGTCCCACAAGCGGACGGGACATTCCTCTGGTACGTGGGCAACAACACCCAGTACCCCGTTATTCAAGACGTTCTTGAAGCGGTTTCAGACGGCGATGAAGTCGTTGTCCGATCCGGCCTCTACGTCGAGTCACTTCACATTGACAACAACGAAGTCACCATCCGTCCGTTTGTGAAGACCGAAGACGATGGCCCTGAGTTCGAGAACGTCACTTTCCTCAACCCCACTGAAGGCTTCAACAACAACAACGGTTGGGCCATGAAAATGGAAGGCGGACGCGGAACCTACGTTGGACGTCCACGTCAATTCACCGAACTTTCGAATGGTTTGGATGTTGAAACCCGAATTCAACCACGGGACACCTTCGACTACTCTGCGGTTGGCGGTTTGGTTGAAGTCCCACAAATTGCAAAAGGCATTTACTCCACGGGACAGGGCGGTACCGCAGAGGGTGTTATCCGATTCCAATCTCGTACCCTTGATGATGTTGCCGTCCTTTCTGATTCTGGACTTGGAACCTTCCATGGGGCTTTGATTACCTCGATGCAAGGCTCTGGCGGTGGCATCATGGTCAGCGGAAGCGACAACCAAACTGCGTTTGTTGACTGCGATGTCCTATTTTTGTACGCCACCGGGAATGCTCACGACCAAGCTGGAGATCTTCCAGTATGCGTGATTGGCATCCATGGTGACTCGACCACGCGTCCGACATTCCACAAAGTTCGCGTCCGATACAACGATTCCGCCCAATACGGAACCGTGTATCAAAATGGTGCTGACTCAACTTGGATGTTCTGTGAGGTCTCCGACAACGATTCACGTGCTGCCGATGGCACCATCATGGCCAAAGACGGCAAATCAACTTGGACCGATTGCAAGATTCGCTACAACAACTCTGGGCGTGGAACTTTCCATTGGGAGGCCGATGGATCATTGGCAACAGATGAACACCGATTCCTGAACTCTTGCTTCGTCAAGAATTACACGGTGACCAATCTTTACGGTGGCGTTGCTTGGGTTGACCATGCGTCAGCTGCTGGAGGTCAGCCGCAAATCATGTTCTCCGGTTGTGCCTTCAGTGACAACAACGGACTTGATTTCCCAAATCCGACGACTCCGTACGATTCAAACTTGGAAACAGAGGCTGATTACGCCATCAACACTCCTTACTTTCCTGAGTACCGAATTGGCTTGGACAACTCCAACACCTGTGAGTCGTCTGCAACACTGGTTCTTGATCCGCCTGCACCGATGGGAGACATGAACTCCGATGGCAGC
>JAKVCB010000407.1 GCA_022448345.1 Pirellulales bacterium
TATCAGCGGTATGCCCGCGGATCAGCGAACCCTTGACCTGCTCGCACCCCTTGCTGCCAGCGGCCAGGAGGGTGAAACCGATGTCTGTCACATCCTGATCAACAGCAACTCTTTTCTGTTCATTGAGTAAGTCGCGGCCAGATTCCCCAAACACCAGAACTAACCAATGCACCCAACAGCCTCGAAACTATGTCAAGGAGCGAGCGTTCCGCACATACAGCCCGTGTTGAATCGTCGACAGATGTTGTCGCAGGCTGGTGCGGGTTTCGGTGCGTTGGCATTGAACGGAATTTTAGCGCAAGCAGAAACTCTCAAGACAGGTTTAGCAACGCAAGGCTGCCACCATCCTGCCAGTGCCAAGAGTGTCATCTTTCTCTTCATGGAAGGTGGCCCCAGTCAATTAGATACGTTCGATCGAAAACCATTGCTCAATAAATTGGCGGGTCAGTCACTGCCTGCCTCATTTCGCGAGCCGATCACCGCAATGGGCGAAAAAGGATCACCACTTCTCGAATGCAAACGCAAGTGGGGCCGCTACGGTGAGAGTGGCTTAGAAATCAGCGACTGGTTTCCAAACGTTGCGAAACATGCCGACGAGTTGGCAATATTGCGCTCATGCTACGGTGAAGGAATCAACCATTCCGGCGGATGTAACCTGATGAATACGGGCAGCATCATTGCAGGACGCCCCTCCTTAGGTTCATGGGTCACTTATGGCTTGGGCTGCGAAACGGAAGAGCTACCTGCTTTTGTGGTCATGAAGGATCAAAAGAAACCCGGCACCAATGGAGTCAGAAGTTGGGGACCGGGTTTTCTGCCGTCAACCTTTCAGGGAACCCCTGTCGGCGATGGCCCCACCGACGAAGTAATTTCCAACCTGACGTTACCAACAGGGATCGATGAACCGAGGCAACGTCAAAAGCTGGATCTGATTCGCAAAATCAATGAGATGCATGCCGCACGCCTACCTCATGTTTCGACTCTCGATGCACGTATACGCTCTTATGAGCTCGCCTACCGCATGCAGAGCGCCGCACCAGAAGCAGTGGACCTCACACGCGAAACCGCCGCTACTCGCAATCTTTATGGCTTGAACGACAAGCCAACGGCAAACTTCGGTGAAATCTGCCTGCTGGCACGACGAATGGTTGAGCGAGGCGTTCGCTTTATTCAACTCTTCAGCGGGACCGGCAGTGGCTGGGACGCACACTCAGCTATTGAATCCAACCACACCAAGTACTGCGGCAGTGTCGACAAGCCGATTGCAGGACTGTTAACTGATTTGCGACAGCGTGGACTCCTTGACCAAACCCTTGTGGTCTGGGGTGGTGAGTTTGGGCGTACGCCGATGAGCGAAAAAGGAACCGGCCGAGACCACAACCCCACCGGATTTACGATGTGGATGGCGGGTGGCGGTGTCAACGGTGGTCAAGTCATCGGAGCAACGGATGAACTTGGACTCTATGCCACGGAAAGCCGAGCTCATGTGCATGACATCCATGCGAGCATCCTGCACTTACTTGGACTCGATCGCCTTGAACTATCCTACAACCACCAAGGTCGACTAGAACGACCAACCGTCAACGAAGGAAAAATGATCCAGCAACTTATCAGCTGACCTAGTTCAAATATCCTCCGAAGTACACATCGTTTCTGTAATTCCGTTTGAAGCGTTGCCTGAAGCTTGAATTCCCGTGACACAACAAGATTCGCAGTGGAAGCAGCACGCGAATCGATCGGAAGCAGGGAAGGGTTCCTTCGACTGCGTCCAAGATCCTCGTGAAAGCGTTAGCCCGTTGCCAAAGGAACCGCTTAAATTGCTGTCAAATCAAAGCG
>JAKVCB010000408.1 GCA_022448345.1 Pirellulales bacterium
TTTGCAGCTTGCTTAACAGGGCATCTGCGATTGCCTGATCATCGGCACGAAGCATGGACGGTGCCAGGGTGGCAATCGTAAACAGCGCCAACCCAATCACGGATTTTCGCATGGGTCCCCCCTCCTGAGGTAGGATTCCTTAGTAGAAAATGGGTCCGCCGTTGATCCTATCTCTGCCAAATCGTAATGAGAAAGGGCGACGGATTCGCGGGAAATGTGCAGGTCGTTTTCAGGAAACGAAAAACGAACCAGCGCGAACTGGCTGGGAATCTACAAGGCGGAGAATGCGCTTGCGTAGGCCCCCCGGCGCAACGCTGAAGTTCGACAATTCGAATGCCGTTAACTTATGTGTCGGTAACGGCTCGTGCTGAATAGCAGGTTTTTTTCGATTTTGCCGGACTCAACGCCTAAAACGGCTCTCCATGACCCTGGAGAATGTGCCGTAAACTGCTTTATATTAACGTGTTGAGGTCATTTTACGCAGCCTGCGAGATTTCTACCCATGAGGGGTGTCGTTCTCGGATTGAACAGTTGCACGCGGAAAAGTCTGCCTAATCGTTCAGGTGCACACACCGCACGGGCAGGTCCGTAGACTCCGATGCAGAGGGTGTGTTGGTGGTCATCTTTGTACAGACCGCAGCGACCTGTTCGTGCGAGCCAGCGGAGGAGGTATTCACTGGGTTTGGGCCGCTACTGTAATGCTGCCTTGACTTGAGCCTCGGCTGCCTCGATGTGGAGATTCCGGGTGAGGACTTTTCCATCAGCACCGATCAGGAGCATCGTTGGCAAAGAGAGGATACCGAGTTCGTTGGCGAGTCGGCTGTCCAGCCCACCTTTCTCAAAGAGATGAGACCACTGAAACCGTCGATTTTGGAGATAGGCTTTAACGTCTTGTGCATTGGTATCCAGATTGACACCAACGATTTGAAAGCGTTTTCTTCCATATCTGGTTTGCAGCGTTCGGAGCTGTTCCATCTGCTCCAGGCAAGGTTCGCACCAGGTGGCCCAATAGTGTACGACCACCACCTTTCCTCGCAGCGATGCCAGGTCGATTTTTTTACCTGAGAGTGTTGTGCCACGCAGGGCGATTTTCTGGCCTACTGACCGCAAGCGACGACGGGCGCCGGCCGCTTTACGCGCCGCGATCGTATCTGGGTATTGCTTGATAATGCGTGCATACCAGGTGCTGGCCTCTGTCTCCAGATTCTCAAATTCGCGTGCAATGGCCAGTTGCAACATGGCCTCTGCGGCATCCTCGCTCTTTGGAAAGGATGTGACAAACTGCTTGAGATTCGCCAGCCACTGCTGTTGGATTGCGCCAAAGTCGGCATCGGGCTCGTTGATTTTTTGTGCATAGTCAGCAGACAGATGGCGGAAGCGAACGTACGCGATTAACGCATCGGGTTGTTGTTCACGCGTTAGTTGTTTCACCAGATCTTCCAAGCGCTCTACGCCGGATGGAAGTTCGCCGGTTTGTACTGCGGCACTCACGGTATCTGCCAGTTGGCGGACCCAGGCCTGCTTTTCTTCGCTGGGGACAGACTGTTGTGACAATTTACCAAGAATGTCGGCCCGCTTGACGTGTAACGAAGTACGGTCTGATGTTCTGCTTGCCGTTTCCAGCTCTTCATCGATCGTATTGAGTTGAGCGAGCAGTTCTTGGCCAGCGTCGCTAATTCCCGCGGGGGTTGTGGCTGTCGGAAGCGAAACCGGTTGCATGGCGGGCGGGAAAAAAATCTCGGCGCCGAGTGTGAGCTCCTGGTCTGGAGAAAACCCATGTGGCAAGTCTACAACGCGCCACCCGTCCCGGACCTGGACGAGCGTGACGAT
>JAKVCB010000409.1 GCA_022448345.1 Pirellulales bacterium
GAAGCAGGCCTGATGGATATGTCACTAGATGGTGCCGACCTGAGTGATTCAAATCTCAATAAGGCAGACCTAACGGAATCATCGCTAGCTGGCGCGAACTTTACGAAAGCCAGATTAGATAAAGCATTATTGGTGGGTGTCTATGCGCCGAAAGTAGACATGTCATTTGCCACTTTGGCGAAGGCTAATCTATCTTCATCTGATTTGGAAAAGGGCTCGTTCCTTTTCTGCAATATGAAAGGCGCCAATTTGTCGGGCGCCAATTTGCAGGGCGCAAACTTAACCGGCGCACTGATGGATAACAACACCTATTTATCAGGGGCTGATCTCCGAGGTGCTGTTATCGATGACAACACCTTGAATCAAGCATACGCCATTGGAGCGATCAGACCCGACGGCAGCGTAGTCACCGAGGGGTAGGGCTCCATCGAGTGGGTATGTTATTTTGAGATTAGACCGCCTCGTTGATTTCGTCGACTGAGCCAACTGATCTGGGGAAGTGTCCCCTTGTTGATCCAAAAATCCTGTTCACTGCCTTGGGCATGCTATTCATATCCGTTCATTCCCAAACGAGAATACGCAACAACTTGTGCCACGAGATTTTCATTAGCGTCCTTGCTGACTTGGGTTCGTGGATTTGCTTCCTGCGAAAAGTAGTTATGCCTAAGTCGACGTTTTTGGCCGGTGGTGCCACGTGTGGCAGGGCAGTGGGCGTTCTTCTCCTGTCTCTCAAGATGAGCAAGAATTCTATCGATGATGTCCTGACCTTCGCTTCACGTGATAACTCTGTCAGATCTACTGCAGCGACCAAAAACTGCAATATCGATACTGAATACTCGCTTTGTGCGCCGCTGGTCTGGTTGTGCACTCCGGATGGGAAGGCGGCCCTGGATGCTTGGTTGGGCATGAGCACGACTTAGTTTAGTTTTCTGCTACTCGTTGCCACCCTTCCCCTTGCGGCAGTCGGTGGGTGAAAGACTCTATAAGTCTTTGAAAATCGATGAGAGATGGTGGACCCAGAAGGAATTGAACCTTCGGCCTGCCGATTATGGGTCGGAGCCGCTAACCGATCTAGTGACGGGCTGAAGCTGGTCAGCTCCTTCGATCGCGGCTGTGGTTGAGCGATAGTTTCCGCACTTTGAATTTGCGGCCCTTGATCTTGCCGTTGGACAACTGCTTCAGGGCGAGCTTGGACTGCGACCGCTTGATGGCGACGTAAGCCACGTGCTCCAGCACGTCTATTTTGCCCACTACATTCCCCTCTATACCGCCTTCTCGGGTCAACGCACCGAGTATGTCTCCCGGACGTACCTTATTTTTGCGTCCGCCGGCAATGGCCAGGGTCACGAAGGTGGGCGGTGGCAGACTGGCCGCTGTGGGGCGCAGCATCTCGACGGCTTCGAATTCCACTTCGCGATCAAGGTATTGGCCGATCGCATCCAGGCGATAGCGCTCTTTGTCTGTGAACAGGCTCAGGGCCAGGCCGGACTTGCCTGCTCTGCCGGTACGGCCGATGCGGTGCACGTATTGCTCGGTTTCCCTGGGGAGGTCGTAGTTGATCACTGCGGGGAGGTCGTCGATGTCCAGGCCGCGGGCAGCTACGTCCGTCGCCACCAGCAGGCGCACGCTGTTGTGCTTGAATTGCACAAGCACCTGGTCGCGTTCGCGTTGATCGAGGTCGCCGTGCAGGGCCAGGGCGTCATCGTGGGCGTCGCTGAGAGCTTGGGTTACTTCCCGCACGCTCGCTTTGGTGTTGCAGAACACCACTGCCCTGTCGGGCTGGTGTTGGGCAATAAGCTGCAGTAAGGCCTCTCGCCTGGCGGC
>JAKVCB010000041.1 GCA_022448345.1 Pirellulales bacterium
GTTTACTTGACTATTCACCGAATTCCAACAACTTAGCCCGACGCCTTCTGCAGTGCGGATTTCTATCGGGCTGGTGGCAACAGACACCGAAGACTTCCACAAAGAACAGGCTTCTCCACTTCAGGCTCCCAATGACCGTTGGCGCCAGGTTGGTCGTCAGGCACAATCCAGGCAGTTGTACCGCTCACCACCTTTACTGCTGGCATGTTTACCTTCTTGTCGAAAGCGCGCATTGTTGCCCCCGACGGTTTCAACCGCTGGAAGGTTCCGCCAGCTTCAATTGCGATCCACCTCTCGATTGGGTCGGTCTACGCATGGAGCATTTTCAATCCTGCGCTGACCAAGATTCGCGGCGTCGTCGCCAGCGCTGCAGGAGACTGGACCTTGTCGGAAGTTGTTTGGATCTTCACCGTCGCCATCGCCTTCCTGGGACTCTCGGCGGCAGTCGCCGGCCGGTGGCTTGAGCAGGTCGGCCCACGGATGGTCGGTGTGATTGCGGCGGTCTGCTGGGGAGGTGGATTTTTGGTGGGTGGCATAGGAATCTTGATGCACTGGCTATGGTTACTCTACCTGGGCTACGGCGTGCTGGGCGGTGTTGGGCTCGGCTTGGGTTACGTATCACCGGTAAGCACGCTGATCCGCTGGTTTCCCGACCGGCGAGGCATGGCGGCTGGACTTGCGATTATGGGGTTTGGAGGTGGGGCCATCATCGCCACACCACTGAACGAAGCATTGATCCGCCACTTTTACGAAGCGCCCCAATACCTGGGCAAATCAAGCCAGGTACCCCTGACCACCGAAGGGGGACAGCGGTTTGCAGAGGTTGCTGGAAAGCAACGCGAGGTCGTTGTCATCGGCTCGCAAGAGGTCTCCCAAATGGTGGTCCCCGGCCCGGAAGGAGTTTACGTTGTTGGAACCGGAAAGACTGGAATCGCGGGAACCTTTTTCTGTCTCTCTGCCCTCTACACCCTGGTGATGCTAATTGCTTCGTTCGCCTACCGCATTCCGGCACCCGACTGGCAGCCCGCCGACTGGGATCCGCAGGCCGACCAGAACCACCGGCGCCGACTGGTAAGTCAACACGATGTGGGGATCAATCAGTCGCTTTGCACACCACAATTCTATCTGGTCTGGATCGTACTCTGCTTGAACGTAACCGCTGGCATTGGTGTACTGGGAGTCGCCAAGACGATGATGCACGAAATCTTTGGCAGCACGCTCCCGAACATCGTGAGCGGTAGCTTTGCGGCTACCTTTGTCTTAATGATCAGCGTCTTTAATATGCTGGGGCGTTTTTTCTGGGCAAGTGCTTCGGATACCCTGGGCCGAAAGACGACCTACACCCTGTTTTTTGTGCTGGGCATGGTGCTCTACCTGCTGATCCCCCTGACCGCGCTCGGCGTCAGCACGACCCCAAGTGTGACATGGCTGATCATTTTCTACGTGGCCGTCATGTTTATCTTCACCCTTTACGGAGGTGGCTTTGCCACGATCCCAGCCTACCTGGCAGACCTGTTTGGAACACGGTTTGTCGGCGGAATTCACGGAAGACTACTCACTGCCTGGAGCGCTGCAGGGGTGTTGGGCCCATGGTGCATCACATGGCTACGCCAGCGGTCAATCCGGGGGGCCATTGATGAGTTGGTCCCCACCATCGACCCCGAGCGGTTTCAAAATATTTTCGGCGCTCCTGTTTCGCAACTTGAACCACTGGTTCGTTCGAAAACGGTTACGATCTCTCGTTTGATGGAAATTGCGCCTGCCGGAACCCTCGATCCGTCGAGCACCGTTTACAACTCGACAATGTTTGTGATGGCTGGCCTATTGGGAGCAGCGCTCGTGGCAAATCTCCTCATTCGCCCTGTCAACCCGGTCCACTACCATCAGGATTCTTGAAACCGCCACGAGATTCACACGGTACAGCAGATTGGGACGGCTCAATCCCCAGCTACTTCGATACAGAACGCGGCCAAAAAATTCGATTGCTATAGTTAATTTGCCACTTTTGCCCGAAAGCTCGCTTCCCACTAAAGTTACAACTCTTTTTAACGCACCCTCTCAACATTCACGCCCAGCCATGTTACCCTCAGTGGGGCCTGTGCCGGCGAATGCAAATCGATCTGCCAGCCGACTTGTCCCAAGAAATAACTTCCGGCCCACTACCACAATTTACACACTACCACTGGATGCCTTTTTGATGACGACTCCATTCTCCGATGCTGAAGTTCTTCAATTCCACCGTGACAGCTTTATCATGGTGGACAACTTTCTTGACCAGGAAGAAATCGGCCTACTGCAAGAGGCCTCGCAAAAAGATTATGTCCTGATGGGCAATGCCCACAATGTCAAAGATACCAGTGGCCGAAATTCCAAGCTTGCTCTCTGGGATCATCCGGGAGATGACCTCTACGGCATGATTTCTCGGAGCCATAAGGTTGTCGATCGGGTCGAACAATTACTGGATGCCGAGGTGTATCACTACCACTCGACGATGATGCTTAAAGAGCCAAAGGTAGGTGGAGCCTGGGAATGGCACCAGGACTACGGGTACTGGTATCACTATGGCTGCCTCTTTCCCGATATTGTTGCCGTGATGATTGCCATCGACGAGCAGACGAAGGCCAATGGCTGCCTTCAAGTCGTGAAAGGTTCCCATCGGCTGGGACGCCTCGACCACGTCGAACAAACGAAAAAGGGAAGCACCCAAACGAGCATTGATGCCGAACGCGTCGCGGCAATTCTCGAGCGGATGGAACTGATCTATTGCGAAATGCCGGCAGGGACGGCGGTTTTCTTTCACGGCAATATCCTGCATCGCTCTGATGCCAACCTGAGTGAAAATCCCCGCTGGGCCTTACGGTGTGTTTACAATGCCGTGCACAACGACCCTTACAAGGACATCAAGCACGCCCGCTACACACCCCTTGAAAAGGTTGACGACTCGAAAATCAAAGCAGTCGGTGCCCGTGCAACAAACAAGGATGCCGATTTTTATTCTGAGCAGGATTTGCGGACTTCCAGGCCCGACCAGACTTCGAGCTAGGGCTCTGCTCTGCCAGCACCCTTTTGGAACTTCCAGACATTTCTTGGGTTTCCATGATCCCATTCAAGTCCGTCGACAGCAAGCCATCCAGCTATTTAGCTTTTGCCATATTCAACACGCTCTGTTGTTGCCTGCCGCTGGGTATCGTGGCAATTGTCTTTGCTGCCCAGGTGAATACAAAGTGGCAGGCAGGGGACTACCAGGGGGCGAGCAATTACTCCCGGCGGGCGAAAACTTGGTGTTGGACGTCTTTTGGTCTTGGGCTAGCTTTAAACATCATCGCGGTACTGGCCCCCCTGGTAATGGCCCCCCTGCTAGCTACTGGTTTCGAGCGTCGTCCGCTGCTGGCGAATGAATGGCTGATGGTATTGTTTTACGTAGCCGGGGTCCTCTATTGGGGATACCGGTTTCGTGGACAAGCGTCAGAAAATCCGGCTGAATCCTTTCTGGCGGGTCGCAGCATTCCCGGCTGGATCGCCTCCTGCTCCACGGTGGCGAGCAACCTGAACGCCAACGACTTTCTGGGATGGGCAGGGGCCGTCTACCTGGTAGGGGTGGTCATGGTCCATTTCCCACTTCACACGGCGATCGTGATTTGTTTTTTAGGGCTTGTGGTTATGCGCAAACTACGGGCCGCCAAGGTCTACACCCTTGGTGGCTGGCTCGCCAGGAGATACGGTCCCTTGGTGGGCAATATTTACAATATCGCCTGGATCATGGTTTGGATGCCATTCGGACTGGGCCTTTATATCTACGCAGGCTCGCTCATCCTTCACACCCTGGTTGGCTGGCCACTTGGCATTTCGATTGTGCTTGTTACGACCATTGCCGCGGCCTACACCCTGATGGGAGGCTTTCGGGCGGTGGTGGCAACGGACGTTATCCAACTTTTTTTCATGCTCTTTCCACTGGTTGTCGTCTGCGTCATTCTTTGGCTCACCGTCGGAGGCCCCCTGGAGTTGTTGCATAAAATTCCCCCAGCCAAAGCCAGCCTGTGGTCATCCGACACACCGTTTGGACCCATCGGCTTTTTATTTTTTGGCCACCTGGCAATGGCACTCACCTTCTGGAGTTGCGATGCCCAACTCGTACAGCGGCCTCTTTCAACCCGCAACGACAGCGAAGCGGCCGTTGCCTACCTTGGGGCCGGCTTCTGGTATGCCCTGCTGGTGCCACTGGTTGCCATTTTTCCGGGACTTGCTGCCCTCGTCTGCTTTCCTGATCTCGACAAGGCGGACTACGCAGCCCCCATGATCCTCCGCGAATACCTGCCCCCGGGACTTTATGGTGTGGCCATCGTCGGACTCCTCTCGGGAGTCTTCTCAAGTGTTGACTCCACGCTGAATGCGTTTTGCACCATGTTTACACGTGACATCTATGTTGGCATCTACAACCCGGCAGCCTCGAACAAAACACAGCTGCGAGTGTCACACTCTGCCGGAATTGGATTGGCCCTCATTGGAATCTTCACCGCCTATTACTTTTCGCTGAACGACAGTATGTTTGTATCGATCGCCAAGATCATCTCCTTCCTGATGCCCCCCCTGGGGGCTGTCACCGTATTGGGAGCGTGCTGGAAGCGATGCAGCTACCAGGCAGCGATTACCGGACTGGCAGTAGGCTACGCTTCTGCCATGCTCCTCGCACTGCTTGACCAACAGGGGATGTTGTCAAGGATTGCAGCAGAACCTGCTTTTTTTAACGCACTCATCAATTTCACCGTTACAGTACTTGTCGTAGGTTGCGTCAGCCTGGCAGTACCCCATCGCCAACAGGTAGCCGTACCCGCCACTTCACCTTTGTCCACCCAGGCAAAATGGATGAGCGCCACCCTAATGCTGGCAATCGGGCTCATGTACGGAACAATTATGTTACTCTTATAGCCATGCCTGAACACCACACGTCAAATACGCCTTCCCTCCTAATGCCAACGGCAGTCAGCCTCGTCGGCATTGGCATCTTGACTCTCGCCACGCCACTGTTTAGTGAACTCTCCCGTTCCCAATGGGTGATCGATGGTGTTGTCGGCGTACTCCTGGTTTCCTGCGGGATCCTCTGTGGGTGGTTCGGTCGCAAAGGTCCATCTGAGTGAACGCTCCGGTTCGCTTCGCAACAGCAATATTTTCACAATTCCAACCGACGCAAATAGACAAGGGTCCTCACCATGCGAGCCTTCCTCCCCCTCCTACTGTTAATCATTCTCTGCAAGCCAGGATTCACGGCCCGCTTCGACGCCCTCCGCGAGGAAGGCTTTGTCATCGTCTCGGCGGATGGCCCCGATGATGGCGGAGACTTTGGTCCCAAAACACCTGGCACCACAACCGCAGGCATTGGAGAGGCGCTCCAATACCTCGAGAAAGCCAATACCGATCAACACCGATCGCTAAACCTGTATATCGCTAGCGGTCATTACAGCACCAGCAGTACGATCCACATACCGTGGCTGGGAGAACGCCTGCAGATCGACGCGCGCGAGGCCTGGATCGACTACACTCCAACCCACGGTGATGCACTGGTGATCGACAGCCAAATGAATGGTCGCCTACGGTTTGGTTATATCTCGGGAATGCAGCTTACCGATGGCTGGATCGTCAAGGTGAAACCGGTCCACCCGGGCCCCAGCGCCCCCCTTCCTAAGGAAAGACAATCTTCGGTGATTGTCTCCACGTTAATCGAATTTAATGCCATTGTGGCCAAAGAGTATTTCAAAGACGGAGTTGCCCAGCGTGGCAATGGGATTTTACTCGACGCATCCGTGGGCCCCATTCTCTGGAGCACTGTTGACATTTCCGAAATCAACACCTGTGGCGTTGGTGCCCAACTCACTGGCAACTGCCACTACAACACCATCGACTTGTGGTTCAATCATGGTTGCAATACTCACCTGCAGATTGACCAGGGCGTATCCCAAAACCGCATCTACTCGGCAATCAACAGTGAAAAAGTCCCCGAGAGTATCGGGGCCTTGATCGCAGGAGAACGAAACACCTTGTCACTGGCAATGACCCAGGTCGCAAAAGGCAAGAGTGTCATTTTTGAAAAACCGGCCCAATTCAATGTGGTCCAGCTGAACGACTCCCGGTACGGATTTACCAACAACGCCCCTCTGGGAGCAAATCGCATTGTGGCTAACGACGAACTTTCCATCAAAACACCCCAGGTACCACAATCCGAAACAGCACTGATCAACCCGGTTCCCGCAGTCGTCGAGGTTCTCATACTTGACCCGGGCGATGTCCGCGGCTGGTCACTCCAGGCGCCTGGCGAAACCGAGCAGAAGATCTCCGCAGGCCTCCACGCCGGTCAGCAGATTCAATTGCGATCAGGAGAATCGATCTCCCTGCGCTACCGCAAACGGCCCCCTAAATGGCACTGGCGGACCAGCCCATAGTGCATTTGACCTTTCCGCCATTCCCCAAATACCTTCTGCCAACAAATCCAATATTTAGAAACGTGACCTTCATGACTCAGATAACCCTCCTCCGCCCAGGCACTCCTCTTCTGGTGATAACCCTTCTTGCCTGCAACACCTGTCTGTTTGCTGCTCGCCCAGAGGGCTATTTCTTCCCGGAAAATCTCCCCCACGCCCAGTGGTCCGAGTTCGCTGCACGCGGATACACCCAACCGGTCACCGGAATTATTTATCGCGGCCGACCTCGCCCAACCTGTGGCATGCCGCTGGGGGGACTTGACACCGGCTGTGTCGATGTCGAAACGAACGGCATGTTGGGTTACATGACGATTTTCAACCAACTCGTCAATCCTCGCCGAATTGCAAATGTGCCGTTTCTCGCGGTCGCTATGAACGGCGATTCTTGCATTCTGGCAACCGACGGAAAGGGAAAACGGGAACGGCCCCTTTTTGGAGAAACAGGACTCTGGCCCCCTTTCGACTACTCACCCGCCTATTTTGACGTTGGGCTAAAAGACGAGGTCCGGTTTGCTAAATCGATCGACTACTGGGGACATTACCCAATCGTTGACATGCAATACCAGACACACCTTCCTGTAGAAATTAGCCTGCGAGCCTTTGCACCCCTGATTCCTGGTGACACGAAAACCTCCATGACGCCAGGCGTGTTGTTCGAAATAGTCCTAACAAATCCTACCGACAAGCAACACACCGGAACGCTCGCAATCACCCTTCCAGGTTTTCAAACCAACCCCGAAGAACCAACAGGGACGGTTCGCAAGCAACTCACTGGAAAACTCGATGGCGTACAGGTGAAAGCCACTTCGGCCTCAGGTGCCCCTGTGGAATACGTGCTCGCCTCTTTCGATGGGCTACCAACCCGCCGAGGGGGACAGCTCAGGACCTCCCACCCCGACGACTGGAAGAGCTTCAAAACTCTTCCTGCAGTAACCACCACCGGAAGCAGCCTGGCCTTGGACTTCAGCCTTCCGCCGGGAGGATCTGTTACGCGCAAGGTTGTGTGGAGTTGGCATGCCCCGGCCTGGAATGCGACCGGAGGCAACAGCACCACGGGAAAACAGTTTCTCCACATGTATGCCCGGTTTCATCGCGACGCCGTCAACGTCGCACGCAGCCTCGCACGCAATCACCAGCAACTACAGGCGCGCGTAATCGCCTGGCAGGAAGCCATCTACCGGGCGCCAGAAATCCCAGGCTGGCTGGCCGACAGCCTTATCAACAACCTGCACTTGATCCCAGAAACCAGCATTTGGGGGCAGGGAACTGGGCCGCTTGCCACATTTGGCGAGGAGCATGGCCTGTTTGCACTCAATGAGTGTCCTCGCGGCTGCTCTCAGTTTGAATGCCTGCCGTGCAGTTTTTACGGCAACATCCCCATTGTTTACTTCTTTCCCGATGCGGCCTTGTCAACGCTCCGCGGTTACAAACAGTACCAGTTTCCCGACGGCCGCCCCCCCTGGATTTTTGGTGGCGTAACAGCATCGAATACGGACAATTCGGCGCCCTACGACATTGCCGGCCCAGACAAGGGCTATCAAACAGTCCTTAACGGCGCCTGCTACGTGGTGATGGCCGACCGTTACTGGAGAACCACCGGCGATGACCACTTCCTCAGCGAGTTTTATGATTCCATCAAACGAGCTAATGATTTTTCCTTGAATTTGCGCCCCAAGTATGGGCTGTCTCAGATTATGGCCATGCCTGAACCTGGCACCGACAAGAGCCACATGGGAGATACCGAATGGTTCGAAGCGCCCGAGCCAGGATGGAAAGGCTATGCTACCCACGCCGGTGCTGTACGGATGGCCCAGGTTCAGATCATCAAGGCGATGGCCGAGGCGATGCACGACACGGCTTACGTCAAACAGTGCGACGCGTGGCTAAAAGCAGGTGACAAAGTCCTGGAAGAAATCCTCTGGAACAAACACTATTACCGAAATTTCAGCGACCCCGAAAATGGGACGGTCTCGGACCTGATTTTTGGGTACCAACTTGATGGCGAATGGATCGTCGACATGCACGGAGTCCCCTCCGTGTTCCCCAAAAAACGGATCGACGCCACCCTAGAAACCATACGCTCGGCCAATTGTGCTCTCAGCCAGTCCGGCGCCACCAATTATGCCAACCCCGATGGAACACCAGCCCGGGTTGGTGGCTATGGAACCTACGGCTACTTTCCGCCGGAGCTGATGATGCTGGCAATGACCTACATGTACGAGGGCCAAAAAGAATTTGGAGTCGACCTCCTCTACCGGTGCCTGGAAAATATTCACTGCCAGTGGGGTTACGCTTGGGATGCCCCCAATATCATGCGAGGTGACCGCGATACTGGCGAACGTATTTTTGGTGCCGACTACTATCAGAATATGATGCTGTGGTTTGTCCCTGCGGCACTCACGGGTGAAGACATGTCCGGACCACTCGCAGAAAAGGGCCTCGCAAGAGAGGTACTCAATGCTGGGCAAAGGCAACCGAGTCTGAGCAGTAAAAAAACGCCCTGACCATCGAACGACTGCTCCCAACACGCCGCCGGCGGGGCCGCACACCTCGAGCTGCTCTACCGCACGTTCACCGGATGGACTGCCGCATCGATCGCCCCAGCCTGCTTCATTCGGTGAGCCAGAAACCGCTTCGCTTTGCGTCGTTGCCACCAACTGGTTTTCGTGCCGTCCAATCGTAAGATTTGAAGCGCAGGCAACCAATGCACAATCCCGAGGGCAGTATTGGTAATTGGAGTATTGCACAAGTCGAGCACTACCAGGGATCGCAACACACGCAGTTCGTACACCAGGTCATCGGTAATTTCACAGCCGGACAGGTCAAGCTCTTTGACACCGTCAAGGAGTAGGTGCTCCTGCTTGACTACGTTTAAAACATCGGTGGCTTGCGACTTGTCGGCAATCTGAACTGCAATCACGCGCTCGGTCAACGTGGCAAATTCGCCAAAGGAACGCTGCAGCCAATCGATCGACTCGATGACTACGTTGGCTCCCTTCTCCTCGAGATCCGAAATCACGCTTTGCTGTGCGAGGTATTCTTCCATCCGCGCCCCAATCCAACCGCGTCGATCTGAGCGAAAACTTACGTATTGCAGCGCTTGCTGGTAGGCGTCCTCCAACTTGCCAAATGCTTCCGGGCTGCCACCGTGGTCTGGATGGGCAGCTTTTACCTTTTCGAGAAAGGCCTGTTTAACATCGTCTTCCATGTAAGGAGGCATCAGCCCAAGAACGATCATGAAGTCGGGACGTGGCGGCATGGCTCGATGATCGACGGAATCCGGATTAGTCAACATGGGTGTAATTTTTCTATTTTTGGTGGTGTTTCCAAGTCACTGGATATGGACTTCCTCGATGATACCCGCATGGCGGCCGCTAAGGCCACACTCCCCAACGGCGAAGGACCATCAAACGTCACCACAGCTAGACCAACCAAACAGTATAAAGGTAGGCTCTCCAATTCGTTTAACAATTTTGGACTCGAAAACCAACGAGAAAAAACATTTCGTCTTTAAATCGTGGTCTCTCAGAAAATTTTTGGCGTGGCCAGAACGACTGGCCGTCATAACCCGCATAAAAAGTAAAACAATTTCGCAACACTCGCATGAATCGGTTCAACCGCAGGGTCGCTTTCCTCCGCAAATCAACTTTACCGGACTTTCGTCATGAATAAGCAGCTATCTCCCGACAAACACGGGAGGGGCTCTCTGGACAGGCGGCCATCCCGGCAGAAAAGGACGAACGTTTTGGGAGAAAGCTTGTGCGGTCAAGGCCCAAACCGTGACCCACTCCTGAATCCTCAATGCACCCTCCTGATTTTTCTCTAAAAGGTACTGCCACACCACCAAATACCCTGAAAACCATGTTTTTGCCCCTTTCGTAGTTTGTAACTTTCATCGGCGGACCAGGTTTCTCCCTACTTGAAAGGTTTTCTGCCATTCCCTTCTTGCAGGGTCATTGCCTGTTGGCTGAAAATCCCATTTACATAAAAACAAGCATTTCCCCTAAACGGCCTGACGGCATACTACCGTCGGCCAGGCAATCAGGAGCCGCCCATGGCAACCCGTTTTCGCAATGTCGATACCGCGCTAATCCATGCGGGCGAATTCGAGTCCCGCGTCGAAGGGGCTGTGATTCTCCCCATCTTTCAATCATCAACCTTTGAGTACACGGGCCAAACTTCCTACGCGGACCTCCGCTACATTCGACTCAACAACACACCCAATCACCAGGTCTTACACGAAAAGCTTGCCTGCCTTGAGGGGGCCGAAGCTGCCCTGGTCACAGGCAGTGGAATGGCAGCCATTTCGGCGACCTTACTCGCAGTCCTTTCATCCGGCGACCACCTCCTGGCACAAAACACACTTTACGGTGGGACCTACGACTTTTTGACCCAGGACTTTAAGTCGCTTGGGTTGGAATTCGGATTGATCGACGCAACGTCGCCCAAAACCTGGGGCACGCATTTAACCCCGCAAACAAAGGCCATTTATGTTGAATCGGTCAGTAACCCGCTAATGCAGGTGGCCGACCTCAATGCCGTTGTCGCCTTTGCCCGACAACACAACCTGGTAAGTATCATCGACAATACGTTTCTCACTCCTCTCTTTTACCGGCCACTGGAAGAAGGATTTGACCTGGTCATTCACAGCGCGACCAAGTATTTGAACGGTCACTCTGATTTAGTCGCAGGTGCCGTCGCCGGGTCGTCGAGGTGGATACAACAAATCAATGGTCGCTTGATGCATTTGGGAGGATCGCTTGATCCACACGCTTGTTTCCTGATGCATCGCGGACTGAAAACACTCGCCTTGCGAGTGCGTCAACAACACGCCACCGCCCTGGCGATTTCTGACTTTTTGGACCGGCATCCTGAAGTCTGCCGCGTCTATTATCCAGGACTCTCTACCGACAAATACCATCGGCGGGCAACTGAACTTTTTGACGGGTTTGGGGGAATGCTCAGCTTTGAACTGAAAGGAGGCGAAGAGCAGGCCAGGCGCGCCCTAAAGAGACTGAAATTGGCCGCCGACGCCCCAAGCCTCGGCGGCGTTGAGTCGCTGGCAACCCGCCCAGTTACCACCTCCCACTCCGGCCTGAGCCGTGAAGCGCAACAGCAACAGGGAATTACCGACGGGTTAATCCGGTTTTCAGTCGGAATCGAAGCCGCGGAGGATCTTATCGACGATCTGAAACAGGCCATTGAAGGCTAAACCAACTGTCGAAAAACACCCTTTTCCCAAGAGAATCACGATTGGGGTTCGAACAAGGGAGCGTTTCCCAAGGCGCGATGTACCACGGTCAGCTGTCCTGTATGGACCCCCTCATGGTAGGCGATAAAGAAGAATGCAAACCCCATGCTAGGAGCACCAGCCAGAGGCCCTTGCCCAGCCGCCTCTGGAGCAGGACCCGAAAGTTCGTCAACGGTCAACTCGTCCAACACCTCCAAAAGTGTTTCTCGACGGTTTTGATAATAAGCGTAAACCTCTTCGTGGTCGGGGTACACACCCGTATCCTCCCGCAGTTGGCTACCAAACCAGAACCATTCATCCCAGCCATCGGGCTTGCGCGCCGAATCGGGACGAAATACCGCCCCGAACTGATTGTCGGCCAGGGCAATATGGGCAGTAATCCACAATGCGTGATTTGCTTTCGAATGTGGCTGAAATAACCAATCCTCCCGCGTCTTAAAATCATCCAGCAAACGCTCGGCCAGATTACGTGATTTTTGCAAACTAAATCTTGCATGCGCCTTGAGATCCATGACCGCTTTCCTCCTACTCTCCAGGAAACCAACACCGACAACGGCGTATTGTAAGCCATCCGACCGAAACCAGGGAACCTTCGGCTGGCAGCATCCGTAAGGGTGCGTAGCTGCCAGAAAGGTCAGCAACTCGAAAATTTCCCTTTCTCCTTGCCGCTGACGGTAGCACTCGCACGGTCAATGTGGGACACTGGCGCAACAACTAATGGAAAACAAATCCCCCCCATCTTAAGAGGAACGTGCATTGTGGTATTCCATGACAAACATCTCTCGCTTCTGATAGTGATTATCTCAGCTCTGCTGGCTGTTTCGCCCATCCATGCACAACCGCCAACCGGAGATGGCCCACCAACATCCGGCGGCCCCGCCACACCACCACAGAATGTCCTGAGCGAACACCTGTTTTTATTTGCGCCCGAATTTGTGCTACCAAATATTGAAAAGCTTGACTTGAATGACAGTCAGGTTCAGGCGATTGAATCGAATATCGAGGCCACAAAACAACAGGTATCCGAGGCGCAGGAAATACTCAAGGCCGAGATGACAACCCTCGACCAGTTGCTCAAGGCCGAATCAGGCGACGAGGCAACAATTCTGGCTCAACTCGATAAGGTATTACAGACGGAACAGCAAATTAAATCCCTCCAGCTTTCAATGCTGGTACGGATACGCGGCCAACTCACGGCAGACCAACGTGGTTCCCTAGAGGAAATCCGAACCGAAATGATTGCCCAGCGACAACAACTGCAGCAACGGCTGCAGGGAAAATTCATGCAAATCCAACAATTAGCACAACGGCTTTCTCAACAAGAAGGAGGAGAGCAAACTGCAAGGGCACTTGTGCAACGATTGCAGTTAGCCCAGCAAAAATTACAGCAGGGCGACGTCGGCGGTGGAGAAGCAATTCTCGACCAAACGCTCCAACAACTCCAAGGTGGAACTCCAGCAGCTCCCACGGTTCCTGCAGCTCCTGCAGCCAATCCGTAACCCAGTTCGATCCGGAAGGATTTTACTCCCACTTAAAGTAGCCGTTATGTCACCGACACTCAGCCGGTGAGACATGGCAGACCGTTCTTGGGGTGTCGCGCAAACCGCCCAGCCCAAAAATTGCAGGCAGTTCGTTGTGTGCTGCCCCCGGGCTTTGTGTGCTGGTCCCCCGGACTTGCGGATCCAGCGTGCCACGTAAACACTGATCTTAAAAACAGCTCCGCGATGCTGGCGGACGCTGACAGGGCCTGCCCCACACCCTATGATGGCGGCATGTACCTATTGATGATTTTCGTCGTGCTTGTGATGCTCACCGCCGCAGGGTTTGCGGTGCGATTCTTTCTCCGCGCGCGGAGCGCACGGCGTCTTTTAAAAGCTGCGCAACAATATTCGCATGACCGGAACTCCCTTGAGCAAACCTTCTTTCAAACTGCAGCCGCCAGCGGCAAACCCCGTGGCCTGAAATGGAAACAATGCGACTTTCATGAAAATCCACTCCTGGCAAGAGACCGCTCAACCGGTGAATTCTACAGCCTAACTGGCGTTACTGTCAGTTTTGAGGCGATCGCTGGCGGTGACATGGAAGATGTCCAGGCCGTTGGCAACTTGCGCTGCGCAACGGCCGTGTTTGTGTACCGTGACAGTCGCTGGACCACCGACGGCCAGGTTATCTTTAATCTCGAACCCCACGAAGCACTTCAGCGGTACCGTGACAGTCTCGAACCGATGGCGGATCAAATTCTCGCGGCAGGAAATGAATAAGCCCGCCCAGGAAACAGGAGTCCCCATATGCAATCACTACTTGCAAAAACCTGGACCCGAATTACCGCTTACTTTCTCACCGGGCTGTTCGCGGTACTACCCCTGGTAATCACTATTGCAATCGTCATCTGGGTAGCCAGTTTCGTGCACCAATTCCTGGGACCCGGTACCCATGTCGGCAATCTTCTCGAACACCTCGGTAGTCGCCCCGAACCCGAAAATGCGAGGTGGCTTGCCTATCTCACGGGTTGGGCCCTTGTTTTGTCAGCCCTCCTGGGACTGGGAATGTTGCTAGTTGAACTCGGAATCCGAAAATACCTGGCCACATTTTTCGACACGGTCGTTTCACGAATTCCACTGGTGGGCCAGGTCTACGGAACGTCCAAGCAGTTGGTCAATATGCTGGACCGCGGAGGAGATGAACAGCTCAAAGGAATGGCACCTGTCTTTTGCTACTTTGGTGAGAATCGTAGCGCTGGCGCACTGGCGTTGTTGGTATCGCCAGAACAGTTCTTGATCAACGGTCGAGAATATCAAGTTGTCATCATCCCCACAGCACCGATTCCTTTTGGTGGTGGCCTGCTTTTCATACCCACCGAACTGGTCGAACCGGCCAATCTATCGGTCGACGGCTTGATGAGTATTTATGTCTCGATGGGCGTCACTGCTTCCCAATTCCTTCCAACTGGCAACCCCCAAAAGCCTGACGACCAACGTGATTCACGCCCCCCACCATCGTCCTGAAGGGCGTCCCTCGTGAAACAACGGCTCACCATCGCATTGGGACTTTACTTGCTGATTTTGCTCGTCGGCACGGCTGACATATTGCGGGCGTACCCCCACTTGCCAGCCCAAGTGGCTCAACACTTTAACCTGCAGGGCCAGCCTGACAATTGGTGTTCACCGGCGCAATATGTGGCCCTGATGGCAACGCTGTGGATTATGCTACCGGGATTTATGCTCACAGTAGCCATGTCGATTTACTATGTTCCCGCCAAGTTCGTCAGCCTTCCCCACAGGGAGTACTGGCTTGCCCCTGAACGCAAAGAGTCAACACGGCGCGCCCTCGGAAACCGCATGGCATGGCTACCAACGACAATGGCTTTGTTCTTGGTGGCACTCAACCATGACGTGATCGTGGCAAATCTTTCAACGCCTCCACGGGCACCCGACAATTTGGGATGGATCGCGGGCGCCTTTGTGGCAGTGACCTTTGCCTGGACTTCCGAAACCTATTGGCGATTTCGACGCCCCTCACACATGGCGGCTGACTTGTAACCATTCACATGGGATGTTTCGAAGCTGGCCACTAAAATAGCAGGACCCTCCATTCCGAACCACAAATCGCTCACCATGCAGTTCTCCATGAGAAATTTTCCAGCAGATGCAAAGAAGGCATGACAAGCCATCGCTGCTTCCTGAAAAAATCAGCTCTTCAGCAGTTTCCTCAACACGGTCTGCAAGATTCCCCCATTCCGGTAGTAGTCCAGTTCAACCGGAGTATCTATTCGGACCACCGCCGGGAACTCGATCTTGGTGCCAGCAGCGTTTTCCGCCGTCACAACCAGAGTTTGTCGCGGCTGAAGGTCGTCATTCAGATCGGAAATATCAAAGACCTCTTCACCGGTCAGGCCTAGCGACTGCCAGGTGGTGCCAGACTCAAATTCCAGTGGCAACACTCCCATACCCACCAGGTTGCTACGGTGAATTCGCTCATAGCTGGACGCTACGACAGCACGTACTCCCAGCAGAAAAGTACCTTTTGCGGCCCAGTCACGACTACTGCCGGTGCCGTATTCAGTACCAGCCAGGACAACCAGTGGAATACCTTCCTGCTCGTACTTCATGGCCGCGTCGTAGATGGACATTTGCTGGCCGTCGGGCAAGTGACGCGTCACCCCTCCCTCGGTCCCAGGTACTAATTGATTGCGGATACGAATGTTGGCAAACGTCCCCCGGGTCATAATTCGATCATTTCCGCGGCGACTGCCGTAACTGTTGAAGTCGACCTTTCCGACCCCCTCGGCCAGCAGGAACTCTCCGGCCGGTGAATCTGAAGCAATTGCACCTGCGGGCGAGATGTGGTCGGTCGTAACCGAATCTCCCAATAAGGCGAGGCATCGGGCTCCAACTACTGGCTGAATAGGATCGGGATCAGGGGCAAGGTCCACCAAAAATGGAGGTTCGTGAATGTAAGTACTCGAATCGTTCCAGTCATAGAGTTCACCAGCGGAAGTTTCGATGGCATTCCATTTCGGATTCTTCTCCCAAATACCACCGTACTGCTCTTGAAACATTTCGGGTTGAACGCACGTTTCAACCATGGCCTGCACTTCGGCATGCGTTGGCCAGATGTCCCGCAGGTAAACCGGAGTGCCATCGTGATCGACTCCAAGCGGGTCCGTGACAAGATCGATTGCAGTTGTGCCAGCCAGGGCATAGGCAACGACCAGGGGAGGGCTGGCCAAATAGTTTGCTTTCACGTTGGGATTAATACGGCCTTCAAAGTTGCGATTTCCAGACAATACGCCTGACGCCACCAAATCTCCAGCAACAATGGCCTTCTGAACCGGGTCTGGCAATGGGCCACTATTTCCAATGCACGTGGTACACCCATACCCGACCGTATAAAAACCGACTTTTTCCAACTCGGTATCGAGGCCTGCTTTGCGCAGGTAGTCGGTCACCACCCGACTCCCCGGTGCAAGGCTGGTTTTAACATAGGATGGCACGCTCAACCCTTTTTCGGCCGCATTGCGGGCAACCAGCCCGGCCGCAACCATCACCGAAGGATTACTGGTATTTGTACAACTCGTAATCGCAGCGATCACCACGGCACCGTGTCCGATAGTCGTCGTATCGCCGTTGTCGCTGACCTCGCTGGTCCGGGCACGTGCCGCCGCATCAAGGGCAAATCCACGTTCCTGCAGGGGGGCTTCTAGCGACGCTTCAAATGACTCTTTCATATGCGACAACGCAATGCGGTCCTGGGGACGCTTGGGACCCGCCAGACTTGGTTCAACCGTTGCCAAATCAAGTTTCAATGCCTTGGTAAAGGTCGGGGTTGGCGCGTCATCTGTGCGAAAGAGTTGCTGCTCCTTCGTATAGCGCTCCACCAACTCAACCTCCGCATCCGTGCGCCCCGTTTGACGCAAGAAATGCAACGTCTGGTCATCGACTGGGAAAAACCCCATGGTTGCCCCATATTCGGGAGCCATATTGCCAAGCGTGGCGCGGTCGGCAACTGGCATCGCTGATACACCAGATCCAAAATATTCGACGAATTTCCCGACCACTCCTTCGGCCCGCAAGGCCTCCGTTACGGTCAGCACCAGATCGGTCGCCGTCGCGCCAGCGGGCAATTCGCCCACGAGTTCCATCCCAACCACCTCGGGCATAAGCATATACACGGGCTGACCAAGCATGACACCCTCGGCCTCAATCCCTCCCACTCCCCAACCGACAACACCCAGACCGTCAATCATCGTCGTGTGGCTATCGGTCCCCACTAGTGAATCAGGCACCGCCACGGGACCTACATGGTCCTCCCGCAGAAAGACCACCTTGGCGAGGTATTCCAGGTTGACCTGGTGGACGATCCCCAAACCAGGCGGTACGACCCGAAAGTTATCAAAAGCCTGCTGTCCCCATCGCAAGAACTCATACCGCTCACGATTGCGCGAGAATTCAATGTCGATATTCAGCTGCAATGCATCACTGGCTGCAAAATGATCCACTTGCACTGAATGATCGATGACCAGATCAGCAGGCACCAGCGGATTGATTTTATTAGGATCCCCTCCCAGCCGCTCCATGGCACTCCGCATGGCAGCCAGATCGACCACGGCCGGTACTCCGGTGAAATCCTGCAACACGACCCGCGCTGGCTTGAAGGGTATTTCGACCTGCGCTGGCGATTTGGCCTCCCAGCCTGCCAGGTTCTTGACGTCCTCCTCGGTCACAACATAACCGTCGCAATTCCTCAGACACGACTCAAGTAACACGCGAATAGAGAAGGGCAGCTTAGCGATCGTGCTAAGCCCCGCATCCTCAAGAGCCGACAATCGGTAAATGCCGACAGTGCCCTCGCTGGTCTCGAAGTTATCTCGGGCGGAGAAGGGATCTTTTAGGAGCTGGGTAAGAGTCATTGCGGAATCCTGGCTTCCCGATGGCTGAAAACATAAAAGTTACTCTGACTGCACTCTCAGAAATGCGCTAGCCAGCAAATATTGTAAAGTCGCCAGGCGTTGTGCGAAATCCGTAATTCTTACTTATCCGCCATCAAGCATTTCCTGGCGGTACCGTCGCATTACGTCGGCCCGCAGCAACAAACCGACCAGTTTTCGATTCTCACCTGCCCCAATCTCGACAGGCAAAGTCTCGACGTCGCGACTGCCAAAATCACGTAACGCCTCAATCAGGTTCTCTCGTGGCGAAACGGAAATTGGCGACCGAAGTGCAATATCGCTGGCATAAATCAAATGGCGAGAAATCTCGCTGTCCAGCACACGGTGCAAATCTTCGGTGCGGATAATTCCGGCAAGTTTTCCATCAATCCCCTGGACTGGCAAACTCTCAATATCGGGATTGGCGCGGGCAATGCGGACAATCTCCTGGACATTGTCTGAATGCTTCAAAATCGGGAATTTTCGGATCATCACATCCCGAACCATGATGTGATCAAGCCGATGAAGATCGTGCCCGCGGGCGATAACTTCCCCGCGCCGGCTGAGTTTTTTGTAGTAAATGCTGTCGTGGTCAATCAGGCGAGCAACAAGACTCGACAGCCCCGCCGCGGCCATGATTGGCAAAATCACCTCATAACTACCAGTCATTTCGTAGACAATCAAAATCGCACTCAAGACACCATGTGTGGTCCCAGCCACAACCGCCCCCATGCCAACAATCGCATAAATGCCAGGATCACCGCTAAAATTGGGAAACAGGCCACTGGAAACCAGACCAAAGGAGGCCCCCAGGGTTGCTCCAATGTAGAGTGAGGGCGCAAAGACTCCGCCCGACCCACCACCAGCAAGAGTCATGCTGGTCACCAGTGGTTTCAGTAAAAACAAGGGCAAGAGCCACAAAAGCTCCCGCCACATGGTTGCTCGGTCGACGAGGACTGTCTTGTTCGCAACGATTTTCTCGCCCTGAGCCACGAAGGGCAGGTCAGCAGGCTGGTCTTCGACGGACTGGCCTTCGGCAGGCTGCATTCGGATATGCAGGGCCTGATCCACCACCTGGTACCCGACTCCCAGCAGCGGCAATGGCAACTGCCGCCCCGCATCGACCCGCAGGCTTGTTTCATGACTGCGTGCCGGCGGCAAACGGTGAAATCCGGCTGCGATGCAACTCACTCCCAGCCCCAGCACCAAGGCCCGTAGCCACCACTTTTTGAGTCGGTCGTGGGCCAGGTCTTCAATCCGGTACAGTAGCTTGATAAACAGTACAGCCATCAACCCGCACAACAGACCTAAAAGCAAGTAAGACGGCAAATGAAGCCACGACCCGGCAAATTCGTAGTGGAGTTGCTGAAAGGCCGTTTCAAAGCGATGCTCTCCGACATGTTGCTGAACCACATCGGCCAACACACTGGCAATCACGATTGGGGTCAAACTTTCGATGGCAAAGCTGCCCAAAATAATTTCGCTGGCGAACATAACCCCGGCAATCGGGGCATTAAACGTCGCACTGATCCCTGCAGCCGCACCAGCGGCCACCAGCACCTTAATGTTACGGGCTGACATATTGAAAAACTGCCCGGCACTACTTCCCAGGGCGGAACCAATTTGCACAATGGGCCCTTCTCGCCCAACCGATCCGCCTGTCCCAATGCAAACGCCACTGGCGAGAATCTTCACAATTGCCACGCGAGGTCGAATCACACCGTCATGGCGGGCAATAGCTGTAATCACCTCGGGAACCCCATGGCCTTGGGCTTCACGGGCAAACTGTCGCGTAAACCAGGAAACGACCAGCAAACCGAGCGGAGGACAGGCAATCAAGGCCCACCACCACCAGCCATTGTCTCCGCGGAGCTGATTGGCCCAGTTAACCGTATACGTCCCGACAAAGTCGATTAATTCCGTAAACAGGACCGCCCCCAAACCAGCCCCTACACCGATCAAGCCGGCCAGTAAAACGGTCAGCGTTTCGGCCCGAATTCGTCCCCGCCGCCAACCGCTCCTCAAAACCCCAATCACGGGGTTGCCGAAGCGGGAAAACAGCTCTGATCCGATGGTTGTGCGTTGAGACATTGAAAATTTCCAGCGAAAACCGGCCGATCTGAAACGTCCCGTGGAAACCGTTTAAGTTAGCCCCTGCCTTGGAAACACACCAGGGGAGGTCCCATCGCCACCCCACCGGGAAACGGTTAGAATGTGCCCTCGCCCGATTTACTTCACCCCAAGACATTTTGCTCAGACTTGTTATGGCCCATCGTGCCCACAATTTTTCGGCCGGTCCGGCCGTGCTGCCAGTGCCCGTATTGGAGGAAATCCAACGGGACCTGTTGTCCCTGCCCGAGGTCGCGGCCTCGATTCTTGAAATCAGCCATCGGGGCAAACCTTTCTTACGCATCCTGAAGCAAGCCGAGGCCGACCTGCGGGCGTTGTTATCGATCCCAGAGGACTACGCTGTACTTTTTCTCCAAGGAGGCAGTCGCCTCCAATTCTCGATGGTACCGATGAACCTGCTCGGCGAACAGTTCCCTTCGGCGACTTACATCGTGACCGGCTCATGGGGAAAATATGCTGCCAGTGAAGCTCGCAAGGAGGCCACGGTCGAAGTTGGCTGGGATGGCCAGGCAACAAACTTTGACCGCTTGCCGCAATCGCACCAATTGCAAATTAATCCTGCTGCAGGTTATGTCCACTTCACTTCGAATGAAACTATCCAGGGGGTTCAGTTCGCTGCCGAACCGATCACTGGAAACACCCCGCTCGTATGCGACGCATCGAGTGACTTTCTGTCCCGTCCGATCCCGATAAACAAATATGGGTTAATTTACGCCTGCGCACAGAAAAATGCCGGGCCAGCTGGGGTAACTGTCGTAATCATTCGCCGCGACCTCCTGGAACGAAGTCGCAACAGCTTGCCAGGCTACCTGAACTATAAGAATCATGTCGACGCGAACTCTTTAATGAATACGCCACCTACCTTTGCAATATACGCGTTAGGACTCGTTGCCCGGTGGCTAAAAAATGAGATCGGTGGTCTTGAAAACATGCTGGAACAAAATCGCATGCAAGCCCAACTGTTGTACGACGTACTGGATGAGTCCGTTGGCTTTTATACAGGCCACGCCCAGCCTAACTGTCGATCTCTCATGAATGTAACCTTCAACCTGCCTGACGACTCACTCACAGCCGCGTTTCTGAAGGAAGCCGAAAAACACAACCTGAACTCACTCAAAGGACATCGTTCGGTTGGTGGAATTCGGGCTTCTATCTACAATGCAATGCCCACGACAGGAGTCGAGCAATTAGCCAGCTTTATGGTCGATTTCCGAAACAAGAACAGCTAACACTTTCCCCACCAACTCCACAGACTCTGTTTGCGGCATAACAAGGACAAAATAATGCCCCGTGTAATTGTACTTGACACACTTGCCACCGAAGGCCTGGCGATGCTCGATACGGCAACGGGCGTTGATTATGAAGTTTCCACCGGGCTCCAAGGAGATGAACTGCGTGAGGCACTTTCTGCATTCGATGGCGCCATTTGTCGCAGCGGCGTTAAGCTGACGGCCGACGTCCTGGAGGGCAACCGTCAGCTGAAAGCTATCGTCCGCGCTGGCGTCGGTACCGACAATATCGACAAAGCTGCGGCCACCCGGTGCGGCATTGTCGTGATGAATACGCCAGCAGGCAACACTTTGAGCACGGCTGAACATACAATCGCTTTGATGTTGGCCCTTTCCCGGAATGTGTCTCCCGCCCACCAGGCGCTTATTGAAGGCCGGTGGGACCGAAAACAGTTCATCGGTACCCAAGTTGCAGGAAAAAACCTCGGCATCGTTGGGTTGGGACGGATTGGGATGGCTGTTGCAACACGTGCACAAGCGCTTGAGATGAAAGTGCTAGGCTACGACCCTTTTCTCTCACAGGAAAAAGCACAGGAGCTCGGTATTGACCTGGTCGCGACTGTCGGGGAAATGCTTCCGGAACTCGACTACCTAACTGTCCATACGCCACTGACCGATGAAACTCGCGGGCTGATCAGTGACGACCAGATTCAGCAACTGAAACCAGGCTCCCGATTGATCAACTGCGCAAGGGGCGGAATTTATGACGAGGATGCGCTAGCCAGAGGTCTGCAATCGGGAAAACTGGCTGGTGTTGCCCTTGATGTCTACACCGCCGAACCCTGCACAGATAGCCCCCTGTTTGGTATGCCAGGCGTGGTTTGTACACCGCACCTGGGAGCAAGTACCGAAGAAGCGCAAACCCAAGTCGCTACCGAGGCGGTAGAACTGATGACCAATTATCTGACCCAAGGCATCATCCGCCACGCGGTAAACGTCGCCCCTATTGATCCAGCAACCCTGGAATCATTACGCGGCTATCTGGAGGTTGCATACCGACTGGGCCTGCTCACAGCCGAACTTCACAGCGGCATTCAGTCGTGCCGCCTCATCTACCGCGGAGAAATCGCTGCCCGCGACACAAAAGTACTCAACTCCGTATTCTCCGCCGGCCTGCTCCAGGGGGCACTCGACGAAGATGTCAACCTGGTCAATGCCGAACTGATGCTACGGGAGCGCGGCATCGAATTAATCGAAGAATGCAATAGTGAGATGGGCGTTTTTCGCTCCTCACTGCGGGTCGAAGCAACCACTTCGCAGGAAACCCATATCGCCACAGGTACCGTTTTCGGGCACGAGATGCCACGCCTCATTGGGCTAGATGGCTATCGCATGGAAGCCTATCTCGATGGCTGCCTCCTGGTCTTTACCCACCAAGATGTACCCGGCATCATCGGTGCAGTAGGAACTGTCTTCGGTCAACACGGAGTGAACATTGCCCAAATGGCGGTTGGTCGCGCTGGCAACCAACCCGGCGGAAATGCCATCGGTGTCCTGAATTTGGATGCCCCACCCAGCCAGGCTGCAATCGACGCAGTTCGCTCGCTTGACTCGATTGGTTCAGCCACCATAATTCACCTGCCCCCGGCCGGTGAGCTGCCCGCCTGGCTGCAAACCTAACCAGCGGACAGGCTGTTGCAAGTCCCAATCTGGCACGGAGAACCACTACCACACGACCATCCCAACCCCCTTGGAGGTACCGCCAGATTCCCCTCTGGTCATGCCAGGCACGCTTTTTCTCACCGTGTTGACGTTCTTACCAGCACAATCGGCTCAAGCACGCTGTTTTTTGATCAATTTTCGACTCGTCTGACCGACAAACTTTGCGCCCACCACCTAATCTTTCGATGAGTCTACTGGCGACTTGATCCCCAGAAGTATTGCGGCAATCCCAGTGATCAGCCCCCCTTCCTGACAACCTTGTCGCCTACTACTTTCCTCACCTCCAGCACAGGCGCCACGCCACGTCTCCAAGACCCATGAAAACCAAGATCCTGAAACCAAAAAAACCTCACGCTCTCCTTCAACGAATCTCCAGCGCACTAGAAACAAGCCCCTACGTACCTCACAGGAAAGTCCGGCTTGAAACTGCGGCCAACGGCAGCATCGTCATGCGAGGTCGCGTGGAGTCCTTCTTCCAAAAACAGATGGCCCAGGAGACACTCCGCCGGATCGACGGCGTGGAAGAAATCGTCAATCAGCTCAAAGTCAACTGGGCGTAGTGCCCAACGTCCAAAGTTGATTTCCGTTGGTGCCACTGTACTCCTGCGATCTCCTGCAGGATTTCCGACACTACGGCGACTGCCAACACATCTTTTCAATAAGAGATGCGGCGAATCCTCGCCTGGGCTCGATGTTCAGATGACCAGCATTCGGCCCCATGGCTCCTTCCGATGCTTGAGAGATCTCCACACAACTGCTGTGCAGTGCACCGTCGGACACACGCAGACTAAAGACGCCCAAAGCAGGCAAGGCACATGTCATCGCTTTGGGAAAAACCATCGACAAACTGGTTTACATCTTCGAGGATGTGCTGCCCGAGTTCTTCAACGCTTACCGCGCTGGTCCCCACCTGCTTTGCAAGCCGGTCAGTTCCATAAAGATCGCCATTGGCGTTCATCGCTTCGCTGAAGCCATCAGTAAAAAGGGTGACAAAATCGCCTGGCTGCAATTCTTCGGTGTAAGACTCAAATTGATAATCATCGCTCACGCCGATGGGCAATCCCGACTGTTCTTCTCCAATTTCGTACACCTTACCGCCCCGCCGCAGCAAGGGAGCCATATGCCCGGCATTGACCAGGGTCATTTGGTGCGTGCGGGGATTCACAATCGCCACAATCATTGTGACAAACTTGTCCTGCCAGTCATGCCTCGCAAACGAGGCATTAATTTTAGTGATCGCGGCCGCAACATCTGGCTCACTAGCCAGAATGAATCGCACATCACTGGACAACCTCGCCATCACCAACGCTGCGGAAACTCCCTTTCCGGCGACATCCCCCACAATGACCGCCTCTCGCCCGTCGGCCAGCGAAACATAGTCGTAATAATCCCCCCCCACCTGGCGAGCTGCTTGATAATAATTAAAAAAGACGTAACCGGGAACTTCCGGAGGTACGGAGGGCAACAAGGCCAACTGCATCCGCTGGGCTAACTCCAGATCGCGTTGAATTGCTTGTTGTGCCAATACCTGCTCGTGCATTTTCGCATTATCAATTGCGATAGCCGCCTGGCTGGCGACGCCAGCCAGCACTTCCAGATCATCATCGGTAAAGCGACTCTTTTGATTCAACGTATCAATTTGAATCACTCCAATCGGCTCCCCATTGGAGTCAAGCATCGGCGCGCAAATCATCGAACGAATGTGGAAATCGGCAATACTCTGGGCAAGGTTGAACCGCTCATCCGCAGTGGCATCGGCAGACAAGATCGCTTTGCGACCCTTCATGGCCTCCTCAATGATGGTGCGACTGATCCGCGTTTTTCCTTCGTCACTCTGACGGCGCATCTTTGTGGCCACCGGAATCAGCGGAGCATCTGCACGAGAACGCATGATGACAAAACCCCGATCGGCCTGAAGAAAGATCTTAAACAGGCTTTCAAGAATCTTTGGAAGGATTTCGTCGACCAACAATACGTTGCCCAAATTGTTGGAAATCTCAACAAGGGCTCCTAACTTGACCTCCGGTTTTGCTGAGAGCCGCCAACTGGCCGAACCTCCACCTCCCAGTTCCAGAGTCGCGACAACCGTACCTTGGCCGTCGTCATCATCGACCAAATTGACCTCAACTCCGGAGGGGACGACGTGGTCGGCCAAACTTCCCCGCGCAACGCCCCCTGCCGACTCTTCCATCAGACGAAACGAGAGCGTTTGATCACAAATCCGCACCTGATCCCCGTCGCACAACAGCGCCGGAGTGGTCAGCATGGCCCCATTGACCAGCGTACCATTGCGACTGCCAAGATCTTCGACATAATGACGGCCCTTCTCGACATAAAACACGGCATGCCGACGACTCACCGCTGCCACATCCAACGGAAAATCGCAATCACTACCGCGGCCAATGAGTTGCCGATCACCCGATAGTTCAAACCGGGTGCCAGGCTGTCGGCCCGCTATGAGTTCAAGAAATGCCATCGGCACTGCACCTTGAAGCCGAATCGAATTGGCCAGAGCGATGAATGCTGAAACCGGAGTCCCAGCCTTTAACCATCCGCTGAACTCTTTTCAACGGAGAGGACAAGCCACTCATCCTGGCCATAAAATATAAAACAACCAGTGACCCTCACGGTCGTATGCCATAAAATCGGAGAAATTACGTACGTGCATTGTAGAAGTGGTCGCACAGAGACGTCAATTGGTGCCTGCCATGAAGATGCCGGCAAGAACCGCTGTCCCAGCAGGACAATAGGGCCGGTGGCTGGCCACCGTAATCAAACCACTGGCTTAAGTGACCAGCCGTAGCCGTTAAATTCTACATTCACAGGCCTCGATCACAAGAAGCCACCCGTATAGCAGGACTCCCCCTGACCAGCAGGATGAATTTCCAAATAACCACTAAGATTCCGGCCTTCAGGCCTGACTCTTTACCGCCCCACCAGGGACCAGCCAAATAAAAACAATTATTTCCTACCTACCACTGCCACAATACTGCTCGACTTGATCTCAACCTGAGACATTTCGCACAAGGGATTCTGAATTCCAAACTTTCGTCGCCGAAAGCCCTTTG
>JAKVCB010000410.1 GCA_022448345.1 Pirellulales bacterium
AAGCAGGTTACGCATCCTGTCGAGGCATCTTTTTGCCTCGGCAGGTTCGTTTTCTATCGCCTTTTCAGCGGCGTCTGCCAGATGGACAAGCGACTTGTTTGTGCGGGTTAAGCCACTGAGCAGATCCGTTTGCTTTTCAATCGCATCGACCGTGCGTTTCTGCTGCATCTTCGTTGCATCCAGAAAAATAACATGCTCTTGAACCACCTTCCGTCCGAGCGGCGCAATGTATCTGGCGAGTTTATAAATCGCGACAATTACTATAATCACTAGTGCGACTGGCAGACCCAGTTGCGAAACAAAATCTATGACATCTTGCATTGAATTATCTTTGTAAAAATCTGCCGGTCGTCTTGGACTGCCGAGTGGCAAATGAGGGCAGCAGCCCAGTGGCGCGACGACCGGCAGACCGTGGTGTTTTATTTGTCAGGGTTTGTCCCGCGAAGTGAGTCTCCGAGTATCAATGAGCCTGCAATCGCGGTCAGCCGATTGAGGGTTTCAGCACTGAACCATTCGAGCTGTGAATTAACAGCAACCATTGCGGCAGTTACGGTAGCCAGGATCACACGCTTACTTTTCAGTGCAGATATAAAATCAGAAACAAGAGACATACTATTTTCCTTTGAACAGGTTCATGAGTCCGCTGACACCGCCACTCGACAGCACCATGTAGCCAACAATTCCGGCTGCAATGGTCAAAAACAACCACTTCCACTTTTGACTTTTAGCGGATTGCAGCTGAGCTTTGGCATCAAGCAAATCACTGCGTCGATCTGTGCGAGATTCTTTTTTGTCCTGGCGGTCGGGTTTCGCAGGTTCAACAACTGCGGGTTCAGCAACTGCAGGTTCAACATCAGATACACTGTCTGATCTATCTCGTTTTCGACGTTTAGCCATTTAGGTTTGCCACTGTTTTGCGGATTGCTTTGTCAGCGTCCGTTTCGGTTGTGATCGTGATCACATTCGGATCGTATAGAAGTGAGCCGCCGTTATTCTTAAAGGCGGTAATCGTGCGTGCGATACCACTGGTTGTCATATCCACGGTGCTACCAGCAGGTGCATCAAGTAGCAGGTCCGCGACTGTGCCTGTGCCAGCCAGGACCGCCGACCCACCGTACAGCGTGAGCTTTGTAGACACTCCCGCATCTTCGGCAGTTTTGAACTTACCGTTGTAGACTTTTACCGTTGCGGGGGTTTCACGGGTTTCAACCTCACCGCCGGTGATATCGACGTTTGTCACCGATGTCAGGTTTGAGCCGAGGACGCTAACACCACCTGATACTCGCACATTGGTTACAGAGCCTGTTTGCCCTGTGTGGGTGCAGTACCCAACTCTGCCATTCGATACCGTCAGCGTCGACACTGTTCCCTCCAGATTGACGCCATACGAGCCATTGGCTGATGCACCACTGTTAGAGACAACTACCGGAATGCCGGTTGACCCGAGCTTGATCCAGATAATGCCGCCGCCATGATACTCAAACTTTGATGGGTCAGAGGTAAGCGGACTAGTGAAAGAACCAATTGAGGCCGTGAAGCCGGCCTCTACAACGATGGATGAGAAAGCGGTTGTTCCCTGATTCATTCCAACCGTGCAGTTATAGTTGTACTCGCTCGTGAATATAACCGTATCGCCAGCCCCTGGAACGGATGCCGACGACCAATTTGCTGTGGAGTCGAAGTCTCCCGGGTTGCTTGCGTCTGTTCCAAGCCAAGTGATTGCAGCCATGATTTCCCCTTTTTATGTATTTTATTTCTGTGGTTTCGTTTCGATGTCTCTAGATAATGCCTGCGGCATTATTTCTTTTC
>JAKVCB010000411.1 GCA_022448345.1 Pirellulales bacterium
GCTAACCTTGGCCGTCAGCCGACAGTGACGACAGGTCAGGTCGTGGGGCGGAAACTCGAGATCACAACCCGCCAGGGTGATCGTTCCAGTAGACATGAAATTCCTTGGAGTGCCAGCGATCACGGTTTTTTTTACGAACAGACTTCGCTTAAAAATAAACCGATGGTACCTGGAGAGAAAAGAAGTTTTTCCGCACTGCTGCCGATTTTTCATCGCCTTGCGCAAACGGAACTCACAGCAGGCCAGTGGAGCAACACGAAGCTTCTTTCAGATGCCCAGGAATTACTGCCGATTCATAGCCGAACGACATTGGCTGGACAACAATTCGAAGCAACGCTCTGGATGGATCGAACCGGGCGCATTCTCCGAACCGACGAACCAACCCTCAGCCAGAGTACGATTCGGACCACGAAGGCCAAAGCGCTAGCGGGCCAAGATGCTGCGCCGCCAGATTTGATTGTCGGCACAGTCATTCCGCTAAAGGGGAGCCGGGCTGATTTTTCTCCGTTGACGCCTGCCCGCTATCGCGTGCAGGTAACGTCTGCCCAGAGTGGGCCCCCCTTTCCCAATACTCCACGGCAGACCTGCAAAGCGGGGGAGCAGAGAGGGACCTGGGAACTGATCGTGCAGCCCAATTCGCAAGCGTCAGACTCGGCCGCCGGTCCATTTGCGGCGGATCGCCCCACGCCGGCGGATCGTCAAGCGAGCCGCATGATCGAACACGAGAATGATGTGATCCAACAGTTGGCACGTGATGTGCCGGCAATTGAGACCGAATTGAGATTGGCTGCAGCACTCACACAACAAGTAAATGCATGGATTGAACAGAAAGATTTTTCTGCTGCATTGGCTTCGGCCGCTGAGGTGGCTCGCACGCAACGCGGTGACTGTACCGAGCATGCGG
The DNA here is from genome assembly GCA_022448345.1 of Pirellulales bacterium. GTDB lineage: Bacteria > Planctomycetota > Planctomycetia > Pirellulales > Lacipirellulaceae > JAKVCB01. Next base: position 905 of record JAKVCB010000411.1, read on the forward strand.
TGCTGCTGGCCGCTTTGGCCCGCGCACGCGGCTTGCCCGCCCGCGTCGTTCTCGGCCTGGTGTACGTTCCCACGCTCGGTGGGTTTGGTTATCACATGTGGAACCAAATCTGGTGCGATGGGGAGTGGCATGATTTTGATGCCACGCGAGCAAGTGGAAAATGTGGAGCAGGACACATTCAAATTGCGGTCACGCCTCTCGATGACGCAAGCGGACTGGTCGTGTTTCTGCCCGTACTCAAGGTCATGGGGGGCACGCAGATCGAACTGAGCGAACTCGAAAAATGATCGCCGCATTGGAAGGCACCGCATTGGAAGCCTCAGTGCGTGTTGATGTTCAGAAGGTCCTGGGCAGTTAGGTCACCGAAGCTGGGCGGCACATAACCCCGGCCACCCTCACCCTCGTTATGCCATCCGCCAGGGCTTTGCGTGAGGATATCCTTTAGGTATCCACTGCCCGTAGGAATCAATTTGTACTGCCAGTTTTGGTTTAACAAATTCCAGGAAATATCGTCGGTGAACCGCACCCAACCTTTCTCATCGCTTGTCACCGGTACCTGGGTCGCCTTGTTGCCAAACCACCGTCCTGGAATCAGGGTGCAGCATTGGGTGTAGTCCCATCGGAGCCGAGGGACTGGAAGGAACAGCATCCCTTTGGCAAAAGTGACGCGATCGCCGGACATGGGGCTGGAAAAAAGCTGTGAAAGAAAAACGTGACTCGGTTTCCAGTGGACTGTTCCGTAGAACATGTATTGCTGTTCCAGAAATTGATTGCGGCCCAGTCTGCTGTCTGGCAGCGCAGACAAGTTGTTTGCCTCACTGGGGTTCGCCGACCAAAGGGAACTGATCGGCGGTCGTAGGTCGTTTCCGTTATCTTTCATTTCGGTGA
>JAKVCB010000412.1 GCA_022448345.1 Pirellulales bacterium
AGATCGGGATCCTGGTTGGGTCAGAAATGCCCAAACAGGTTGATGCGGTCATTGATTTCTCAGTTCCTCAAGCGGCCGTTGCGATTGGCAAGGCGTGTCTTCAGCATGAGGTGCCTGTGGTTCTGGCAACCACCGGTTTGACAGAGCAGGAGCAGGAGCAACTGGACAATGTGGCCGAAAGTATTGCCATTTGTCAGGCACCCAACATGAGCCTGGCGGTCAATCTCTTGATGAAGTTGAGCCAGATAACAGGCAATGCACTTGCCGCGCATCCCACCGGTGCTGATGTTGAAATACTGGAACGGCATCACCGGTTTAAGGAAGATGCACCAAGTGGGACAGCCCTCGCCTTTGGAGACATCATTTCTCAGGCGATGGGGCAATCCCGACACCAACATGGCCGGGAGGGGCGCCCTGGCCAGCGGCCTCATGGAGAGATTGGGTATCACGCAATTCGCACCGGAGACAATCCGGGAGAACACACAATTGTATTTGGGCTTTTAGGAGAGACGATTGAACTGCGCGTTGCAGCGACCAGTCGTGATTGTTATGCCCAGGGAGCGATTGTTGCTGCCCAATGGCTCGTGGGCAGACCGCCTGGAAAGTATGATATTCGCGACGTACTTGGCTTGTAGCCGCCTGGCGGGCGCGACCTGCCCGTTGAAATTAAAAATGAAAGCCGATTGAGAATAAACTCCAATCCTGAATCGTGGCAGTGACTCTATCGCATTTAGTTGTTTATGTATCCCGGCAATATTCATTATGGCCAAATGTGACGAAGGGTATCTTTGTGAGGTGTGCGGCAAAGATGTCGCGGAGATCATCGATAGTGATCTTTATCTGCGCTATGTGATTGGCATGCTGGATCCCGAGGTCCTGCACACAACCGGTGAGCGACATATCCGCTGCAATCCAGCATTGGCCCAATACATTATGGCAGATGGCTTCGAGCCAGTGGTCGTGTCAGGCGCGTTTGACAAACGGTCGCTCGATGCCGACTTTGTTCGGGCACGAGAGGCGCTGGTTTCCCGGGGATGGAAACGGTTAAGAGAAACCACCGGACAAGAGATTCCGATCCTTGATTACCCATTGCCTGAGGTTGTGGCAAAAATTCAAGCCCGGTCGAACGGTAAGTCATAGGGTGAACCGGGTATCGATCTTGTAATAGGCTTCCCTGCTGCGGCATAATTCCACGATGCCTGAACCGTCTGGGAAATCTGGTGCAATACAGCCGCCAACTTCTGAAAGTGTGTCGCTCTATCACGATAAGAGTTATTGGGGGCTAGCTGCAACGCAGTTCTTAGGGGCTTTCAACGATAATCTGTTCAAGCAATTGATGCTATTGCTGGCAACTCCAGCCGCCATCGGCGTGGCAGGAGCGGTTCGTCCTCCTGATCGGCAAAGCGAAGCAATGATCGTTTTCGCAAGTGGCTTCCTCCTGTTTTCGGGACTTGCCGGTTACCTGTCTGACAAATACAGCAAGCGGACGATCATTGTACTTTCGAAAGTTGCAGAGATCGCGGTAATGACCGGCGGTCTTATTGTGTTTTATTGTCACGATTGGATTGGGTTTTCTGGCTTGTTGTTGATTTTATTTTTCATGGGGCTCCAAAGTACCTTTTTTGGTCCTGCGAAATATGGAATTTTACCAGAGACGCTCATTGCGAGTGATTTGCCTCGTGCCAACGGCATCTTCATGATGCTAACATTTCTGGCGATTATCTTTGGTACGGCCATTGCCGGTGCGCTCCTGTGGTTACTGAAGGACGCCGACTTGCCAGTGTGGCCTG
>JAKVCB010000413.1 GCA_022448345.1 Pirellulales bacterium
GATTTCGCCCTGGGCACTCTGATGCGTTTCCTGCCGATCATTACGCAGATTTTTCTGTGGTACGCCATCTTCGAAGGGCAACGGGTCGGATCTGGAAAAACTCTCGACCAAATCGAATTTGTCGGCTACCGGTACCAGGACTTTGTCGCCTACTACCTGCTTACCATGCTCAGCCGCGCCTTCTCCAGCATGCCTGGTTTAGCTTCAGGAATCGCCCTGCAGATTCGTGATGGTGAGATCAAGAAATTTCTTGTTCAGCCGATTGGATTGATGGAATTCCTGCTTCTTACACGGGTTGCCCACAAACTCGTGTACTACGTCATCGCCGCAGGCCCCTTTGCCTTGGTTTTCTTTCTGTGCCGCGATTACTTCGTTCCCGGCTGGCCGGAGCCCGAAGTGCTGGCTTGTTTCGTGGCATCGTTGATCATGGGATTCCTGCTCGGATTCTTCCTGGAAGCATCGATTGGACTGATTGGTTTCTGGTGGCTGGAAGTCAGTTCCCTGTTGTTTGTCTACATGCTGCTGAGCTTCTTTCTCTCCGGACACATGTTTCCCCTCGACCTGCTTGGTGAACCCTGGGGCCAAATCGTGGATCTTCTACCGCTGAAATATCTCGCGTACTTTCCGTCGGCAATCTTTCTCGGCAAAGTTACCGGCCAGGAACTCGTACGAGGACTGTGGATTGAAGCGGCCTGGTTGATCTTCTTGATCGGCTTATCGCGTGTTCTCCTCTGGCGTGGAGTCAAACGCTACAGTGGTTTTGGAGGCTAAACAGCAAATGCAAGCCAAATCGGTTGCCAATACCCCATACGGCTGGCTGACGTGTTACAACGGCGGACGCTGCCCAGTTTGTTCCCGGGCGTGTATGATGAGAGGACTCCTGGAAATCCCATGATTCTGATCATCGATAACTTCGATTCGTTTACCTACAACCTGGTCCAACGTCTGGGTGAAATTGATCCAGATCTGGAAATCCAGGTCTTTCGCAACAACCGGATTACGCCCTCCCAGATCCTGGAGAAAAAACCCAGCCACCTGATCATTTCTCCTGGCCCCTGCACGCCGAATGAAGCAGGCGTATCATTGGAGTCGGTCGCGCAGTTGACTGGCAAACTGCCTATCCTGGGAGTCTGCCTGGGACACCAATCGGTCGCCCAATCCAATGGAGCAAATATCGTCAGGGCACCACGACTAATGCACGGGAAAACAGACCAAATTCACCACGACAATCAAGGGCTCTTCGCGGGCCTTCCCAACCCATTTATCGCAACACGCTACCACAGCCTGATCATTGAACCTGGCTCACTCGACGACCAATTCACCCTTTCTGCATGGTGCGAGGCCCCAGACGGTTCACGAGAAATCATGGGAATTCGACATCGCCAATACCTACTCGAAGGATGGCAATTTCATCCGGAGAGTTTCCTGACCGAATGCGGCCATGAGTTGTTGAAGCGTTTCATTCAACTCGACCAGCACGCGGCGCCAACCTCCTGACTGGCTCGGTAAACCGGATCATGCTCAGCGTCGAAGAAGCCAGTACCGCCATTTTACAACACGCCGAGATCCGCGCAGCTACGCGGCGCGGTATTGTCGAGGCCTGCGGACGGGTTCTGGCCGAAGACATCACCAGTGATGTCGACTCTCCGCCACACGACAAAGCAATGGTCGATGGCTACGCGCTCATTGCCGCAGACCTTGGTGGTGAAGGCACGCAACTCCGTGTCCTGGAAGAAGTCACCGCCGGCAATGTCCCCACGCAGACAGTGTTCTCCGGAACGGCGGTC
>JAKVCB010000414.1 GCA_022448345.1 Pirellulales bacterium
GCAACATCCGCTCGCACGAGGTGAGCAGTGGCACCTGCCGCCTCCACCTGCTGTGCTGTCTCTTCTGCGGCAGCCTGATTACTCACATAGTTAATTACCACATTCGCGCCAGCAGCACCCAAGCGTTGGCAAATTGCTCGGCCAATACCCCGTGCCCCACCCGTAACGAGCGCTGTTCGTCCCTCCAAACCCTCATTCATGACTGTTCATCTCCCTGGATCGTGGAATCGTCCGCAGCGAACCTTGCAAACAACCGCCGGGCACTAGCCCATTGACCGGCGATGATTCTATCCCATTCCGCTGGCACCATCCCGGCGGATCCGTCAACCTCCGCTTGATAGCTCGCCGATGCGGAAGTAATAATACCACGCTTCTCCTCTACGCTTCCTTCGTTGCTGCGTGGCACTGAACGGTGAAGTTGCTCCATAGTCTAGAACCTGGCCTGGGCGAGATCCGCCTCGGTGCGATTACCATCGGCAACTTCGATGGGGTCCATCATGGCCATGCGCGAATCCTCAGCGAACTTCGCCGCCAGGCAGACCGTGTCCATGGCCCCGCAGTGGTCTTTACGTTCTCTCCCCACCCGGTACAAATACTCCGGCCACAACAGACTCCACCTCCGCTCACCTGGCCAGAACGCAAATCGGTTTTACTCGCCGAACTGGGTGTCGACGCGATGATCGCCTACCCCACAGACCGGAAGTTGCTGGAACTCTCTCCCCAAATGTTCTTTCAGACAATCGTCCATGACGAGCTCGCAGCCCGGGCAGTTGTCGAAGGGCCCAATTTTTATTTTGGGAAGGGCCGCCGTGGTGACATTAACACACTCCAGCAGCTCTGCGAGGGCGCTGACGTCGATCTCCACGTTGTCGAGCCCCTGATGGCAGCCGACGGCATCGTATCAAGCAGTCGGCTGCGACAACTGATCCAGGCTGGCGACGTCCACCGTGCCCAGCAGCTGATGACGCAACCCTACCGCATCCGGGGGACCGTCGTCCCCGGGGAACGCCGCGGTGCGACCATTGGATTCCCAACTGCGAATCTGGATCAGGTCAGTACGCTTTGCCCTCCTCCAGGAGTCTATGCTGGCCGGGCCTTTGTCAAACAATCGACCTGGGACACTGCGATTCACATCGGAACCAATCCGACCTTCCAGGAAAACGAATTGAAAATCGAATGCCACCTGCTGGATTTTTCTGAGTCGCTGTATGGGCAGTCGCTGGAAATAGAATTTCTGCAACGATTGCGTGAAGTAGTCCGTTTCAATTCTGCCAGCGAACTGCAAGATCAACTGCATCGGGATGTCGACAATACTAGAAAGGTGTGCGGAGATTTCACCACGCTTTCGAAAGCTACCCACACCAGGTCCTGACCCCAGACACTCTGCGACCAAAGTGGTTGCAATTACCAATACGCGATTCGGAATCACTGACCTCAGCCAACCATCGAATCACCTTTGCTACTCGAACCACTGGACATTTTATGAGTATCAACTGGCCACGTTTCGTGGACCTCATCAATGCAAATCAACGCTTCCTGCTCACCAGCCATATACGCCCCGATTGCGATGCGTTAGGAAGCGAGTTGGGGATGGCGGCAGTATTGGAACAACTTGGCAAAGAGGTGCGGATCGTCAACGGGCAGGAAACACCGCCCAATCTGTCTTTTATCGATCCACAGCAACGGATCATGAAACTCAGTGCCGATGTACAACTCGACGAACTACGGGACACCGAGGTCCTGATGGTACTGGACACCAGTGCCTGGGCGCAGTTGGGCCCA
>JAKVCB010000415.1 GCA_022448345.1 Pirellulales bacterium
CGCCACGCGACCCAACTAACGAGTACGTGTTTCCAGAGGATGTCTACAACCTGCGGAAAATGGAAGGGTTGTTTTCACGCTTTGAAGGCTACTGTTTTCAGGGTCACACGCATATTCCAGGCATGTTTCCGCTCGAGGGTGATTTTCGTTCTCCGGATGAACTCGGCGGCGAAGTCGCCCTGACCGGCGACAAGGCAATGTTCAATGTGGGGTCCGTTGGCCAGCCTCGGGACAGCGATCCGCGTGGCAGCTACGTTATTCTTGATAAGAGTGAGCAACGCCTGATTTTCAGGCGCGTTGAATATGATTTCGAGGCCACTGCCAACAAGATCTACCGCGTTGATCAACTCGATAATATGCTCGGCGATCGTTTGAAATCGGGACGCTGAATGAGGGATTTTCGAGTGCCGATGTCCGTCTGCTAGGACCGGGTGCTGCAGGCCTTGCCCACCAGCTTATTGGCGTCAGGCATTGTGGAGTCCGCGCTACACATCACTCCAGCCTGCAGTGGCTGGTACATGACGGCAACGGGGCCCAGTGAGGCCGCTTGACCGTTGTCGTAAGTCGTCCTAGACTTTGAGTTTGCGGCTCTGGAAAGCCGTTGCGTGTGGGTGTGTTTGATGCGGTTCAACATACTGGCTGCTCCCTGGGTTACGCTAGAGGTCGCTAGATTGCGTCAAGGGTTACGCTGTGAAGCGAGCGATCATCAGTGATATTCACGGCAACCTGGAAGCGCTGCAGGCAGTGCTAGACGACATCTCCAAGCGAGATGTCGACGAGATCTATTGTCTAGGTGATGTGATCGGTTATGGGCCGAATCCCTGTGAATGCCTGGACGTGGCAATGGATTTTAAGGTCTGCATTCTGGGGAACCATGACCATGGTGCCCTGTTTGATCCTGAGGCGTTCAGTAGCGGCGCCGAACGGGCGATTTTTTGGACGCGACAACAGTTAGAAGCTGAAACAGGCGAACAGCAGCGTATACGGCGTTGGGATTTTCTTTGTGAGCTGCAACGAAATCACCGTGAAGGTGATCTCTTGTTTGTCCATGGTTCGGCACGGAGTCCGTTGAACGAATATATTTTTCCGGAAGATGTTTACAACTCGCAGAAGATGACCAGAGTATTCCAGCTCATTCAACAGTATTGCTTTCAGGGGCATACGCATGTTCCCGGAGTATTCACCGATAGCAATGAGTTCTTTAGCCCACCAGATATTAACAACCGGTATCGTTTGAGTAGTGACAAAGTGATGGTCAATGTTGGCAGTGTTGGTCAGCCTCGCGATGGTGATCCGAGGAGTTGTTACGTGACGCTGGAAGAGCAGCAGGTTGAATTTCATCGTGTCGAGTACCCTCAACAGGAAACGGCTAATAAAATTTTCGGGATTCCAGATTTGGATGATTCGCTCGGGGAGCGACTCCTCGCAGGGCGCTGAAAACGGTTGATTGCCGACCGTGAAGCATCGCTCTGCCGATCCTGTTGCACTGTGGTCACCTGGTAGTGTGGCCACCTCTTTGGAAAGAATTGGTACATCGTGGAAAGACGGTTGGTTCTTTTTGGTTTGAGTGCTGCCCTGGTTGTGTTCGGGTGGACTTTGTTACAGAGGAGGTTGCTACCGCCTGTACCCCCTGTACAGGTTCCCCTCGCTGATGAGCTGGAGAAGGAGAAGCAGGGTGAGGCTGCCAGTGAAACTGGCGACGAGAAGAAGTCAGAGTTGGTGGCGGACAACCAACCCAAGGACGCGGTGGCAGGACAGGATCGCGCGACGGAGACT
>JAKVCB010000416.1 GCA_022448345.1 Pirellulales bacterium
ATTGTGGTGGTGATGGGTGTATGCTGGGGAAGGCTGGCCCGAATTTGCAACTTTCCACAGTTTATGTAATCCCTACCATGGGTGGGACAAAGTGGTTGGTGAAGGTTGCTGCTGGCCTACGTCAGGTGGTGGAAGCTGCCGAATAAGGGGCAACTGGTCAATATCGTTGGCAACGTAGCCGATATTAACATGGCCCCAAGGGGGCATATCCCAAGGCCCCAAGGGGGCGTATCCCAAGTGACACACGATTCCACCAGCAGTGGTCCTCGCTTGCTTGTGAGATGGGTCGTGGGGTCTTATTGGGTCGCGATCCTTTTGTCACCCAGGAGTGTCGATTAAGCGAATTTCCATGCTTGATCCTGTTCGTCAAGAAATCGTTACCAATGTTGACACTATTGTCGTGAAGGTCGGTACCCGTGTACTTACCCGCGACGATGGTACGCTCGATACGGAACGTGTCGAGGCGATTGGTCATGAATTGGTAAGACTCGTCGACGATGGGCGACGGGTGGCGCTTGTCAGCAGTGGGGCCGTTGGAGCCGGAATGGGGCGGCTAGGCCTTACTTCGCGGCCGAGCGACCTTGCACAGTTGCAGTCGGTTGCCTCTGTTGGGCAAAGCCGGCTAATCGAGGCCTATAATCGGGCACTTGAAACGCATGGCAGGCACGCCGCCCAGATTTTGCTGACGGCTGATGACCTCAATGATAGAACCCGCTATTTAAATGTCCGAAACACTATTCTTGCTTTGTTTCGTTACGGCGCGATCCCAATCATCAACGAAAACGATACGGTACGGGTTGATGAGTTGCAACGAAATGTAGGCGATAACGACCAGCTTGCGGCCATGGTCACGAACTTGATTCGTGCTCCACTTCTTGTGTTACTCTCAGATGTTGCAGGCCTTTACAACGGGCCTCCGGGCGATTCCGACTCTTCGGTCATACCTGTGGTTAACGACCTCAATCAAGCGATCCACCAGTTCATATGCGATACAAACGAGTCGAATGCATGGAGTAAGGGGGGTATGCGCAGCAAGCTGGAGGCCGCCCAGATTGCTACCGCTGCTGGCGAAAATGTCATTATTGCCGATGGTCGGCAGCCAGGTGTTTTAACCCAAATTCTTCAGGCTGAGCCATTGGGGACGCTGTTTTTAGCACAGGGGCCTGCAATCACTTCCAAAAAACGCTGGATCGGTTTCACAGCGCAACCAGCCGGTCAGTTGCAGCTCGATGCTGGAGCTGTTCGCGCGATTGTCGAACGTCGGCGGAGCTTGTTAGCAATTGGTGTGCTGACTGTTATTGGGCAGTTTGCCAAGGGGGATGTCGTGACTCTGGCCGATGAATATGGGTGTGAGCTGGCGCGTGGTTTAATCAATTATCACGCCGAAGAAATGCGAAAAATTGCGGGTCACCCCAGCGACCAGATCGTGCAACTTCTGGGACATTGTCCCTATGAGGAGGTTGTTCACCGCGACAATCTGGTTGCATTAGCACGGTAGAATCGGGTATCTTGGTAGTTTGCACAAGAAGCGTTAAATGTAATTGTTCTGGCGATTTGAGAAAGGGATTCTGCTTCCCCGGATACAACTCGTTTCTTGTTGAAGTGAAGTTCCACCGAGTGAGTAGCAACATTTTGCTATCGAGAGTACCACGGTTGTCATTCGATCTTTAACGGGTTGGCTTCTCATGGCTATTTACACGTTGCCTTCTGGTCCACCTGACCCGTGTCCCGACAACTCACCGCTGCCTATAACGCACGTAAGTTATGC
>JAKVCB010000417.1 GCA_022448345.1 Pirellulales bacterium
ACAATACCGCGGTTGGTCAGCGTGCCTGCGTTGGACAACGCACCGGTGTTCGTTAGTTCTCCGTAATTGGTCAGCTCGCCATGATCGCTGTTGTTCAGCGCGCCGGCGTTGGTGTTCAGGTCCATAAAGCCCGTGAAGAAGATTTGCTGGCAACACCTGTTACTTGCCTTGTTGGGACCACCGCGAAACTTAACCGGAAACGAGGAGGTGTTGCGGAAGAAGAATCGCGCTGCATGCCTCTGCACAACATCTGCGAGGTTGAGCGGGTCAGTACTTGCGGAGGGGTTATTGGGTTGGGCATTCCCCTTTCTCTTGAGCGTTGTATATCCCGCTACGGTTGGTAGCAAGCCGTCACCATCGAGCTGGAGCCCCTTCGTTGCCTGCCGGTAGTCAACGTGGGAGTAGGAAGGGCCACAAAGAATGGCGTCGTCACAAACGTGGACCTCCTCGTTATTGTCGAGATCGAGGAAGCTGAAGTAGAACGCGGGCAGTGTTGCCGGGCTGCCATCATCCTGGTAGACGAAGCTGAACTCCAGGTGGTCGAGGTAGTAATTGGAATTGCCCCTCGATAGATAAATTTTTCCAAAGTGGCCATTGAGGAAACCTGTGCATGGACTCGTGCCGCCATAGGAACCTGAGCAGGCCTGACTGTTACTGGGGGTAGCCTCGTCCACCACCAGGTCCACCGTGCGGCCACGGTAGTTGGCGATACCCTCGTAGTGCAACGAATCGGCTGCATTTTTAAACCTGTTATGGCCTGGCTTTATATTCGCAGCCGCAAAGTTGATGTCTACCAGGTCGCCACCGTTATTTAGTGTGCCGGCGTTTGTCAGCGTACTGTGGTTGTTCAGTATGCCGTAGTTCGTCAACTCGCCATGGTCGCTGTTACTGAGTGTGCCGGTGTTGGTTAGTGTGTGATTGGACCAGTTGATCAGTTCTCCGTGGTCGCTGTTATTCAGCGTACCGACGTTCTCGAATGACTCATCGTTTGACCAGCGACCACTGTCAAGCGTGATGGTTTCCAGATTTGGACTCGGATAAAACTCTCCCTTACCGTCAATTGCATGTACGGTCGAGTTCGTTAGCAACAACAGACCGATTGCTGGGGCCACTAATAAGTCAAACAAACGCATTAGCTTTATCCTGGGATTAGGGATCCTAAGGCCATGGGTTGTCTGCGGAACACCACTGGCTAGTGTAATCTGGCCCCAGTGCGGGGGCAAGGTTTTGCTGCCCTTTGGGGTAGCGAGTTACCCTGGATGTGCCCTCTATAGTGCGCATAAAAACCAGCAAGCGGGGACGAACGCTTGTCTGGGATCGGTAATACTGCGTGGGTGGAGAGTGCACAGTAGCTGCGAAAGGTTGGTAGAAGGTATTTCAAGAAGTGCGCCATTTACGGGACACAAAAGGGCGAGTGTTTAGAAACTGCCGCCACCGGTCACGACTGGCAGGTGACCGATGAGGACTTCAAAAAACGGACCTAGAAAAACACGGGCGCCGAGAAGGGTATGGACCCGCGTACTGGGTTGAATCGGCTCGCAAGGGCTAACAAGCCCGAACGAGAAAAGGTTACCCCTGCCAGAGGACGCGCTTTCTGCGACCTCCGGCCCCTAAACGGCCCGGTCCTTGGAGTAATACCAGTTGAGCATCTGTTCGCTCGTATCCTCGTCGACATTCTCCTGGTCCCAAAGACCTTTGCCCTGAGCGTCCGGTAGCATTTCCTTCAGCTTCCAAATGCCTTGCCGGTTATGGTTTCCAAACACCCA
>JAKVCB010000418.1 GCA_022448345.1 Pirellulales bacterium
GTGGCAACGTATCCAAGCGGATGAAATGCCACCCAAGAAACCGCTTGACAAGAAAAGCAAGGAAATCATCAAGCGATGGATCCAAAACGGTGCGCAATGGGGCAACGACCTCACCGACGCCGCCCGTCTATCCACCGAGCAATACGCGGGGTACGACTGGTGGTCACTCAAGCCACTTCTCCCCGTCAAAGTCCCTCCGGCCAGTCGTGACACAATCGTGGTCAACGAAATCGACCGTTTTGTGCAAGCTCTTTTGCATGACAATGGCCTGCGGCCTGGTCCCAGGGCAAACCCGCGTGTTTTGATCCGCCGAATCCATTTCGACCTGCTCGGACTACCTGCCCCTCCTGATCTCATAGACCGATTCACGGAACACCCTACGCAGGATCATTGGGAACGAATCGTTGACGAGCTGCTTGATTCCCGACATTACGGCGAACGCTGGGCTCGACACTGGCTGGACGTGGCAAGATTCGGAGAAAGCCATGGCTACGAATACAATGTGCCGAGAACTGGCACCTGGCACTACCGGGATTGGATCATTCGATCGCTGAATCGAGACTTGCCCTACAATCAGTTCGCAGAACTGCAAATCGCAGGAGACCTGGTTAGCCCCGATTCGATTTCGGGTGCAGCAGCGGTCGGTTTCCTCGTCGCCGGCATCCACAACACGGTGCTTGGGAAAAACCCTCTCATGAAACTGGCTGCCCGCCATGACGAACTCGAAGAGATGGCGGGCACTGTAGCACAAACGTTTCTTGGCTTAACAGTAAATTGCGCACGCTGCCACGATCACAAATTTGACCCTATTTCGACCCGCGAATATTACCAGTTTATTGCGGCACTCGGTGGAGTCACCCATGGCTCACGACAAATCACAAACCTCGCTACGCCCGCAGCCAGGAAGAAATTGCGGGAACTCGAAGACAAGCGGGACAATTTGCAAGGCCAGCTGGTTAACTCAATTTGGGAACGTAATGGCTTCACAGAGACGGCCACCAACCAAATCACCTTGAAGGAACCAACTCCTGCGAATCAGGCAGGTGTCCAATATCACGTCAGCCTCAAGATCGCTCCAACCGTTTGGGCCACTGCAGCGCAAGCAACTGGGGCCCGTGATGGCCTCTCACTGCGAGTCGTTCGGCAAAACGGCTCTCTGTTGGCAAGCCATTACATGAAACCTGGCGTCTGGAAAAACCAACAAGCGGGAACATTTATTGACAAGACCTTCACTTATCGTGGAGACGGCACGGGGCGTCTGACATTTCAGATTAGCGCATTCCCCATACACACCAACCGATTTGGAGCGTGCCTCGACTCGATCACCGTGACCGATGAGTCTGAACACACCGTATTTCATGAGACCTTTGCGGATCTGCAGCATGTCCACGCTCCGGGATCACAAGTGGCGACTCGGCACAAAGTTTTCCACGGCTCCTCGTCTCACCGCTGGGCGCATTCCGGCACGGGCGCAATCCATGCCGTCGAGCACCAACCTGGGCATTTCGCAGTTCAATTTTATAGCGGCCCAATCAATGCGACCCTGCCAAACCCTGTCGCTACGAAAGAAAAACACTACCAATCGGGCATCGAGGCCCTCAACAAAGAAATCGACAAACTCAGGAAACAATTTTCGACCCCAGTTTTCACTGTGATACCTGCCGCACCTGGAATCATGCGTGTACTGGAGCGCGGCGACGTAAAGAACCCTGGGAATCCGGTTTTGCCTGGCGGCTTGAAAGCGATCGCGG